>NZ_LS483364.1:313928-627857 GCF_900475275.1 Streptococcus sanguinis | reverse complement strand
CTATATAAAATTTACCTCCTATTACAAGTACAAAAACGCAAAACAGAGATAAAAGAATAGATTTTACTCGTATAGTCATACAAACCTCCTTTTCTTTCTAGTCCAACTTACCAAATTGGTGGGTTACTTCCATTCATAAAACTCCCTCCCCTGTACACGTCTAATTTCTAAATTATAGACAATCTCAGCTTTGGGACTACCTAAGCTATTTTTTTCTACACCTTTTAGATACCCTTCACGAGAAAAAGCATCCATCTTTTCATCAGTAATTTCATCCTTATTCAATTTTAATCCATCTGGCAAATGTTGGTAACCTTCCACACTAACAGATTCATTCTTCTTATTATGTAAATAAATTATTTCTGAACCATCATTGACATTAAAATCCAAATCAATTCCAGCTGTCATTTCATAATCTGCCACACCCATCTTTAAAACGCCATCATTGCGCAAATATACTTTATTACCATAATTATCATAAACTACTGGAACTATACGAGCATTTACAAAACCTTCTCCTCCTCCACCACTTTTAAAAATAGGAGAAAATTTGATTTTACTGATACCGCTGTAATGTTCTTTTAGTTAGGTCGCGATTTGTTCTTCATAGAGCTGAAAACCATGCCGGTAGAGATTATCTACTTTCATTCGATCCATATAAAATTTACCTCCTATTACAAGCACAGAAAGGCAAATCAGTGATAAAAGAATAGATTTCACGCGTTTCATCATACAAAATACCATGTCTTTCTATATGTAGTTTACCATAAAACTAGAACCTTTTCCGCAATTTTACTATTGAATCATCTCTAACTCAATGAAACAAACTGCCTTATTACGGCAACCAAAAACAGACCTTCTTTATAAGAAAGCCTGTTTGTTTTACAAGGAGTCAACTATTTATTAGCTTCCTCATCGATTTCCACTTGTTCTGAAATTTCAACCTTAACCTTCGTAACACGGCCATTTTTTACCTTGTCATTGGTTAAAATGAGTTGCTTATTCTGACTTTCGACTTCGTAGCTAATGCGTTCTTTCGGATCTGGAATAGTCCCTACACAAGTCAAGTAATAACCAGCTATCGTATCCACATCGTCGCTTTCAATTTCAACTTCAAAATATTCATTAAAGTCATTGAGGGTCATGGTTCCTAATACGATGTAGGTATTCTCGCCGATTTCATGGACTTCGATTTCAGCCTTGTCAGTTTCATCGTCGATCTCACCGACAATCTCCTCCAAGAGGTCTTCAAGTGTGACCAGACCAGCCATACCACCATACTCATCCAAGAGAATCGCCATTTGATTTTGCGTATTGCGCAGCTCCTTGAGCAAATCATCGACAAACATGGTTTCCGGGACAAAGAGCGGCTCCTGCAGGATCTTGCGCAGAACGATATTATCAAAACCATTGATGAACCCTTCATTGAGCAGCCGCTTGGTATGAATCAGTCCAATGACATTGTCCTTGTCTCCATCATAGACAGGAATCCGCGAGAAGCTCTGTTTGAGAATGCTCTCGATGATTTCCTTGGTGTCATCCTGAATGTCCACCATAAAGGCATCCGTCCGCGGCACCATCAGTTCACGCGCCATCAGCTCATCCAGAGAGAAAATCCCCTGCAGCATCTCAATTTCATCTGCATCCAAGGTCTCCTCACTATTGGTCAGCATATATTCAATCTCATCCCGAGTCATCTTTTCGTCTGCATCATCAAACTTCATCGGGGTTATCCGACTCAGCAGATTAGTCGACGCTGACAGCAACCAAACGAAGGGACTGACAATCTTGCCAAGAAAAATAATAACCGGTGCAGCCCGCACAGCTAGATTGTCTTTCAGGTTCATGGCAATGCGCTTCGGATAAAGCTCACCCAAAACAATAGAAATATATGTCAATAGAACCAAAGCCAAGAAAGTTCCGATAGCACGTGCAGTCTCGGAATTTCCCATCCAAGAAGAGAAAAGTTTCCCCAGATTATCCGCAAAGCTTGCCCCAGACAGGATATTGATAACTGTAATCCCAACCTGAATGGTTGATAAGAAATTATTAGGGCTTTCTAAGACAGCTAAGAGCCGGATATATTTGAGGTCGCCCTCTTCAGCCTTTTGCTCCACACGCGCCCGATTGAGCGATACCATTGCCATCTCAGCTGCTGAGAAAAAGGCATTTAACAAAGTCAATATAAACAGTAGTAAGGCTTGCCATAACATATTCTGACTGCCAGGGTCTTCCATTGATTCTTTCTCCTCGAAATGTATAAGTAAATCTGATTATATCATATTTTTAAATTTAGTGCACAGGAAATGAAAATAAGACGGAAGGCCTTCCTTCCGTCTTATTTCTGGTCTTGAGATTCTGGAATCAATCAATTACCAAACTCATCCTTATTTATTAATAATCCCAAACTCTTCGTTCTTCTTTTGCTGCTGGGCTTCCTTGTGATTGTCATAGAGGTTAGCCAAGAACTTGGCGATTTCTTTGAGGATAGAATAGGTCGGGATTGCCACAATCATCCCCAGCACGCCATAGATATTGCTGGATAAGAGCAAGAGCACCATGATGGTAATAGGATGGACCTTCATCACACCACCAACGATACGGGGATAGAGGATATTGCCATCAACCTGCTGGATAATCAGCATGTAAATCAAGGCCGCAACCATCTTCTGAGGATCGGTAAAGGCATACGTAATGACCATGGGAATCAAGCCGATACTTGGTCCTACATAAGGAATCAGATTAGCCAGACTGGAGAAAATAGCAAAGACCAAAGCGTACTTGAGCCCAATCACGCTATAGCCAATGTAGGCCAGAGCACCGATAATCAGGGCATCGATTGAGATTCCGCTGATATAGCGGGCAACAGTAGCATTAAGATTGGTCAGCAAGCTGGAGATATTGAGCTTATCGCGCTTGAGGACTGTCCGCTCCAGCATGGGCAAAAGCTTATGGCCATCCATGAGGAAGTAAACCAAGAAAATCGGCGTCATAATCAAAATCATTAGCGTATTGACGACTGCTGATAAAACGCTGCCCGGACTGTTGGTTACACTGTTAAGGATATTTTGCAGAATGTCCACATAAGACAGGTTGAGCTGCTGGATGGTGGACTGGATATTCAGATTTCGAAAGAGCGGATTTTTTGATAATTGATTGACAAAACTTTGAATTTCCCAATAAAGGCCTTGTGTGGAATTAATCAAGCTGCTCAGCTGATTAATCAAAATCGGCAAGAGGTAAATAACACCCAAAGCAATCAAGCCAAACAAAAGGCTGAGCGTAATCAGAATCCCAATCATTCGGTTGATTTTGAGCTTATCCTGGAGAAATTTTACCAGTGGATTCGTAATATAGTAAAGAAATCCTCCCACAAGAAAGGGAATCAAGATGGTATTCACAACGCTAACAATCGGGGTTATCATATCCCCCATCTGGCGCCAGATAAAGAAAATAATCGTTAGCAAAAGGACCTCACTGGTCCAAAACATCAGCTTACTTTTATGAAACATTTGACTCCTCCTATCAGTTATTTTACCATAAATTTTGTTATAATAAAGGAGATTTAACGAAAGAAAGAGTAAAAATGGAAAAGATTATCAAACTGGACAATGTAAGCTTGGCTAAACAAGGCCGAACTATCTTAAAAGATCTCAACTGGCAGGTGAAAAAGGGGGAGCATTGGGCTATTCTCGGCCTAAACGGCTCAGGAAAGTCGACTCTCCTTCGCTTGCTCATGGCTGAGCATTGGAAGACCCAGGGCAAGGTGACGGTTCTGGGTACGGAATTTGGTGCCGGCGATATTCCTCAGCTGAGAACTAGGATTGGAGTAGTCGGATCCTTCATTGCTGAACGCCTGCCAAGCCGCCTCACATCTGAAGAAATCGTCCTGACAGGCAGGTATAAAAGCAGTATTCTCTACGCTCCTTACGGGCAAACTGAGCTGGATCAAGCTAGGGAAATGCTGGCTTCCATTGGCGGGCAAGAATTGATTGGCAGAAGCTACGCCAGTCTGTCTCAAGGAGAAAAACAGCTCTTGCTAATTGCACGCAGTCTCATGGAAAAGCCAGAACTGCTTATCTTAGACGAAGCGACCAGCGGTCTGGATCTCTTTGCCCGCGAGCGCCTGCTGGATCAGATTGGTAAGATTACACAGATGGATCAGGCTCCAACCATCCTCTATGTCACCCACCATGTAGAAGAAATTACTGAAGCTATGGATCATGTCCTGCTCCTGAAAGAAGGTGAAATCATAGCCCAAGGTCCCAAAGAAGACATTTTTCAAAAAGAGGTCATGGATCGATTTTATCCCCAGCCAGTCGAGCTGATTGAGCTGGGAGAAGACCGTTATTTCATCAAGGTGGAGGACAGGTCCTCATGAAGCAATTTTCTAATACCATCTTCAATCTGGGCTACTTCCTGATTCTGACCATGACTGCGATTGCCTTACTTTTCCTGTCTGGGCAGATTCTGCTGTCCCATACTTACATCCCTTTGAGGATTGCAGAAGGAGTCCAATTCGTCAGTAATCCTTGGTATTTTTACCCTATCCTCCTGCTCTTTCTCCTCAGCCTATTTTTAATCCGGCCCCTGCTGGAAAAGGTTCAGACCAAACATCTTTTTTGGTTTCTGTCCCTCACCTTTATAGCAGCAGCGATTTTTCTGATAACGGCCTACGATGGCCGCATCCGAGCTGACGCCAAGCATGTTTTCAATGCAGCGTTGGCCTTTAACCGAGGAGATTACAGCTCGCTGACAACCGTCGGAAGCTACATGTATCGTAATCCCCATCAGCTAGGACTGATGACTCTGGAGCGACTTTATGCTTTTATTTCTCCGACGACTCAATTTGCCTTTAGCATGAATGTCGGCTGGACTTTACTCAGTCATTTCTTGATTTACAAGATTACTGCCCTGCTCAATGCCAGAGAAATGATTCAGAAATACACGATTCTGCTGACCTTTCTCTTTCTACCACAACTCTTTTTCATCCTCTTTGTCTACGGTACCATTCCTGGCCTCTTCTTCTGTCTGCTCAGTCTCTATGCTTTTATCAAGCTGGATCAGAAAGGAAACCTGTTCTATGCCTTACTGGGAGCTGCCAGCATCAGTCTGGCCTGCCTCCTGCGCAACAACTACATCATCTTTGCTATCATGCTGATTGGAGTCTGCTTCCTGTCCATCTTTTACAAATGGTCTTGGAAGAAACCCTTAGCCATCATCCTGATTGTGGCCGGCATTGTCCTTTCAAACAAGGGTCTGACTGCCTACTATGAGCAGCTGATTGGGGGCAAGATCGGTGTCGGCACCCCAAAAATCGCCTACATCACTATGGGCCTGCGGGATGATCCTAATCGGCAGACCTTGGGAGGCTGGTACGATGCCTACAATACCAAGATTCTCAAGCGCAACAAATACGATGAAAATTTGGCTACAGAAATGGCCACTCGGGATTTGAAGGATATTTTGATTCACTTCAGTAAGCATCCTGCTTATGCGCTCAAATTCTTCTACGAAAAGGTCAAGTCGACTTGGACTGAGCCGACTTTTCAATCTATTTGGACTGGGCCTCAGATTGAGCGCCAGCAATATATGAAGCCAGCTGTCCTGCGCAGCATTTATGAGGAAAGAAAAGGTTATCAGATTGTTAATTTCCTGCTCTTAACGCTGCTAGCCAGCATCTATCTGCTCTCCTGTTTCTTTATCCTGCATAAATTTTTCGTCGCCGAGGAAAAACTGACGCCTTTTGACCTCTATCCCTTCATCTTTCTATTAGGGGGCGGCCTCTTCCACTTCTTCTGGGAAACCAAGAGCCAGTATGTCTATATCTATGTCCTTCTCCTCATCCCCTCCGCCGCTCAATCCTTAGTCGATCTGAGCGATTGGTGGAAGAACAAAAGAAAAGGTGAGCCAACAGACCAGCTTGATAAAAACCTATAAAACTTGAACACTTGATAAGAATTTCTTATAATTTTATAGGAACGTTAAGTGACACAAAGTTGAATTTGTAACTGAAACTTTTTATATTTTACGAAGGGAGAATAGTGATTTATGTTTTCAATATTAGGTGCAGTATTATTTGGAGTTATAGCAATTATGACAGTTCTTGTTGCTTGCGGTCTGCCTTTGGGCGAATTTACAATGGGGGGACAACATAAAATCTTACCTAAGAAATTTAGACTTGCAGCAGTCATTTCGGTGGCTATCCAAATTTTTGCCATGATCATTATTTTGCAAGCCGGAGGTTTTATTCCCTTGTGGCTGTCTTTTAAGGTTACTAAATATATTTGTTTTTTCTTTGCCGCTTACCTGTCTTTGAATACGATTATGAATATGATTTCAAAAAGTAAGAAAGAAAAATATGTTATGACTCCGATTTCACTTATAGCCGGAATATGTTTTTGGATAACAGCATTTCAGATGTAGCATGTAAAATGAGGAGCATCTACAGTGCGTCAAATTGGAATTTAGCAATAACATCTCTATACATGATTGCTAGTGAGATTATTGTGGTATCATGAATAGTGGAGACGCAAAGACGATAAAACATAAAAGTTTGTCTAATTGAATAGAAGAATTTTTAAAACAGTAAATCACAAGGGTTTACTGTTTTTTTGCTCATTTTGAGAAATCATAACCACCCGTGAAAACAAGTGACTTGTACACCGGCTATAAGCAATTTCCCTCCAGCGACGTCTAAAGACGTTCGCTAAACTTCTTTTAGGTTAATGCTATGATTACTTGACTAATGCCCGTAACAACGGGATTATGCCTTGTTCTAAAACTGCCATCTGAGAACGGTTTGACACTTAACTTATCAAAGACAAGGTCATTTTTCCCAATCACGTATATTTAGAAACTACCTTTTCATTTAGAGCAACGGCACTTACATAATATTTTCTCACCTAAAACTTTCGATTGCCATAATATAACCCCTCTTGTTTTTCAATCTGAACAGGAGGGGTTGTTTTGAATGAAAATGAATAAGACTTAGTTTTGTGTTATTAGCATTTTCATCACTTCATTTTAATCGTAATCAGCATACCTCCACCAAGCTATTATTGCGATAAGACCTAGAATACTTACCCCAAATAAACTGACAATGCTCCCAAAATTCAATAGTGCTTTTCCTGCAATACCACTTGCAAGTGCAGGAATCGCCCATGGAATGTATTTTCCAAAGTTAAGAGCAGAACCAAGTTGAGAAAAAATAATTGTAAAAATAATAAATGCCAATGGTGACAAATATCCCCGGCCTAAACAAGCAAAAAAAGCCACTGGAGTAGAGAGTACGATCGTAAGAGTAGTACAATAACCAAAAGTAAGTATACCTTTGAGAATCACTGTTAAGCTCCCGCCCTCAAGTCCAATCAGATTGCCAGCTAATAATCCCAATAAAAGTGCAAAAATTGATAGAATATAACTCCATAGAGCGATAACGATAAACTTGGATAATACGATTGTATCTCTTCTTATCGGGAGTGCTAATAGGTCAATCATAGTTTTATCAGAATATTCTCTACCAAAAACCCAAGATGCTGTAAATCCAAAAATGAGCAATCCCCCAACAGAAATGACTTGTGATACGGTCATTAAGTACGACGACCAGTCTGTTATCCTCATCATTTCCATTTTTGCAGAAATCAAACCAAGATTTTTGAAATTCTCTGGATATTTCATCATAATTGCAAACAAGCCAACAATAAAAGGAACTAAACAGATAGAACAAGCAGTTACGATGGAAAGTTTTGATTTTATTAACTTTCTCCATTCAATTAAAATACAGGAACTAAGCTTTTTCATTCGAGATTCCTCCATTATAGTCATTCAGTATTCTTAAGAAATAATGCTCTAAATCTTCTTTTTCAACAATCAGTGTTTTAGGTGGATAACCTGCATGGACTAGCAATGTAGCAACATCTTCCGGGCATTCCACAGATTTTTTATCAATTAGTTCTAAGAAATCGATATTATTTTCTGTGTCTGATTGAATGTTCACCTGATAGCCATGGTTAGATAACACTTCTTTCATGGCCTTATTATTAGATCCAGTTACTAGTAACTTCTTTTCTAAGTACTGTTCTAATTCATTGCTTTCAACTTCTCTTATAAGTCTGCCCTCATGTATAATGACTATTCTAGTAGCAATTTTAGATATTTCTTCCAGATTATGACTTGAAATAAGAACAGTTGTGCCTAGATTATTCGCCAATTCCTTTAACAGCTCTCTCACTTCAATAACTCCAAAAGGATCTAATCCATTTGTTGGCTCATCAAGAATTAGAATTTTAGGTTTATGAATAATCGCTTTTGCAATTCCTAAACACGCAACATTTCCTAAAGAAAGATGCTTCTCCTGTTTATGTTCATATTGCTTTAGTTTTAATTTCTCAACTACCCAGTCAATATTATCTTTATTAACCCCTCTTAATTTACTAACGATTTCTAAATTTTCTCTCACAGTTAAGTCTGGATAAGAATAAGGTGTCTCAATAATATAACCTATTTCGTTTCGAAGTTCTAAATTATTCAGATCTAACTTTTTTCCTTGAATATAACATGCTCCTGATGTAGATTTTATCAATCCTAACATCATTCTCATCGTTGTTGTTTTCCCTGCACCATTCAGTCCTAAAAAACCTACTATTTCAACACTTTTTATTGATAGATTCAAGTTGTTGACAACATTTTTTGTTCCATATCTTTTAGAAAGATTTGCGGTTCTAATTGCTTCTTTCACCATTACCTATCCTCCTTAGTAATTTGTTCCACAACTCCTTGTATGACTAACTTCAATGTAGTATCAAATTGTTCTTCACCGATTTCCTCGATGTGTAGAATAGTCATAGCAATCGTTCTAAATAAAGCAGAGACGATTTCTACCGATACATTTTCTCTAATATTGATTCGGGATACAATTTTTTTAACCATCCTATCATCTATCAGATGATGATTTGTTATCGCCTCTTTTGGCAATTTTCTTACGAGTAATTCCATTTCATGATTTTTGAATATGGTATACATAAATGAATAGCGAAAATCTTGATAAAAATCATAAAGTAACTGTACCAGACGATTTGTATCTATCTTGGCTTCCATATCTAATTGTTCTGTCAGGCGATCCATAACATCTATTTGATATTCTTCTAAGACCGCAAAAAATAACATTTCTTTTGAGGAATAAAAATTATAAAAAGAACCTTTGGAAATATCTACCATTACTGCCATCTGGTCAACTGTGGTTTTTTTAAGCCCATATCTTTGAAGGCATTCCTTTGCAACTTTATGTAATTTCTTTCTAATTACTTCTTTCTCTTCAGCAGTAAAAGCAGTAGCCATAACTTCCTCCTAAAAACTCTGTGACGTTTTTATTTTTACAGTCATAGATTATCATATAAACTGAAAAATGTCAAAAGTCTTATATCTTCTATGTAAGAAAATATAAGACTTTAAATTTACACACACCTTAATTCTTTTCTTTTAGACCTAATTATTCGATTTTCACGATAAAAAACAAGGATACAGTACTGAAAGCTCCTATTGTCTGGCTTTTCTCTCTGTATCCTTATTGTATCTCAAGTTCCTTCTCTCAATTTCTCAATCATGACTAAGAAAGGCGGGTTGTTAATCTGATTGATAGTCTTATAGAGGGCAACAGTAAAGTCCTGCTGAGGCAGCTGACTGACGAAGTCTAGCACCGCATCTTTTTCAACTTCGCCACCTTCATGCCCGTAGTAAATCATGATCGCTGCACGGCCGCCTTTTTCTAAGCCTTGACAGACTTTTCCCAGAGCTTCCAACGTCGTAGCGGGTCGGGTAATGACAGACTTGTCCGCCGAAGGCAAGTAGCCAAGATTAAAAATAGCTGCCTTGAAATGGTCTGTGTATTGGTCCAGAGTCTCATGGCCAGCCAAGATTAGCTGAGCATTGTCCAAGCCAGCTTTTGCCAAGCGCTGGCGGGTCTTTTCCACAGCCTGCTCCTGAATGTCAAAAGCATAGACCTGCTTGGCCAACTTAGCCAGAAAGAGGGTGTCATGTCCGTTGCCCATAGTAGCATCCACCACGATATCTTCCTTGGTCACGACTTCTGCCAAAAAGGCATGGGCCATCTGTAAGGGTCTTAACATACGAATCTCTGCTCCTTTGCTTTACAGCCTTGCTTGCTGCCACGACGACGCATTTCTGCCTCAATGGCATTGAGAACTTCCCATTTATTGAGGCTCCACATGGGGCCAATCAACATATCTCGCGGAGCATCGCCTGTGATACGATGGATGACGATATGCTCAGGGATAATCTCCAGCTGGTCGCAGATGATGGAGACATACTCATCCTGACTGAGCAGCTGCAGTCGCCCCTCATGATAATCCCGCTGCATGCGGGTATTGGTCATCAAGTGAAGCAAGTGAAGCTTGATTCCCTGAATGTCATTGTCCGTCACACAGCGGCGGACATTCTCCAGTATCATCTCATGGGTTTCGCCCGGCAGGCCGTTAATCAAGTGAGAGACAATCTCCGCCTTGGGAGCCAGCTTTCGGACTCGCTGGACCGTCTCCACATAGAGCTCATAAGAATGGGCACGATTGATGAGGTCTGAGGTCTCCTCGTAGGTAGTCTGAAGCCCCAGCTCCACAGTCACATGCATACGCTCGGACAAGTCAGCCAAGTAGGCGATGGTCTCATCAGGCAAACAGTCCGGCCGAGTTCCGATATTAAGTCCAACGACGCCTGGCTCGTTAATGGCTTGCTCATAACGCTCACGAATCACTTCAAGCTTCTCATGTGTATTGGTGAAGTTCTGGAAATAGACCAGATACTTGCGAACATCTGGCCACTTGCGGTGCATGAAGTCAATTTCCTTGTAAAACTGCTCGCGAATGGGCGCATCCGGCGCCACAATGGCATCACCTGAACCCGAAACGGTACAGAACGTACATCCTCCATGCGCTACCGTACCATCCCGATTGGGACAGTCAAAGCCCGCATCAATGGGCACCTTAAAAGTCTTTTCTCCAAAAAGTTTGCGATAATAATCATTCAAAGAATTGTAAGATTTCATACCTTTCATTCTACCACAAAAAGGGGCATAGAAACAAAAATTCCCTCTTTCACAAGGAAAGAAGGAAGTCATAGCTCCCACTGATAACGCTTGAGATCTATACAGCCATTGGCCTTCAAGTCCACTCCCTCCGCCCAGAGCAAGTGTCTCTGGTCCTCCCAGCCAGGTGCGAGGCGCCCTACTGCATTGACCACCCGATGGCAAGGATGTTTGCCACCATAAAGTTCCGACTGACTGAGAATCTTTCCCACCAAGCGGGCATTTTTTGGCCGCCCAATCAAACGAGCAATCTGACCATAGGTCGCCACGCGCCCAGAGGGAATACTATCAACAAGAGCTAAAACTGACTGTATGATTTCTTGATTCAAATTGGACATTCTGACCTCCAAATCTTGTTTGCTCCTATCTTAAAGAAAGAGATTTTCTTTGTCAAGACAAAAAGGCCAGCAAAACCAACCTTTCTCATCTATATTTATTTCTGCTTTCCCTTGAAACGCCACTGAAAGCGCAGCTTGTCATAAAAGGGAAATTCGATATTGAGAATGGCAAAGCCCATCAAGGCTCCTCCGATTACATCTGTCGGGTAGTGCACTCCCAGATAGACTCTGGAAGCCATAATCATGAAGATAAAGAGCAAGAGCAAACCTTGTACCAATCGCTTGATTTTTTGGTTTTGAATTCGTTGCTGGGCAATGATAATCAAGGTCCCAACAACAACGGCTGTCGCCATGGCATGCCCGCTCGGAAAAGAGTAACCACCCTCTTTGACCAAATGCGAAAGACTGGGCCGGCTTCTTTGGTAGACGAGTTTAATCAGCTTAATCAAAATCCCATGTAAGACCAGATTTCCCGCTAGCAAGGCAGCTTCCAGCTTCCATTTTTTATAAAGGAAAAACAGGACAAGAGCCGAAACCCAGATGATAATCCCCATCGGATCAATCACACTGGTCACTAGTTTGAAAAATGTCGTCAAAGCTGCAGGCAAGTCTCCCCGCAACCAGGTCTGAATCGGGGTATCAAAGCTGGTCAGCTGCTCAGGATAAAACTTGACCATATAGCCTAGCATGACGAAAAGTAAAAGGGCAAAAGAGCCCTTTGTTAGATAAGATTGTTTATTTTTCATAGCGTTTTAGGACGGGCTGTAAGAGTTTGTAAATTAGCCAAAAGACGACAGCCCAAATCACTCCTTCTAATAGGTTAAAAGGTACAATCATGGTCAGCAGATACTTGGAAAGACCGTATGTTTTATAAATATCAAAACCAGCAAATCTTGCAAAGAGAGGAACTGCATAAATAACATTTAGAACAATCATTGTAACAGTTAGACCAAGCGTTGCTACCAAAGAAGCCTTCACATAGTCAAACAAGCTCTTCCTTTTTTTCCACAAGAGGGAAAAAGCATAAACAAAGACTGCTACCGCTAGTATATTCATGGGTAGACCGATTAGAGTGCCTACGCCATTATTATTCAAAGCTAGCTTTAAGACAGAGCGAATCATGAGCACTGCCAGAGAGCTTTTTAAATCCAAGACTACCAAAGCCAGTAAAATCGGAATAATTGAAAAATCCAACTTTAGAAACTCAGTTATCAAGGGAATCTCATAAAGCATGAGTAGAAATGATAGAGCAGATAAAACTGCTACAATCGCCAACTTACGAGTATTTGTCATCACAGGTTCCTCCAATTTATAAAAATTAGAGAAGCCGGAAAGGCCACTGAAAAAAGCTTGTCAGCTAATGATTATTTAGTATAAGGCTCAGCCCTTAAATAAAGATTAAACGGCAAGAATGCTTCACTGCCTCTCGTCTTCTCCCATCCAGACTATACTGTCGGTTGTGGAATCTCACCACATCAGCTTGCGCTCGCGGACTTGATTTGACATTGAGAAAAAAACTCCAATCCAAAAATTACCGCCGGTCGGGAATCTCACCCTGCCCTGAAGACATCATTATCATAACAAAAAAAGCCTGCCAGAGCAAGCAATTTGATTGATGTAATTAAAGATGTTTCAACAACAGTATTCTATCTATTAGGAAAATTTACTGCTTAGATACATTCATTCCGCTACTTCAGCTTGTCCGCTTCATACTCATGTACCAAATCTAAGCCAGCAAAATTCTGCTGGCGCAGGGCTTCATAAACAATCATGCAGACTGTATTTGAAACATTGAGACTGCGGACATGCTGGTCATTCATAGGAATACGCAAAGCCTTCTCTGGATGGCAACGCATAAATTCCTCTGGTAGTCCCTTGTCCTCTCGACCAAACATAAAGTAGTGCGAGCCTTCTACAGCAAAATTCTCCTCAGAATAGACCTTCTCCGCAAACTTAGAAATCAGATAAAGGTGGCCATCCATCTGCTCCATAAAATCTTCTAAACTCTCATAATAGGTGATGTCCAGCTTATCCCAATAGTCCAGCCCAGCCCGCTTCATCTTGCGATCATCAATGGGAAAGCCCATGGGCTTGATGATGTGAAGCGGTGAATTAGTCGCGGCGCAAGTACGGGCAATATTTCCGGTATTCTGCGGAATCTGAGGTTCAAAAAGAACAATATGATTTTTCATAATAAAAATATTTTTCCTAGTATTTTTCTTTAGATAAAAAAATAGCCACACTGCCCGGAGTCAAGCTCAGCAAACAGCGTGGTTAAGGCTTCATTAACTTACATCACAACAGGTTTGAGGTAAACCAATGAAGGTACTCATTTAGTATAACACTTTCAGCCTACAAGTCAATAAAAAATGCTCAAAAAATTGTACTTTTTTTAAAAATATCACAGGAAGATACCATTTTGGTAAAAAAATATTCGGAATTCTATAAATAAGCAAGCTATTCTATATTTTATAGATGAAATTTAAATGAAAAAAGAGTATGATAGATACATACTTTGGAGGAATCTAAACTTATGAAAATTATCGTTGTTGGTGGCGGGAAGGTCGGAACGGCCCTCTGTCGCTCCCTAGTGGCTGAAAATCATGATGTTATCCTGATTGAGCAGGATGAGGCTGTTCTCAACCAGATTACCAAGCGCTATGATATTATCGGTATTGCTGGCAATGGAGCTAATTTCAAAATCCTAGAACAAGCGGATGTTAGTCACTGTGACATCTTCATCTCTATGACTGAGCATGATGAGGTCAACATGGTTTCAGCTGTTCTGGCCAAACGGATGGGGGCTAAGGAAACCGTCGTTCGGGTGCGTAATCCTGAGTATTCCAACCCTTACTTTAAGGAGAAGAACATCCTAGGCTTCTCGCTGGTGGTCAATCCTGAGCTCCTAACTGCTCGCTATATCGCTAATATCATTGACTTCCCTAATGCCCTGTCAGTAGAACACTTTGCCAATGGCCGGGTGGCACTGATGGAGTTCAAACTCAAGGAAGACAGTAATCTCTGCCATATGAGTATTTCCCAGTTCCGCAAGAAATTTGGAAATATCATTGTCTGTGCCATTGAGAGAAAAGGGCACTTGGAAATTCCTGACGGCGACTTCACTTTGGAGGCCGGCGACAAGATTTATGTCACAGGTAACCGCTTGGACATTGTCCAATTCCACAATATGGTACGTCCTAGAGTGGTTAAGAGCCTGATGATTATCGGGGCAGGCAAGATTGCCTACTACCTGCTCAATATTCTCAAGAATAGTAAAATCGAGCTCAAAGTCATTGAATCTAACCATGAACGGGCAAACTTTTTCAGTCAGGAATTTCCTGATCTCTATGTCGTCCATGGAGACGGTACTGCCAAGGATATCTTACTGGAGGAACGCGCCAATAACTTTGATGCCATTGCTACCCTGACTGGTGTAGATGAAGAAAATATCATTACTTCCATGTTTCTTAATAATCTGGGTGTGCAGAAAAACATCACCAAGGTCAACCGGACTAGTTTGTTGGAAATCATTGATAACCAAGACTTTGCTAGCATCGTGACACCTAAAGGCATTGCTGTTGATACGGTTATGCACTTTATCCGAGGTCGCTACAATGCTCAGTTCTCTAACCTAGAAGCTCTGCACTATGTAGCCAACGGCCAAATCGAGACCCTGCAGTTCCAAATCAAGGAAGAAAACAAGATGACTGGTATCCCTCTGTCTCAGCTTCATCTAAAGAAAGATGTCCTGATTGCGGCCATTATCCGCCAAGGTAAAGCTATCTTCCCTACAGGCGATGACAATCTGCAAGTTGGAGATAAAATTGTCGTGACCACTCTGCTGCAAAATATCACGCAGATTTACGATCTGATAGCGAGGTAGACCCATGAATAGATCTATGATTCGCTACCTGCTGGCAAAATTACTGCTGATTGAGGCGGCTCTGCTAATCGTGCCCATCATCGTCGCTCTAATCTACGGTGAACCTTTAAAGGTCTTTCTCTCTATCGGGGCGACCATGGCTATCCTGCTAGTTTTAGGTGGCATAGGCTCTTATTTAAAGCCCAAGGACCTACATATCTACGCCAAGGAAGGGGTACTGATTGTAGCCCTTTGCTGGATTCTCTGGTCCTTCTTCGGAGCCCTGCCCTTTGTCTTCTCTGGTCAGATACCGGACATCATCGATGCTTTCTTTGAGGTCAGCTCTGGCTTTACAACCACGGGAGCGACTATTCTCAACGATGTCGGCGTTCTCTCTCATTCGCTGCTCTTCTGGCGCAGTTTTACTCACTTAATCGGAGGGATGGGAGTGCTGGTCTTTGCCCTAGCTATTATGGACAATGCTAAAAATGGCCACTTGGAGGTCATGAAAGCAGAAGTTCCGGGCCCAGTCTTTGGCAAGGTTGTGTCTAAGCTCAAGAGTACGGCCCAAATCCTCTATATCATCTATCTGGCTCTCTTTGCTATCTTTGCGCTGCTTTATTTCCTAGCGGGTATGCCGCTCTTTGACAGCCTTGTGATTGCCATGGGAACTGCTGGTACAGGAGGATTCACCGTATACAATGACGGTATTGCTCACTACAACAGCTCACTGATTACTTATCTGGTCAGCTTTGGGGTCTTGGCTTTCGGGGTCAACTTTAATCTCTACTATTACTTGCTGATTCGCAAGTTTAAGGCCTGCTTTGGCGATGAGGAACTTAGAGGCTATCTCTGGATTGTCTTTCTTTCCACTGCCTTGATTGCCTTTAATGTCTTCCACCTCTATCAAGGCTTTGCCAAGAGCGTGGAGATTTCCTTCTTCCAGGTTTCCAATATCATCACAACGACTGGATTCGGCTATGGTGATACGGTCAAGTGGCCTCTCTTTTCTCAGGTCATCCTGCTCCTGCTCATGTGTATCGGGGGGTCGGCTGGGTCAACCGCTGGGGGATTCAAGGTCATTCGGGGGATTATCATTTCCCGCATTGCCAAAAATCAAATCCTCTCTACCCTATCACCCAATCGGGTCCTAACCATGCATGTCAATGGTGCCGTCCTAGATAAGGATACCCAGCACAAGGTCCTCAAATATTTAGCAACCTATGTTTTGATCGTTCTGACGCTGATTTTCATCGTCAGCCTGGATAATAACAATCTCATGACAGTTGTCAGTGGTGTTCTATCCTGCTTCAACAATATCGGTCCTATGATTGGGACGACGGATACTTTTTCTATCTTCAGTCCTTTTTCTAAGCTATTGCTGTCCTTTGCCATGATTGGCGGACGTTTGGAAATCTACCCAATTCTCCTGCTCTTCTTGCCTAAGACTTGGTCTAGAAGATAGGAAACACTCTGAGATTATAGATAAAAAAAGTCACACTAGCTAAATAGCTAGTGTGACTTTTTGCTTGTAGCGTTTCTTTTCAGACTGAAATGGTCTGGTACAGGATCATCTCCTGACTGAGACCAAGGATGACAGCGGAGAATTCGCGCCAAACCCATCAAAACTCCCTTGGCACCATGCTTCTGGATAGCCTCTATCATATAGTTAGAGCAGGTGGGCCGAAAGCGGCAAGATGGAGGAAAAGCAGGTGAGATGAAACGTTGATAAAAGCGGACAGGAGCAATAAGCAGTTTCTTTATCATTTCTTGGTCTTGGTTACAGCCAGTGTGTGCAGCTGGCTGACTTCTTTTTTACTGAGCTTACGATACTCACCAGGCTTAAGGCCCGTCAGGTCCAAATGACCAAAGCGAGTCCGTGACAGCTTATCCACCTGCAGTCCGACAGCTTGGAACATCTTCTTGACCTGATGGTTACGGCCTTCGTGGATGGTCAGCTGAACGACCGAGCGATTTTTCGCCGGATCAACCTTGATAATCTCATAAACTGCTGGCTTGGTTTTGCGCCCCTCTATCTCAATACCGCGAGTCAGAGGACGAAGAACTTCTTTATTGGCCAAACCTTTGACACGCGCCACATAGACCTTATCAATCTCATTGCGGGGATGAATCATCTCGTCGGTAAAATCCCCGTCATTGGTCAGAATGAGGATGCCAGAAGTATCCCAGTCCAAACGACCAACCGGATAAATTCGCTCCTTGACCTGAGGCAAGAGCTCCACGACCGTCTTACGTCCCTTGTCATCACTGACAGAAGAAATGACCCCGCGCGGCTTATTGAGGAGGTAATAAACCTTCTCTTCATTGTAGATAGGTTGGCCTTCTACTTCCACACGGTCGCCAGACTTGACGTTCGTCGCCAGCTCACGTACCACTTGGCCGTTTATACTGACCTTCCCCTGCCTGATTAGCTCTTCTGCCTTACGGCGACTGGCTATCCCAGCATGAGCGATGTATTTATTGATTCTCATTGATATCTGTCCTTTCAATAAAGAGCTGGCTTTCTTCAGCAACTAGCTCTGTTTCTTCGACAATCGGCAGCTCATCTAGGTGATTGATCCCCATATAGTCTAAGAAATAATCCGTTGTCACATAGAGATTTGGCCGACCAATGACTTCCTTTTTGCCATCTTCTCGAACCAGTTCAAAAGCCAAGAGCTTAGCCAAAGCACCGCTGGAATTAACCCCGCGGATGTCGTCTATTTCTACCCTTGTAATCGGCTGCTTATAGGCAATGATAGACAAGGTCTCAAGGGCCGCCCGCGATAGACTTTGATTAATCGGCGCCCGTGAATAGGCCCGCAGAATCTCAGCAAACTCTGACTTTGTGACCAGCTTATAAGTCTTTGAAGTTTCCAGCAGGGTCAGGCTGGAGTCCGGATTGGCCTCATATTGCTCAGCCAACTTCTCCAAACTCTGAATAACCCCAGTCGGCGGCAAAGAAAGGATTTCTGCCAATTGATGAACCTTGAGTCCATCTTCTCCCGCCACAAAAAGCAGGGCTTCAATCTCTGCTAACTTACTCATTTCCTCTTCCTACTAAATAAATATTTCCAAAATTTTCTTCCTGAATGACTTGCACTTCCTGCACCTTGACCAATTCCAAGGTCGCTAGAAAGAGAGTGATAACTTCATTCATGTCCTTGGTCTCTGCGAAAATTTCCTGCAGAGCCAGACGGCTCTTACCAGCACAGCGCTGACGCACCACATCCATCATGTCCTCAATCTTGTACTCGTCTCGCACAATGGTTGTATGGCTCTTAGAAAACTCCTCTTGCTTCTTGGCGATAACCTTGGAAAAAGCCAAGAAAAGATCAATCGTTGACTTGTCATGCAAGAGCTCAGCATCCTCGTAAACCAACTCCAGCTTGGGTTTAGAATAATAAAGCGCCCGGTCATCATGCTGGAGCGACATTTTCTCACCTAAGAGCTTGAACCTGCGGTATTCCTCAATCTGGCTCAAAAGGTCTTGCTCCAAATCATCTTCCAGCTCAGCATTATCCGCCACCTTAGGCAGAAGCTTGCGGCTCTTAATCAGCATGAGCTGGCTTGCCATGACCATATACTCGCCCGTCACTTCCAGCTTCATGGCCTGCAAAGTAGCCACATAAGCCAGATACTGCTCGATGACCTCCGTAATGGGCACATCATAAATATCCACCTGGTACTTAGATACAAGGTGGAGCAGCAGGTCCAACGGGCCTTCAAAATCTTTTAGTTTGATATCCATTTTTATCTGTATTTTTCTAGTGTAATCATGGTTTTCAAGCCCAAATCTTGGGCAATATCATAGAGGCCAATCCCCTTCTCCCGCTGACGCAAAATAAACTGCTCACGCAGGCTTTGGGCAGATAGACTGGCTTGTCCCTGCTCAATCAAGAAGGCCTCTAGCTGACGGAAGCCCCATTGACGAGAATAGGATTTGCCGTTTTTCTCAAATAAATATGTACCTGTCAGATAGTCTTCTAACTCACCCGTCAGGCTCTCAGGAATCTTGATAACCCGCTTCTGACCGGCCTTTTCAATCTTCAAAACCTGAAAGTCAAGATTGACATCAGCCACTCTGACCTGCAAAATCTCGCTAGGCAGCAAGCCCATTTCCAAGATAAGAAGAGCCATCAGCCGCCCCCTGGGAACTCTTGATTCCTGCCAAAAAGCAGACAGATCCAGCAGTTCATTTTCCTGCTCCTTCGATACGGAAACCTTGGGCAGGACCAAACGGTGGAACTCCTCAATAAGCTGCTGCTGATAAAGGAAGTAGAGAAATTGATTGACTGCTGAGAGCTTCCGCTTCTGAACAGCTGCCTTAAAATCCTTGATAGAGGCCTGATAAATCCGCAGATTGGTCTCGGTAATCCGGTCATGTACTTCCTCGATAAACTGCTCCAAATCATAAGAATAGGCAATTTTAGAATTTTCTGAGATATTTTTTTGATTTAAAAACGGTCTAATGTATTCTTTCATTTTTTGCGAATTTCGTACTTTTTGCTAAAGCCGTGCAACAAAGAATTGACAGCTTTCAAAATGGACTTTCTAGTAATAATTCCGTAAAAATGCTGATCCTCGCCCACAACCGGCAGAAAGGACTCGTCGACCAGCTTATGAAGCACATCTGATACAGTATAATCTGGCCCAACTGTCAAGTCGTCCATTTTGGTCATGTGGACGATGTCTGTCATCATGAATTCCTCTTCTGGCAAATCATGGCGCATGCGATAGGACATGATGTCTGTCAGGGAAATCGTGCCAACAAACTTTTTATCTGCTGTCACGACTGGTACACGTGAGTATGTCATCTGGCTCAATAGTAGGATAGCATGATCCACATTGTGGGTGTCAATCATAACCGCCAGATTTTCCCCAGGCGTCAAAAAAGTTTCTTCATGTTGCAGCAGATAGTCTTCAAATTCCTTAGCAATCATCGGCTAAACTCCTTGGACAAGCTTGGATAGAGTTCATGATTTCGCGTATAGTAATCAACTTTAAAGCGGTCATCATCAATCTCTACCTTAGCGTAGAGACGTTCGTTGATCAGACCGCGTGGCTGGCTGATGGAGCCCGGATTCAGAAAGAGCGTTTTGCCCTCCATTCGAGAATCTGGGATATGCAGGTGACCGTAGAGGCAGATGTCTGCATTAACCTCTTGCGCCCACAAATCCAGCTTTTGAAAAGAAAAGTTGATATGGAAGAGATGGCCATGAGTCTGGGCAATAATGGTCCCCGCCAAATCCGTCACCAATCGTTCTGGATAGCCGTCGTAAAAGTCCATATTCCCTGCAACAACCTGAATCCCTTGCCATACCTCATCATCAGAAGGAAGCTCAGAGTCTCCGTTATGGAAAATCGCATCTACCTTTCCAATATAATGATTCCTAATTTCTTCTACAATAGCACGGTCGCCATGAGAATCACTCATGACTATAATGGTTTGCTTTGCCATGCTGGAAATACCTCCACTAATTTCTTAACTGCCTGAGCCCGATGGGATTGCGCATTTTTTTCTTCTATCGTTAGTTCGGCAGACGTTTTTCCTGTTTCTCCCACTAAGAACAAGGGATCATAGCCAAAACCATTTTCCCCTTTTGGCTCATGGGCAATGTAGCCTGGCCAATCCGCTTCAACTACCAGAGACTCCCTATCAGGACTAGCCACCACTAGGGTCGTATGAAAATGAGCCGAGCGGTCCTTGATATCAAACACCATAGCTAATTCATGCAGGAGCTTGATGTTGTTTTCATCATCTGTCGCGCCTACTCCAGCGAAGCGAGCCGACCATACTCCAGGCAAGCCACCTAAAACATCGACCTGCAGACCTGAGTCGTCAGCTAGCACCATTTTACCGGTCAGCTTACTGATTGTCTCTGCCTTGAGCCGCGCATTTTCCTCAAAGGTGGTTCCAGTCTCTTGCACTTCTGGCAAATCAGGATAATCATTGAGATTTTCAACCTTATAGCCCAGCTTCTCAAAGAGTTTGCGAAACTCTGCTGTCTTTCCTTCGTTGCGCGTCGCAATCAAGATCGTATCTCCGACAGCCATCTCCGACTCCTGCCCCTGACCAAAAAAGTCAGTCATCTTAACTCCATCTTTAGACAGGAAGAAAACCTTGCGCAGCAAGTCCTTTTCTGTAATCAGAATAGCCCCCTTATGACTGGTCGCCTTAAAATCCCGCTTCTGGCGGTCGTTAATCATACTGAGGACAAACTGGATATAAGACATGGGCGATCCGTATTTGACCACAACTGTGGTAAAGGCATTGTATTCTTCTTCCAAATCCCGCTCAATCAGCTCGCTCAACTCCGCATCAATATGCTCCAAGAGCCTGTATGGGATGTCGTTGAAATGATAGCCAGCCTTACGAAAGCGAGTCCATTCTCCGATATACCAATTGTTCTCGTCAATGTATTCATAAATTTTATTTGTCATAAGCTTACATGCTCCACATTCACTTTCAGGCCCAGCCAGCTTTCTGCAATCTCCGAAAAGCTCTTGGCATTGGCAGTTGTGTAAAATTGGTGATTGAACTCCTGTTTTTCCCGACTGCGGTTGATTTCAAAGTAATTGAGCAGGACAGAAATATCCCGTACGCACTCTGCCCCGCTATCAATCAGCTTCACATTTGGTCCCATCCTATTTTGAATAATAGGCCGGAGCAAGGGATAGTGGGTACAGCCCAAGACAAGGGTGTCTACTCGGCCAGCCAGAGGTTGCAGGGTTTCATAGACCACTTTTTTGGTAAGACTGGAATGAAGTTCATTGGACTCTACCAAAGGCACAAACTTAGGGCAGGCCAAACTTTCCACCTGCATCTCCGGCGAGAGCGCTTCAATTTTCTGGCGATAGATATCAGAAGAAACTGTCATTGGCGTTCCAATAACACCGATGCGGCCGCTGGCAGTTGACTTAATAGCCGCGCTAGCCCCCGGCAGAATCACGCCTAGTACTGGAATATCCAGCTTTTCCTTCACTTCTTCCCAGACAACAGCAGTCGCTGTATTGCAGGCAATGACTATCATCTTAACATCCTTGGTCAGGAGAAAGTTGACCAATTGCCAGGTATAAGCGCGAATCTGCTCGGCAGGCCTAGGACCGTAAGGAGCCCGCGCTGAATCTCCGATATAAATGACCTCTTCGTGGGGGAGCTGCCGCATGAGCTCACGGACTACAGTCAAACCGCCCACTCCTGAGTCTAAAAAACCGATTGGTCGATTATCCATAAGGTCTTCTTTCTAAAACAAGGGACTGGAAGCCGATTCCAAATCCCCATTTTTTTATAGATTTTCTCTGCTGGTATTAAAAGCCAGCCTCTAGAAAATTATTTTTTCTTTTTGCTCTTAGCAAGCGCAGCTTTCTGCTGGCTGATAATTTGACGATAGACTTGCTGCACTTTCGCTTCATTTGGCCGTTGACCGCTAGCGCTAAGCAAGGTCCGAACTGCTTCTACATTTAAACGCGGATTTTCTGCAAATTCTTTCTCCACTTGCCGACGAAGCAGATACATACCCAAAATCACGCCTCCAGCAAATGCTGCCATAATCAAGAAAATTGCTAAAACTAAATTCATATCGAGAACTCCTCTATTTCCATTTTTACATTGCTCTTCATTATATCAAATTTTCTCTATTTTTCAAAATCAAAGCCATACAGTGTCGCAAAATAATCTTCTGGTTTTTCTGCCCGACGAATCATGCGAACGTTGCCATCTTGTTCCAAGAGAATTTCACTGGAGCGGAGCTTGGCATTGTACTGATAGCCCATGGAGAAACCATGCGCACCAGTATCGTGTATCACCAGTGTATCGCCAATTTGACTGACGGGCAGCGGGCGATTAATGGCGAATTTGTCGTTATTCTCACAGAGACTGCCGACAACATCCACAATCTCTGTCTCACCCTCAGGTCGATCCATATTGGTAATGTGGTGATAAGAGCCATACATAGCAGGACGAAGTAGATTGACTGCAGAAGCATCCACTCCCAGATAGGTTCGGTAGGTCTGCTTCTTATGGGTGACCTTGGTAACAAGTAGACCATAAGGTGCCAACATAAAGCGGCCCAGCTCCGTATAAATCTTTACCTGTCCTAGGCCAGCAGGTGTCAGAATAGCTTCATAGGCCTGACGAACTCCTTGACCGATGACCGCAATGTCATTTTCCTCACCTTCAGGCTGATAATTAATGCCGACTCCACCAGAGAGATTGATAAAATCCAACTCAACTCCTGTCTCAGCCACTACTTCCACAGCCAGCTCAAAAAGCTGACGGGCCAGTTCGGGATAGTAGTCATTACTGACAGTATTAGAGGCCAAGAGGGCATGAATCCCAAACTTCTCAGCTCCCAAGTCCTTGAGCTCTTTGAAAGCCTGAATCAGCTGGTCCTTGGTCATACCAAACTTAGCTTCTTCTGGATTATCCATAATGCTGGTTCCCAGCTCAAAGACACCGCCAGGGTTGTAACGGCAGGAAATGACCTTGGGAATACCAGCGGCTTCCTTTAGAAAAGCTACATCTTCATAGGCATCCAGATTGATAGTCGCTCCAAGGTCACGCGCAAACTGAAAGTCCTCAGCTGGTGTGTTATTGGATGAAAACATGATATCCTGTCCAGCAAAGCCCAGCTTTTGGCTCATGAGCAGCTCAACATAGCTAGCACAGTCCACCCCGCAGCCTTCTTCTTTGAGGATTTTTAAAATAGCAGGATTGGGAGTGGCCTTGACAGCAAAATACTCTTTAAAGCCTGGATTCCAAGAGAAGGCCTTATGCAGGGCACGCGCTCTTTCCCGAACCCCCTTCTCATCATAAAGATGGAAAGGGGTTGGAAATTGAGCCGTAATCTCAGCTAGCTTTTCACGACTGACAAAAGGAGTTTTCATACTATTCTCGCTTTCTATTTGCTGGGTTTATTATACCATAAATCCATAGGAGAAACAAAAAGCACTGGAGCAAACGTCCAATGCTTGAGCCTTATTTAACCTAGTTATTTATTTCTTCCAAAAATACGCAACAAGCTGAGGAAGAGATTAATGAAGTCCAGATACAGATGCAGAGCAAGAGAAATTGCCCAGCCATTTCCTGGATTGCCATTGGTCTGCTCATAGACATAGCGGATTTTCTGATTGTCCCAAGCGATAAGTCCTGAGAAAATAAGGACACCAACGATACTGATGATAAAGTCCAAGCCACTGCTTCTCAAGAAGATATTAAGGAAGCTAGCAGCGATAATACCAATCAAACCGGCCATACAAGCTCTCCCCATTCCAGAAAGATCCTTTTTAGTCACCTTGCCGATGAACCCCATGGCAAAGAACATAACGGTCGTTGTCAGAAAGGCTAAGAGAACAGTTGACTGAAGATACAGCGCCATGATAATACTTAAGGTAAAACCATTGATGGCTGAATAAGCTAAAAACATAGGCAACGCCGCTGGGCTATTGCTCCGAGCAGTTCCAGATGCTACCAACACAAGGATAAACTCAACTGCAATAGCTGCATAGAAAATCCAAGTGGAGCCTGTCAGAACAGAGATAATAATGTCCTGAAAGAAATTCAGCATCAAGAGAGAGACGATTGCTGAGATTCCAATACCGACTCCAACGATAGAATAAATCTTGGCATAGAAAGAATTAATATCTGATTGATCTTGAATAATAGAATGATTCATAGTTACTCCTTTTATAATTAAACATTTACGGTTTCAGCATCTTTCGATGAAAGAGCTTGCGATTACCGCCCTTGCGTCTCCAAGGTGCCGTCGCTTCTTTGACGGCCCAATACTTGTCCACCATTGTCACAACGAATGATTCTTTGTAACGAGGCGGTGCCAAAGTCAGGCCCCACATATGCTTGACGATAATGTCCTCTTCGACCTTATTGAGTTTGGTAATCTTACGAGCATTGCGAACTGCCAACCTCGGATGAACCCAAGCATGACTCTTCTTAAACTTAGTCACACGCCAATCATAGTAGAATAAGTCATGAAGCAGGGCACCGCGTGCCGTGCTGCGAGCATTCCAGCCAAATTTTTTGGCAATTCTGTAACTAGTATAACTTACATTGATGGAATGTTCAAGTCTATTGGAATGAATATGATGGGGAATTTCTTTCAGGCGCTGCACACTGGGCTTTTCAATCAGGTGCCCAACATAGGCCATAAATTCCTCGTCCTTTTTGTAAGGCATAGAATCACCTCCCTTGCCAACTATTATATCTCTTTTTCTGATTTTTAGCTTAAATGAAAGATTAAAATACCAGCAGCGACAGCAACATTGAGACTTTCTGCCTGCCCCTTCATGGAAATATGGACCAGAATATCAGCTGCTGCCGTCATTTCTGGACTAATCCCCTGCCCTTCATTGCCCATAACTAGGGCAAAGCTCTCTTTGCTGTCTACCTCTCTGTAATCGATAGATGTTGACGACAAGGTCGATGCCAAAATCGGCAGACGGGAAGACTGAGTCAGCCTAATAAAATCTGCTGTATCCATCCGATAAACAGGCAGATGAAAATGGCTCCCCTGCATAGAGCGCAGCGTTTTTAGGTTATAGATGTCTGCCGACAGACGAGAGATAAAAACCCCGTCAAAACCAGCTGCATCTGCTGTCCGAATGATGGTACCGACATTACCTGGATCCTGAACGTCCTCCAAGAAAAGATAGCGCCCATTTAACCCCGATGGTATTTCTTCCCTTTCAAAAGCCACTTCCGCGACAATCCCCTGTGGCGTCTTACTATCAGCCAAATCTGCTAAAATCTCTGGACTGACAAAGATTACCTGAGAAAAATCAGCTAATCGCTCTGCGTATTCTGCTAAAGCAAAAATCCTAATCAGCTCTGCCCCACTGCTGACAGCTTCCTCAAATAAATGCCAGCCCTCGATCAAATAAGAATCCTTGCGGTATTTTTTGTGATGAAGTTTTTTAGCTTTTTTTACCACATTATTGGCTTTTGAGGTTATAATATTCATAAGAACATTATACCACAATTTAGCAGACTTGCACTCATACTGAGGGCTTAAATCCCCTCGGTCCGCTCACTAAAGGAGGATGCCATGCAGAAAGTAAAAATGATAGCCCAAGGACGAGTACAAGGGGTCGGATTCCGCTGGGGAGTTTATTCTCTAGCGCTGGAAATCGGAGGTATTACCGGCCGGGTCTGGAACAATGATGACGGTACTGTTGGCATTCTGGCTCAGGCTGATGACCCAGCTCTGATGGCCAAATTTATCCAAGAAATCCGCAAGGGACCGACACCTTTTTCTAAGGTCAGCTATTTGGATGTCACCATGGCTAATTTCGACTCCTATCCTGACTTCAAAATTTCAAATTAGGTCTGCAGAACTATTGTATATTTTGCAAAAAAACAGTAGAATAGATAGGTATTATTTTTTAGAAACAAAGGATATGAACTCGTGAAACATTTCAAACGCTTTTTATTCTCCGGTATGGGACTGGCTGCGCTTCTTTTCCTGTCCGGCTGTGTGGGCCGCGACAAGGCCGGTAATCCTTCTGGTCTGATTTGGGACGTGATTGGTCAGCCTATGGCGGATGGTATCCAATTCTTTGCCAAGAATTCAGGTCTGGGTTATGGTCTGGCGATTATCATCGTTACGCTCATCGTGCGGATTATCATTCTGCCGCTGGGAATCTATCAGTCTTGGAAGGCAACGCTTCAGTCTGAAAAGATGAACTACTTCAAGCCGATTTTTGCCCCAATCCAAGAGCGAATCAAAAATGCCGAAACTCAGGAAGAGAAAATACAGGCTCAGCAAGAACTGATGGCTGCTCAAAAAGAGAATGGACTCAGCATGTTTGGCGGTATAGGCTGTCTGCCTCTGCTCATCCAAATGCCTTTCTTCTCAGCCCTCTTCTTTGCCGCTCAGTATACTCAAGGAGTTGCAGGCAGTTCCTTCCTCTGGATTAAAGACCTGGCCAAAAGCGACTTGGCTTTGACTGCCATTGTCGGTATCCTCTACTATATCCAGTCGGTGCTCTCTCTGCATGGTATTGAAGATGAAACTCAAAGAAACAGCATGAAACAGGCTTCTTATATGAGTCCTATCATGATTGTTGGTTTCTCATTCCTCTCTCCTGCCGCAGTCACTCTCTACTGGGTAGTTGGTGGATTTATCCAAATTATCCAGCAATTTATCATCAACTATATCATCCGACCTCGCTTGAGAAAACAGGTAGCAGAGGAATTTGAAAAAAATCCTCCTAAAGGCTTGAAAAAAGCGAGTCGGGCTAAAGATGTCACTCCAAAAGCTCAGCCGGCTATTGAGCAAAAGAACAAAAAGAAAAAGAACCGTAATGCTGGTAAGCAACGGTCAAGATAAAGAAAAATTCTTCTAGTATTAGCTAGAAGAATTTTTTTAATCTCAAGTTAAAATCAGCATCGCCGATACAAAAAGCTCAGCAAACAAAGCAATAACTGATGAACGAGGTGACTCTATCACAGTAGAACAGTAAAGCCAATCAATCCTTTCTTATATGAAACCCAAATCCTGCCCTTGAAAATCCGCACCAGACTTTCTGCCATGGATAGGCCAATCCCGTAGCCAGGCTGCTTCTGATTGTGCGATTCGTCTTCACGATAGAAACGGTCAAAGAAACGACTGTAATCAACATTCTTACCGTCAGCATAACTATTGGCTACCGTCAAACGGGCTCGTTTCCCGCGCTTGGCCTTGGTCAAGGTGACAAAAATTTGCCCATCTTCGTCACAATACTTGCAGGCATTGTCAATCAGGATACTAACCAATTCATAAAGTTCATCTTCAGTTGCCTTGACATGGATGTCTTCCTGCAGCTTGATCTCGTACTTCTTGCCTGCCTTCTCGATGACAGACTTGAAGTTTCCAGCCACTTTTTTGACAACTTCTGAGAAATTCACATCTACCAAGGTAACATCTGGCTGCTCTTCCAGACGGGCCAGAACGACCATTTGATTGATTAGGTTGCTGAGCCGCTTGACCTGGTCCTTGGTGCTTTCTGTCCATTCATTTTCGCCAGTCATCAGCTCTTGCAGCTCCGTATTGGCTGAAATGATTGCCAATGGCGTCTTCAGTTCATGTCCAGCATTAGTGATAAAACGCTTCTGATTTTCATAGTTTTTGATATAGGGGCGGATGGCAAAGTTGGAAAATCCAGACACGACCAAGACAAAGAAAATAAAGCTATAGAAGCACAACTGGATAGACAGCCAGAAAAAGTCATTGCGGCTTTCGAGATAATTGGTCGAATCTAAGACCACCAGTAAATAGCGCTTGGTCTTGGAATCCTGCGTTATCTGGTAGGAATAAAATTGACTACCTACCTTAAAAACTCCACTGCTACGACTGTCCTTAATCACTTTGTTAGCGTAGCTAAGCGCCTGCTCCTTAGATAGATTGGAAAGATGGTCTAAGTTGGTGGAGTAAAGTGTTTTGTCTTCCTTATAGACCACACTGAAATAGCGGTATTGGTAGATGGTATCAATGGTGATACGGTCGTTTTGCAAGCTCTCTGCTGTTTCTTCTACGCTGGGAAAATCTCCATTATTGGCAGATAGAATATTGAGAACGGCTTGGATTTCTCCGTTGGTCTGCAGAAAGCGAACGGAGTTTAAGACAGCAATCATGGTCAGCAAAATACAGACAATAGCCGCCGAAGCCAGCAGGATGAACCGAATTTTAAGCTTCCGAAACATGGCTATCTCCTTCCAGCGGCACCAGAGTGAAACTGCCACCTTCCTCACCCAAGATAGCAAGGTCAGCATGAATAGCCTTCAGCTTCTGACGCAAATAGGATATATAAATCCAGACGAAGCCCTCATCTAAATCCTCATCCTCGTCATTAGCCCAAACATGACGAAAGATTTCCTGAGTAGAAAGACTCTTCTGGGCATTAAGCATAAGAAATTCCATCATTTTAGATTCCTTGCCGGCTAAGCGAATAGAATTGGAGCTAATGAGCTCATGCTCTCCGACATTGAGGCTCGTTTGGCCAATCTGCAGCAAATTGGGAGTGAACGTCGCTACCCGTCTGGACATGGACCGCAGGCGAGCCAGAAGCTCTTTCAGAGAGAAGGGCTTGGTCAGATAATCATCTGCACCGGCATCCAGCCCTGTGACCTTGTCATCCACCTCCGACATAGCTGTCAGCATGATGACGTGGGTCGTATTGCCGGTTTGGCGGATTTCTTTCAGCGCTTCAATGCCTGTCTTGACCGGCATCATGATATCCAGAATCATCAAATCATAGGCATTTTCCTTGGCCAAGTCTACAGCCTCTTGCCCATCAAAGGCTGTATCAACTTGATAGCCTTCATGGGTCATCGCCGTTTCCAAGACACGGGACAGCTGCTGCTCATCTTCAGCTAATAAAATCTTCATCATCTCACTCACTTTCTCGAATCAAATTGCGGATGGTCTGCATGGTCACATCACAAGAAGCCAGCTCATCTGCACATCGTTTCAGCTCGCGGACAATCCGCTTGCTGTCTTTAATCTCATGCTTGTACTTCATCTGATGCTCTAAGCTGGCCCAAGAGTCCATAGCAATGGTCCGAAGCTGGATTTCTACAAAATAGCGGCCGGGATTTTGACCATGGCAGTCCTCATAAGGAGTCTCCACTTCTAATATCAAGTGGTAGGAGCGATATCCATTAGGCTTGGCAGCTCGGATATAGTCCTTTTCCAGAACAATCTCACAGCCCTCCAGCTGACGAAGCACCTCAATAGTCTGATAGATGTCCTCAATAAAACCGCAAACAATCCGAATCCCAATCGCATCACGAATTTCTTTCAGGGCTGACTCTGGCGCCCTAGGCAAATTCTTGCGTTGACATTTCTCTTCCATACTGACTGCCTGCTTGACCCGTGCATTAAAATGCTCAAAAAGCTTCTGCCCCGTTTCCTGCTTGACTCGATCATTTGCCTCTTGAATACGCTGACTAAGATCCTCTAAAATCTTGGGCAGGTAGGCCCCATATTTCCCATAAATATCTTGCTCTTGCATACAGTTCTCCTACTTTTCTAGCTTATTCTCATTATAGCATAAGCATCTGTCTTTTCTCTATTTTTCCCCTGCTCTTCTTATCTATCCTATACTCTCTGTCTTAAAAGAAACGAAAAAAGAACCAGTCTTCTAGCCAGTTCCTTTTGGTATTTATTAAACGGTTTTTTCAACCTTGAGAATTTTAACGTCGTAGCTGCCAACCGGTGTTTCGACTGTTGCAGTATCGCCCGTCTTTTTGCCAATCAGAGCTTGACCAATCGGGCTTTCATTGGATACCTTGCCTGCGAAAGCATCTGCACCAGCAGAACCAACGATAATGTAAACTTCCTCTTCGCTTTCGCCTACTTCTTGGATGGTAACTGTTTTGCCGATAGCTACCTCGTCCTTGGCTACAGCGTCACTGTTTACAATCTCAGCGTAGCGAATCTTGGTTTCCAGACTAGAAATCTGTCCTTCCACAAAAGCCTGTTCGTCCTTTGCAGCTTCGTATTCACTGTTTTCTGACAAATCTCCGTATGAGCGGGCAATCTTGATACGTTCTACCACTTCTGGACGACGCACCAATTTCAATTCTTCTAATTCTTTTTCTAGTTTTTCCTTTTCCTCTAGGGTCATAGGATAAGTTTTTTCAGCCATTTTTTCTCTTTTCTTTTATTTTCTTTTATTTTAAAACTAAAACAAGAGGCTGAGACAAGTCTGTATCAGTCCCTTTTTTATATAGCAGGACTGAGAAAGCTAGAACTAGCTGCACTAGTTTCCTCGTCTGCAATAACAGCAATTAATCAGTGCTGCTGGATTGAGTGAGCTTGCTGTTGACATGCTCCTCAACATTTTTGGCGTGTTCCTCATAAGTATTGGCGAAGTAAACAGCGCCTGTTTCAACATTTGCCACAAAGTAGAGGTAGTCCGTCTTACTTGGATTAATGGTAGCTTCCAGAGCTGACATGCTTGGACTATCGACTGGCCCAGGCATAAGCCCTTCTTTTTTATAGACATTGAAAGGCGAGTCGATATTGGTATCAATTTCAGCATCCTCTTTCAGAGTCGTTTTCTTTCCTAGCTTGCCTTGAGCATAAAGGATAGCGATATTACTCTGAAGTGGCATCGCTTGATTGAGACGATTGTAAAATACGCTGGCAATATCTTTGCGATCCTGATCTGTCGAACCTTCTTTTTCCACTAGAGAAGCAAGTGTTAAGACTTCATTAACCGTCAAGTTCTTTGATTCAATAGTAGAGTAGTAAGAAGACAGATTGGTATTCATTGCGCCCAACATCTGGTCAATCAAGCTTTCCAAATCCGCATCCTCACCATAGTTATAAGTGGCAGGGAAGAGATAACCTTCTAAGCGGTACTTGACTCCGCTGTCCTTGCTTGGCAATGTGCCCAGCAGCTGTGGATATTTAGCAGCCATCTTGGAAATGAAAGCTTCATCCTGCACCTTAGCTAGGAAATCGTCCTTGCTAAAAGGTGTCTTGCTAGTCTTCTTAGAAGTTGCAGCTGCATTAACCGTCACAGCCTCTGCAATCTGCTCCAGTGTATAGCCTTCAGGAATAGTAACCTTACCAACAACTGGTGGTTGCGGTGTATCTGTTCCACCTTCCTGAAGCTGTCGAGCAATGGTATCTAGGTCCATACTCTTCTGGAGATTGTAATAGCCAGACTGGTAATTGTTAAAGCTTTTAATTTTGGAATAGAGACTAAAAACTTGAGCATTTTTAATCAGCCCCTTTTTCTCGAGGATTTCCCCAATCTGTTTAGAGCTAGAGCCTTCTGGTACTTCAACCGTCACATACTCTGTTGCATTTGCATCAACAGGTTTAAGAGCTGAAGATACATAAGTATAGCCGACAACTCCTGTGACTACAAGTCCCAGCAGGACAATCAGCAAAACCGTTGTCATAATCCTGCGGGCTAAGGTGTTTTGACGTTTTTTCTTGACCGTATTGTTGGCCCGATTAGCCCGAGATAGAACCTCATTGGGCTTCTTATCTTCCTCATCCACTCGGCCATAGACCTGAGGGTGAGCCTTTTCATTCTCTGCAACCTTGTAGGAAACATCTACCGAAGCCGGTCTAGCTTCAAAGTCGTCCGCAGCTGCTGTTTCTTTTGCAGAAGCAGAGTCCGCTTCTGACTGGCTAGTTGAAGAGGGAGTTTGTTCTTCCTTTTCTCCAGCTAAGTCTTTCAAAATCTGCTCTTTAAAGCTCAGATTCTTCTCTTTGTCTTGTGATTTTTCAGTCAAAAATTTGACCTCCTTCATCATAATCCCTAACATTATATCTTAAAAGTCAGATAAATGCAATAAGAGTAGGATTTTCTAGCTTATTATTGGTTTTTTTGCAGTTTGAGACTAGGGTTTTCCCAGACCATATCAAACCAAGTAGCACCTGCGTAAGTTGATTTTGACAAACCTTCATTTACAAAAGCATGTTTTTCGTAGTAAGCGGTGAGGTAGTCGTGGCAGGTCAGATTGATACCGTGCCGTTCTTCTGCTATAGCAATCTCTTTCATAGCTTCCAAAAGCTTGCGACCAACCCCCATCCCCTGAGCATCTTTCGAGATAGAAAGGCTAGTCAATGAGATAAAGCCACCGTCCAGATGACCATAATCTTCAATCTCCTCTGTAAAGGAAATATCCTTTAAATAACGTTCTGGACGGACAGGTCCTTCCAGATAGCCCAGAATCTTACCATCCCTTTCTGCCACCAAAAAAGTTGAAGATAGGGTTTGGATATGTGCTGCTAGACTTTCGCGGCTAACAGCCTCTTCTGGACTGAAATTTTCCAATTCGATAGCATAAATGGCATCTAAGTCAGCCATTTGAGCTTGACGGATAATCATCACTTCTCCTTAAAATTGGGATTTTCCCACACCATATCAGACCAAACAGCCCCACCATGAGTTGAGTCAGAAATCCCTTCGTGGACGAAACCATTCATCTCATAATAAGGTATCAGCTCATCATGACAGGTTAGGCTAATGCCCTTTCGATTTTGCTGAACAGCTGTCTCCTTGAGAGCTGCAAGCAACAAGGTTCCGACCCCCTGCCTCTGAAAATCAGGATGGACGGACAGACTTTGGACAGCAATGAAGCCACCTTCTGGAGGAATAGCACCCACCTTGCTAAAGAGGTCATATGTCAAATATCGCACCTGAACAGCTGGTCCAACAATATAGCCCGCCAGCTGACCATGCAGCTCTGCTAGCAAAAAAGTATCTGGAATCTGCTCAATCCGCTCTTTGAGAACTTCTGAACTGGCTGCTTCTACTGCTGGAAAATTCAGCTGTTCAATTGCAAGAATTTCCTCCCAGTCGCTCAAGTCAGCCTGTCTGATTCGAATCGGTGCTTCCATCAAGTCTCCTCCTACTGAACGTTGCTGGTCAGATTGGACAAGAGACGTTCAAAGGAATATTCATAGGTCTGGATGTCACCAGCTCCCATAAAGACATAAACTGCATTATCGTGGTCAAGAAGCGGAGAAACATTATCCACGTCAATGACCTTTGCCCGCTTCACAATCTTTTCAGCCAGATCTTCGACCTTGACATCACCATTGTCCACTTCACGCGCAGATCCGTAAATCTGAGCTAGATAGACTGAGTCAGCCTGATTGAGAGCTTCCGCGAATTCGTCCAAGAGAGCAATGGTCCGAGTGAAGGTATGCGGTTGGAAAATTGCCACGATTTCCTTGCTTGGATACTTCTGACGTGCTGCATCCAGAGTCGCAATAATTTCCGTCGGATGGTGAGCAAAGTCATCAATAATAACTGTTTCGTTAACAATCTTTTCAGTAAAGCGGCGCTTAACTCCACCAAAGGTCTTGAGGTGCTCCCGAACTAGATTCAAATCAAGACCTGCAGTATACAAGAGACCGATTACTGCTGTTGCATTCATAATGTTGTGGCGGCCAAAGCTTGGAATTTGGAACTCACCCAGCTCTTGCCCACGGAAAGAAACTTTAAAGCCTGAACCGCTGGTGGAACGCAAGAGATCGTGAGCGACAAAGTCATTGCCCTCTTCCTTGAAGCCATAGTAGTAAATCGGAGCCTTGGACGTAATCCGGCGCAGCTGCTCATCTTCTCCATAAATGAAAAGCCCTTTGGTAATCTGCTTGGCATAGTCATTGAAAGCATTAAAGACATCTTCCAGACTCGTGAAATAATCCGGATGGTCAAAGTCGATATTGGTAATAATCGAATATTCCGGATGATAGGGCATGAAATGACGCTCGTACTCGTCTGACTCAAAGACAAAATACTTGGCATTGGCAGAACCACGGCCTGTACCGTCACCAATTAGATAGCTAGTATCCGTGATATTGGAGAGAACATGGGAGAGAATACCCGTTGTAGAGGTCTTCCCGTGGGCACCAGCCACTCCCAAGCTGACAAAGTCACGCATAAAGCCACCTAAAAACTCATGGTAGCGTTTATAGCTGATGCCGTTTGCGTCTGCATAGGCAATTTCTACATTGTTATCTGGACGAAAGGCATTGCCGGCAATGATTTCATAGTCCGGCTGGATATTCTTTTCATCAAAAGGCAGAATGGAAATGCCAGCCTGCTCCAGACCACGCTGAGTGAAATAATATTTATCAACGTCACTGCCCTGAACCTTATGGCCCATCTGGTGCAGCATCAAAGCCAAAGCGCTCATACCAGAGCCCTTAATCCCGATAAAATGATAGGTTTTCGTCATGATTACTCCTTAAAATACAAGGCCATAAAAGCAAGTCCCAAGAGGAAAATCTCCGCAGATCCTCATCAGCCCGCAAGGATTTCCTTTAATTACAAACTTTTAGGCACCACCAAAACACCAAAGAAGCCGGACCAATCAGTAAGTCCCAGCTTCTAGCATCGGTCTTCTTCAACCGATGATGGATGTTATATGCAGATAGATTTTACATTTACATAATCAAACAGCAATTTCCTTTATACACCAGAAAATTGCAGGCAGAAAAGGATCAAGCAAGCCAGCTTTATTCGCTGTCCAAGCCTGTCAAATTCAGCTCTTGAGCCTTGGAATGCTTCAACTGCTCCTCCTTAGCCCTATCCTGATTATAGATCTGACTGGTTTTTAAAAAATCATAATTGTTCTTCTTAGGCTTTTCTTCCGGCTCCTGCGGCTGAGGGCTATACTCAGGATGAATATCCGCCAAAATATAGTTTTCCTGCTGAAGCCTGTCGCCAAACTTCGTAAATTCGCCCGATGTATTCTTTTGAAAAGGGGCTGTTGGCTTAGGTCTTTCCGCATTAGAAGCTATCGGAAGCTTTCTGTTGCGGACCTTAGTCGGAAGGTCGCTGGTCAGATAAGGTGCTGAACGCTTCTTTTTCAAATCTGCCCGAGCTTCCTCGCGTGCCTGCTCAGCATAACGAATGGCTGGATCTTTCTTATCAATCGGCTTTTTAAAATCCTTGAAAGCAGACTGCTTTTGCAGCGGTCTTCTGATAGCCTGACTGGCAGCGATGGGAGCATGCCTGCTGGAGTCCACAATCGGCATCCATTCCAAATAATTACGGTCTGTATAGTCTCCGGTAATGTTGCTAATGAGATCCAGTTCATCATAAAGATTCATATGCGGCATTTCCGTCAGCATGATTTCATCATCTGACACCAGAGGAAATTGTTTATCAGTCATATCTTTTTCCTTTCAACCCTTCATTATTATAAACTATTCAGGCTATTTTTCAAGCTATTCTGCCGAAATTCCCAGAATTTCTCGAATTTCCTCCACAGAAAGACTAGATTTGGCTTCTGCTCCGTCCAGAATAGTCGAAACCAGATTGCGCTTGCTCTCCTGCAACTCCTGTATCTTCTCCTCAATCGTTCCCCGTGTAATCATCCGATAGACTTCGACATTGCGCTCCTGACCGATACGGTGGGCACGGCCGATGGCCTGGGCCTCAACCGCTGGATTCCACCAGAGATCGACCAAGATGACTGTGTCTGCACCGGTCAGATTGAGACCGACACCTCCAGCCTTGAGGGAGATTAGAAAGGCTGATCGCTGGCCGTCATTGAAGGCTGTTGTCATGTCCTGACGCTCCTTGGCTGGAGTAGAGCCTGTAATCTTAAAGGACTCCATGCCTAGCTTATCCAGCTCACTCTCAATAATATCCAGCATACCACGAAATTGTGAAAATATGAGGACACGACGATTACCATCTTGTATCTGTTCAAGTAATTCCCGCAAACTTTCTAGCTTACCGCTCTCGCCCTCGTAATCTTCCATAAACAGCTTCGGAGTATCACAGATCTGGCGGAGACGCATAAGACCTGACAGAATCTCTATCTTGCTGCGGTTGATTTCATCTTCTGTCGCATGGATAATTCTGTCCTGCATTTGTTTGAGCAGAGCCAGATAAATGGTCTTCTGACTATCTGCCAATTCATTGCGATAAGCTACTTCAATCAAATCAGGCAATTCCTGCAGCACATCTTCTTTCTTGCGCCGCATAACAAATGGTTTGATATAGCGGGCGACTTTCTCAGCCGGCAGTTTTAAAAATTCCTTTTTGCTTGGCAAAAGTCCTGGCATGACAATCTGGAAAATAGACCAAAGTTCTCCCAGATTATTCTCAATCGGCGTCCCAGAAAGGGCATAAGTATGCTCCACTTCAAAATCCCGCAAATACTGGGCAATCTTGGTCTGGTCATTCTTCATGACCTGAGCCTCATCCAAAATCAGATACTGGAAGTGGTTGTCCTTGTATTCTTCCACATCCTGCCTGAAGGAAGCATAGCTGGTAATGGTAATCTGATGCTTCTCCGCAATCAGCTCATCACGAACATTTTTCAGACCATACACCACCGCCACATCCAAATGCGGAGCAAATTTAGCAAACTCATCGCTCCAGTTGTAAATCAGGCTGGATGGCGCCAAGATTAAGACTTTCTTAGAGTCATCTATACGCGAACTCAGAAAAGAAATTGTCTGCAGGGTTTTCCCTAGTCCCATATCGTCAGCCAAGATGCCACCGAAGCCATACTTATCCAGCATGGATAACCACTTGACACCCGTCTCTTGGTAATCCCGAAGGTCAGCCTTGACTTGCAGCTGGGGAAGAGGAAATTCCTCAGGGTGAGTCAGGTCAAAGGCCAGCTGCTGTACATCTTTTGAAAACTGTACCCTATCCTTGCCCTTAAAAAACTCTGCCAGTTGATAAGCTGCCAGACTGCTGGTCTGAATGAAGCCATTTTTAGTCCGCTTACTCCGCAGCTGCTGCAAAGTCCGACTCATCTCCTTGGTCTCTTCATCGAAAATCAAGACTTGCCCGGACTTACTGATAAAGAAGTCCTGCTCCTTAAAGAGCGAATCAAGAACTGCGTCAATCTCTGACTGCGCAATGCCAGCAAAATCGAAACCAATATCTAAAAGACCACCATTAAGTTGAACTGAAACATCTAGTTTTGCAGAAGCTCCTAGCTCCTGCAATTGATCAGATAACCAAACCTTACCCAATTTTCTAAATGACGGAATAACCTCAGAAAAGAAATGATAAATCTCCTCCGATTTCAAAGGTAACCGTTGACTGACAAAATTGTCAGAAAAACCATTAGATAGCATCGTTTTAAAAATGTCTTGCTCATGATTAAAATCACTAGCATAAGGTAATTTCTCTAGTTCTTCTCTACACCTTATCTTTCTATCCTCAAATTCAAAAAGGAGTGTTAAAACGATTTCCCGATTTTCCGCTATGTCAAAACTAAAGTGAGGCGTAAATTCGTGTATTATTAGTGATTTCGGTGCTACAACTCGACCTACTTCACTAAACATGGACAAACTGCTTGCCAGTTTAGCTTTTTCAGCCCCATCAAACTGCAAATGCTTTTCCCCGTCTTGAGCTATTGGTAAATCTCTTAATGCTTTTATTAAAATGATTTGTTTATGATTTAATTGGTAAAGGGTATTGCCAGATAAAATATACTGACCATCATACAACATTTTATAGTTCTTTTCTGAAACCGTTAATTCAAAGTAATCGGCATTTTCTTCAACCTTAAAGTGATAAATCCCAGCATCCTCATGAAAATCCTGAAACATAACTTCTCTATAACTATAGAAGCCACATTCCAACTGGAATGATGTGAGATTCATTAATAGATCGACGCCTTCTTCAAATAGACTTGCAGGAAAAAATAAATTGCGTCCTGTATTTGGAAAAATTAAATTGGTTTCTTTTCCTTGGCTATCCTTTACTAGCCCCTGTAAAAAAATGAGGAGTTCCTGACTAGCCTCATCAAATTCTTCAAAGCTAATTGATTCATAATAGCTTTTTCCAATTTGATAATATCCTTTTTTTACCACGGTCCTCAAAAAAGATAAAATATCTCGAATGACATAAGAACGTTCATCTGGCAAACGCGAAATTCTCAGAGTCCAAAGAATATGTCCAAGGTAATCATCTTCTTGACCAAAAGCAGATAATTCATATCGAATATCCTCTTTAGATTTTTCAGAAAAGATTTTATCTAGAAATAAACTTCCGAAAGATACTAATTTTTGTGTTTCCTGCTGTGAAGTTTCTTTTTTCTCCATATTTTCCAAAAAAGTCTTACCATCTATATCGTTTTTTAGAAAATATTCTAAACCAGCTAAATGAGCACAGTATTTTTTCTTTTTAAAAAAATCGCAGGAACAAAAAATAGCATCATCATTTAAACTATACCGTAAATTTTGTTCATCAATCCGAGTGTATAAAAAAGAATCCTTGGCTTCTATAATTTCAATTTTTCCAGCTTCGGCTAAGTTTATTCCTTCTGTCCGAATCTTACCAGGAATTAATTTTGCCATAATTACCACCTTACATTTATCTCACCATTATACCATACTTTCGACATAAAAAAGAAAAGCAAGCTCTTATGCTTACTTTCATTTTTACATAGAAACGTATGTTTGTCAAATTGCTGTTTTACAACTCTACTTCCGCTTCCTTGCAATCAAGTGGATTGGGGTTCCTTCAAAGACAAAGGCCTTGCGGATTTGATTTTCTAAGAAACGCAAGTAAGAGAAGTGCATAAGCTCTTCTTCGTTGACAAAGATGACAAAGGTCGGAGGTTTGGTCGCTACCTGAGTCGCATAAAAAATCTTGAGGCGTTTGCCCTTGTCAGTCGGTGTCGGATTAATCGCGATGGCATCCATGATAACATCATTGAGCACCGCTGACGGAATGCGGGTATTCTGACTCTGACTGATCTGCTTAATCATGTCCGGCAGCTTATGGAGACGCTGCTTGGTTAAGGCAGAAACAAAGATAATCGGTGCATAAGACAGATACTGGAACTGGTCACGTATATCTTCTTCCCAGTCTTTCATAGTATGGTTGTCTTTTTCCAGCGTATCCCACTTATTGACAACAATAACAATACCTTTTCCAGCTTCATGGGCAAAGCCAGCGATTCGCTTGTCGTACTCACGAATTCCTTCTTCGGCATTAAGCACCATCAGAACGACATCTGAGCGATCGATCGCCCGCATAGCCCGCATGACAGAGTATTTCTCTGTATTTTCATAGACCTTGCCTGACTTGCGCATACCAGCTGTGTCAATCATGGTAAATTCCTGACCTTCACTGTCGGTAAAGACCGTATCAATAGCGTCACGCGTAGTACCAGCCACTGGACTAGCAATGACTCGGTCTTCACCCAAGATGGCATTGATCAAGCTAGACTTGCCGACATTAGGACGGCCAATCAAGCTAAACTTAATCATATCAGGATTTTCAGCCATTTCCTCATTTGGCAGATTTTCAACGATTGCGTCAAGAACATCCCCTGTACCAATCCCGTGGACTGAGGAAACCGGGAATGGATCACCCAAGCCCAGCGCATAGAAATCAAAAATTTCATTGCGCATTTCAGGATTGTCGACCTTATTGACAGCTAAAACAATCGGCTTATGAGTCTTATAGAGCATGCGAGCCACATACTCGTCGGCATCCGTGATACCTTCCTTGCCGGACACGACAAAAACAATAACATCTGCTTCGTCCATGGCGATCTCAGCCTGGTGTTTGATTTGCTCCATAAAAGGCGCATCAACATCGTCAATTCCGCCCGTATCAATAATACTAAACTTACGGTTGAGCCAGTTTGCGGTCGCATAAATTCGGTCGCGGGTCACCCCTTCAACATCTTCCACAATGGAAATCCGCTCACCGGCAATCCGATTGAAGAGCGTTGACTTGCCGACATTGGGCCGGCCGACAATGGCAATAGTTGGTAAGGCCATGTTTTTCCTCTTTCATTCTTTAGGACAGAGCCAAACTCCGCCCTATTTTTCTAATTTCTTTTCTTTGAATAGTTGGTCAATAGCCTGATTTGGCTCCTGACCAAATTGGGCAGCTAGGCGCTGACTCCAGGTTTCTTTAGCTCGCTCGCCGGCATATTCAGTCTGTACGCGGTCATAGGCTTGGATAGTTGAACGATCCTGTTCACGATATTCTTCCTCAAAGACCACTGCTTCATAAGGCAGGCGTGGCTTGACTGCATGGTTCTGGTTGGGAGTTCCCAGAGCAATCCCAAAGACCGGATAAGTGTAGTCCGGCAACTTGAAAAGCTCTGCTATTTGACTAGCAGCATAACGAACCAGTCCAATGATTACCCCACCATAACCCAAACTTTCAGCTGCCAACAGAGTATTTTGACCTGCTAAAGCAGCATCTACTGAGCTAATCAGGAGATTCTCCGCCCCCTCAGGATAAAAGTCTTCCGTATGCAATTGAACGCCCTTTTGAGCACGATTGAGGTCGCCAACAAAAAGCAGGAAGGCCGAAGACTGCCGAATGGCTTCTTGGGGCACTAGGTCAAAGAGAGCTTCTTTTTTCTCTTTGCTTCGCACCACAATGATCGAATAGGACTGGAAATTCTTCCAGCTGGACGCAGCCCGCCCAGCATCAATGATGGCACGTAATTCCTTATCCGAAATCTGCTCCTCCGTAAAGCGGCGAACAGACGTGTGAGCATTCATCAAGTTAATTGTTTCATTCATCGGCGGTTCTCTCCTTCTAGGCGTACCTCCTGAGCCAAAAACTTAATTCGCTCCATAACCCGCTTGGCCTGCCAAGTCTCATCGCCATTCTTAGAGCTGGCAAAGTGACGCTCTAAATCCGCAAAACTAAAGTTAGAAGTAAAGAAAGTTGGCAGATTTTCCTGCATGCGGTGCTGGAGAATGACCTGCAAAATCTCATCCCGTATCCAAGGACTGGACTGCTCTGCACCGATATCGTCCAAAATCAGCACTTGAGCTGTCTTGACTTGGTCAATCTTCTCCTTAACCAAGCCGGAACTTATCGCATTCTTAACATCCAAAACAAAGCTTGGATAGTGAAGGAGTGTCGTTGAAACACTGCGTTTTTCTGACAAATCATGCGCCAGAGCAGCCATCATGTAGCTTTTTCCGACACCAAAATCGCCGTAGAGATAAACAGCCTTCTGATAATTCGGAAACTCAGCAACGAAGTTGGTCAACAGTTCAAAAGCCTTGTAGCGACCAACATCATCCAGATCCACCTGAGCCAGACTGGCCTCCTTGAGACTGGCTGGTAGGCTGATAAGATTGAGACGGCTTCTAATGGCCTCCTGTCTCTCCTGCTCAATCAACTCAGGCGTCTCTTCATAGGCAACATCCGCATAGCCTTCATTTTTCACCAAGATTGGCTTATAGCCCTTAGCAATATAGGTCTCGTCCCCCAGCAAAAAACGGTTGCGCTCCGTAATATACTGGTTAAACTTGGAGACACTGCGCTGAATCTCAGCTTGGGTCAGCTTTTCCTGCTGGATAAAGGCTGCCACATCTGGATCCGCCATGATTTGCTTGACCAGCTCCTGATAGTCAAACTGCCGCACCCTATTCATATGAGGCATATTCTGTCCTATTTTCTCCATCTATTCGCCTCCTCCTTCAAGTTTGGCTAAGAGCCGACGTTTCTGTTCTTCTAGCTCGGCCTGCTTCTCTGCACTCGTTTCGTTTTTATAATCTGGCTGACTCCAGTCAGGTACGTTGCTCTTGGTAGAGCCTTGTCCAGATTTAGCTGGACGGTTCTGGAGCTGCTGGTTGCGCTCACGGATTTTCAGGACCGCTTCCTCAGCTGTCGTCACCTTTTGATAAGAAAAATCATTGGCTACCTTGAGGGCATACTTTTCATTGAGATTGGCTGAATCCACCTTATTAAAGGTCAAGAGCAAGATTACGTTGATAACTTCGTCCAAAAGGCCTAATTCAGCTAAATCCAGCAAAAGCTTTCTCTCCGTCCGCGTAATAGCAGCCTGACGGGTTTTTTTGATTTCTGCCAGAAAGACCATTGGCGATGTTCGTTTCGCCTCTTGAATGATAGACTGCTCCTGCTTAGAAAATTGGCATTCTACTGGGTTCTGAGCTAGCTTTTGCTTCATCCGCTTGGTAGAAATGACCTGAGAAACAGCAGTTTCTCTCGCCAAGACATAGGTCTCATACCAAGTCCACTTCATCTGCTCAGCAATTGCAAACAATTCTAATAAATCTTCTTTTTCATTGGCAAAACGAAGATTGTCCTGAGCCATCCGTTGTTTGAAATACTCTAAATCAAAATCATTGGCCTTTCGCACTGCCCTTGGTTGCTCAGCTTCCATACCAAACACCTGCATAAAAGGCTTAACCAATTTCTCTCCACTAGGTTTTTCTGACCGCAGGGCATCTGCAGCAGCTTCGCCGATTTTCTTTTCCAAGAGCCGGCTGTACACATTATGGCTGAAAAATTCCTCCGCTGTTAAGGTTGGGTGGAGTTGAACCAGATAATGGTCATCTGTTTGATAAAGGTCCACTAGCTTAATCGCCGCCAAACGCTCAAAACTTTCTTCTAAAATATTAAGTCCAAAATCTAAATGATTGAGAATCTGACTGAAGAGGTGCTGTTTTTGCCAATTATCCCCAAAAGACAGCAGATAAAGATAAAGTGTTACCGCTTCTCTCCCCAGAATCGGCAGATAGAGCTTGGTCAAGATAGCAATATCTGGGCTGACTGCATTATTACGCAAGAAAGAAAACTGATGGTTTGGTTTCATTTATTTGTCCTTTTTCTTCTTGGACCCCTTGGTAATCTGCTTGAGCAGGCTTTCTAGCTCGCCCACATCCTTGAAACTCCGGTAAACACTGGCAAAACGAACATAGGTGATTTCATCAAGCTCTGCCAGCTCATCCATGACTAAGGATCCAATATATTCACTATTGATTTCATTGTCGCTCTGACTGCGGACCTTTTGCTCGATTCGGTTGACAATTTCCTCTATTTCGTCACTAGATACTGGCCGCTTTTGCGCCGAGCGAATAATACCGTTAAAAATCTTATCCCGAGAAAATTGCTCACGTGTCCCGTCCTTTTTGACAACTACTAGGGTTCTCTCTTCGACACGCTCGTAGGTCGTGAAACGGTGCTGACATTCTTCGCACTCCCGGCGGCGGCGGATCGTATTCCCATCTTCTGCCTGTCTGCTATCAACTACACTTGATTTATTCCCACCACATTTCGGACAACGCATACCATTTCCTCCTAGAATCCTAATACTTCATTATAACACGTTTTCAAGAATAACAAAAGACAGCCGTTTGGGTTAATAACAGTTGATAAAATCTTTTTTGTTAATTTTTTTTGACAGAAATTAGACAATAAACGCCAATCTGTTATTCTTTTTCTATATAAATTTTTATACAATATATTTGAAAACGCTATCATTTTACTTAAAGGAGATTATTATGATATTAACAAATAAGAAAATAATCGCTTACTCTTGCATCTTGCTAGCTTGCACATCTCTTGCTGCTTGCTCTTCAGACACAGATAATACAGAAGCTCTTCCTAGTCTCTCGTCATCTTCCTCAAGTATTAGCTCATCAAGTAGTAGTTCATCTACACAAAATGATTCAGCCAAAATAGAGAATACAGAAAAAGCCAAGACTGAAAAAGAAGAAAAGGAAGCTGCTGCAAAAGCGGAACAGGAAAGAATAGCGCAAGAGGAAGCTAAAAAGGCTGCGGAACTCCAAAGGCAACAAGAAGAAGCTGCTGCTGAGGCTCAAAAGCAACAAGAGAAAGCAGATTCTCAGGTAGCTCAAGAACAGCCTCAAGCTAATGTTTATTACAAAAATTGCTCCGAAGCAAGAGCAGCTGGTGCTGCACCCGTTTACCAAGGACAACCTGGATATGGTCGTCACCTTGATAGAGATGGTGATGGTATCGGATGTGAGAAATAATTAAAAGCAGTTCAGATTGAACTGCTTTTAATTATACTAACATGTCACTTGTACTTCTAAACCAAAGTGGTCACTGACAACAGGTGTTGCTTTCCCGTCAAAAACGACAGCGGAGCGCTCAATGTCCATCCCTTGACTAGTGAAAACATAGTCTATCTTCAGAGCATGCTTATTATCATCCCAGCCTGCAATAGTCCCTTCTACTGTCGCCTCTCCGATAGCTTCTTTTGCAGCAGTATGACTATCCTGCAGCTTCAGTGGACTGGCTAAGATGGTCTGGTAACCTTGCTGGCCGACTGGATTGTTGAAATCGCCCATGAGGACCAGAGGAGTTTTAACCTTGAGAAGCTCTGCTTCAAGCTTAGCCCATTCCCCCTGAAAACCTTTGTCCCACCAAGACAGATGGCAGGAGGCGATTGTCAGCAATTGACCTTCTACCTCAGTCTCGGCTAGCAAGACCTTGCGGGTATGGTAATCCTTAGGATCATTGGCTTCTGATACTAGAACTTCTCTAGGAGCCATAGGATTTCTAGATAGGATTGCCACTCCTTCGTTGTAAATATCAAACCCAATATGATTATAGGCCCAGGACCAATGATAGTCCAATCCTGCCTCAGCCAACTTTTCTACCAGACATAGAGCAAAGTTGTCTTGATGAATCGCAATCGCTCCTTCAACCGCCTGATAGAAAGGAGCCTGAACAACCTGTTCAGACTCCGTTAATTGATTGACTTCCTGCAGGCAAATGACATCATATTTTTCTTGAAGAATGCGCTCTACCAACTGATTAAGCTTGATTTCTTGCCCTTCTTCCATCCAACTATGAGTATTTAACGTCAGGAATTTTGCCATGATTTCTCTTTTCTATTTTACAATTCAACCTTAGCAACAACTGTCTTAGCAGATGCTTGACCAAGTTTTTCTACTGTCACAGACTTGATAGCTGCTGCATTTGTGAAGACTACGATTGTTGAAGTTTCACGTCCTGCTTCCTTGATTGCTTCCAAGTCAGCTGTGACTAGAAGATCTCCAGCTGCAACTTTTTGACCTTCAGAAACATGAACTTCAAATGGTTTACCTTCAAGGCTAACAGTTTCCAAACCAATATGTACTAAGACTTCCAAGCCGTTATCTGTCACAAGACCGATAGCATGCTTGCTAGGGAAGACGCTAGTTACTGTACCAGCAACTGGTGAATAAATTTTACCATTTTCTGGCTCAACTGCAAATCCATCACCCATCATTTTTTGTGAGAATACTGGATCTTTAACATCTGCCAAGTCAATGACTTGACCGTCCGCAACAGTTTCAACCTCCTCAGTCACACCTTTGTAAGTAACTTTGGCAGCCGCTGATTCTGCTTTTTGGCTAGGAAGTGTTTCAGGAATCACTTCACCAGAATCCAACAAGTCTTGAATATCAGATTTGAGAACGTCAGCTTTTGGTCCGTAGATAGCTTGAACGCCTTGGCCTTTCATAACCAAGCCCATAGCGCCTTCAGCTTTCCACTGTTCTTCTGTTCCAACTTTTTCAGCATCCTTGACAGTCACACGCAGACGAGTCATACATGCATCTACATCAACGATGTTAGCGCGGCCGCCAAGAAGATTGATAACATTTACTGCTTGAGAAGCTGCAGCAACTTTACCACCAGTTGACTCTGATGAAGAAGCTTCATCTGAACCTTCTGCTGTCTCATAGTTACCGTTACGTCCTGGAGTCGCATAGTTGAACTTCTTGATCATGAAGTTAGAAATGAAGTACATCACAACACCAAAGAGAATCGTTACCCAGATAAAGTTGATGATATCTCCACCAAGACCAGCCTTAACAGTCATAGGGGTACGAGTTAAGAACTCAATTGAGCCAAAAGAGTGAACACGCAAATCAACAATATCAGCCATAGCAAAAGCTGCCCCTTGTACAAAAGCATAAATGATGTATAGCGGTGTCGCTACAAACATGAACATGTACTCGATTGGCTCAGTAACCCCTGTCAAGAAGGTTGCCAGAGCAGTCGCAATCATCATACCTTTGTATTTGTGTTTCTTGTCAGCATCCACATTGTGATAGATAGCTGCTACTACCCCCATAAGAATACCGAAAGATCCAATCATCTGACCAACTTTGAAGCGAGCTGGAGTATATGCGGCAAGAAGGTCTTGATATTTAGATGGATTACTTCCTTTCAGACTAATTAAGTCCTGAACCCAAGCCAACCAAAGTGGATCTTGACCAGCAATTTCTTTACCAATGTCTGTTCCTGTTTGGATTATGTAGGTACCACCTAGCTCAGTATAGTTCATTGGAATAGTCAACATGTGGTGCAAACCAAATGGAAGCAAGAGACGTTCTAGTGTACCATAGATAAATGGTGCCAAAATTGGCGGTGCATTTGTAATCCAAATACCAAAGGCATTAATTCCCGCCTGAATAAACGGCCAAAATACACCAAGAATTAAAGCAATAATAGTTGAGTTTAAGATGACAACAAAAGGAACAAATCTTTTCCCATTAAAGAAAGATAAGGCGTCTGGAAGTTTTCGGAAATTATAATATTTATTGTAAGCAGTTGCTCCGACAAAACCAGCAATAATTCCGACAAAAACTCCCATTTTAAGAGCAGGGGCTCCTAGAATTAATTCAAAATAATCAGACACTTTCAGAGAAAGATCCAATGATTTAATACCGAAACTCATAGTGTGCACCGTAGCATTTGGTTTAGATAACAATTCGCCAGTTACCCCAAATAGAACACCAGTAATTCGATTAATTAAAATGAAGGACAAACCAGCCGCAAAGGCACCGCCAGCTCGTTCTTTAGCCCAGTTTCCACCAATAGCTAGAGCAAATAAAATATGAAGATTACCGATAACACCCCAACCAATTTGTTCCATTACGCCACCAATAGTGACTAAGATTCCCCAATCTTGGTTAATCATTGGAACTGTCTTACCGATACTAATCATCAGTCCTGCTGCCGGCATAACAGCAACGACCACCATCAAAGCTTTACCGAATTTTTGCCAAAATTCAAAGCTAAAAATGTTCTTGAATGAATCTTTCATCATTCAGACCTCCTTATTTTTTTTGCAAACAAGTCCGTTTTTGTGAAATCGTTTGCATGTCGATACATCTATTATAGCACGATTTTTTATTTTGTAAAGGCTTTTATAAAAATATTTTCTCTTTTTTTGCATCCCAAAGGCTAAAATTTCTTTTTACCAGCCATATTCTTGCTATATTTTAACGAAAACGATTGCATAGAAAAACCAAAAAGTCTGCATTATTTCTCCTATCAATACTGTAACAAGCGCAAAAAAACTCCGTCTCCTAAGGGGAACAGAGTCTTTAATTTTCTATTCTTGCATGGCATAACCAACACCGCGAACGGTTTTGATATAGCTTGGCTGCCCTTCCACATCAATTTTACTGCGCAGATAACGAATATAAACATCTACAACGTTGGTCTCCGTTGCGCTCTCGTACTTCCAGACACGCTCCAGCAGCTGCTCACGGCTCATGACCTTATTGCTGCCCATCAGGGTCACCAGCAGATCGTACTCCCGCCGCGTCAGTGCAATAACTTCCTCACCACGGTAAACCGTATGATTTTTAATATCCACTCGCAGATTGCGATAAGAGGTCGGAATTTTCAAGAGGCTGCAGTGCTGGTCAATAAAGTCACGCCCGCGGAAAATAATAGAGACACGCTCCACTAAATCACTGATAATGAAGGGCTTGACTACATAGGAAACAGCAAAATGCTGGATTGCTTCCTGTTGCTCCGCAATCTCTTCGCGACTAGCCAAAACGATAATGACCGAAGCTGGCTTAATCAAGCTCAGCTGCTTAGCAAAATCGCTGGCAGTCATATCTTGAAGATCATAGTTGAGCAGGAGCAAGTCATAATCCACATCTTTTGCCAGAGCCAGTCCCTCATGACCAGTCTCAGCCAAATCTACAAGAAAGCTTTCTTTTTGCAGTTCCAAACTCACAAATCGGGCAAGATTTTTTTCATTTTCTACTAGTAAAATTCGCTTTGCCATAGGCCTATCCTATTTTTCGTCGTACCAAGAATAGTGGTAGGTACCTTCTTTGTCTTTACGGTTGTACGTATGAGCACCAAAGTAATCACGCTGCGCCTGAATCAGATTAGCTGGCAGATTTTCTGCACGGTAGCTATCAAAGTAAGCAATGGCACTGGAGAAGGTTGGTACTGGTACACCTGCTTGCACAGCCAAGCTGACAACATCACGAACTGCCTGCTGATACTTAGCCGTAATATCCATGAAGTATTCATCTAAGAGCAGGTTTGCAAGGTCAGCATCACGACCGTATGCGTCTGTAATCTTTTGCAGGAAGCGAGCACGGATGATACAGCCAGCACGCCAGATAGAAGCAATCTCACCAAACGGCAGATTCCAGTTGTTTTCCTTAGAAGCTACACGCAATTGAGCAAATCCTTGAGCATAAGACATGATTTTTGAGAAGTAAAGAGCCTGGCGGATCTTTTCAATCAACTCTGCCTTGTCTCCCTCAAAGGTGAAAGTAGCTGGTTTTGGCAATACCTTGCTGGCTGCCACACGCTCATCCTTGTAGGTGGAAATGTAACGCGCAAAGACTGACTCTGTAATCAATGGCAGCGGCACACCTAAATCCAGAGAAGATTGACTGGTCCACTTACCAGTTCCTTTATTACCAGCCGCATCCAGAATGTAATCAACAATTGGGCCATCTTGACCTTCATCGTCCTTGCGTGTCAAGATATCCGCTGTAATCTCAATCAGATAGCTGTCTAGCTCGCCTTTGTTCCACTCTGTGAAGATGTCAGCCATTTCACTAGCTGAAAGCCCCAGCAAGTGCTGCATCAGGTCATAACTTTCAGCGATAAGCTGCATATCACCGTACTCAATCCCGTTATGGACCATTTTTACATAGTGACCAGCGCCATCAGGACCGATATAGGTCACACATGGTGCGCCGTCTTCAGGAGCTTTAGCAGAGATTTCTTCCAAGACATCGGCTACCAACTCATAAGCTTCTTTTTGACCACCCGGCATAATAGATGGTCCTTCCAATGCACCCTTTTCACCACCGGAAACACCTGTACCGATGAAGTTGATGCCAGAGTTAGCCAACTCTTCATTGCGGCGAATAGTATCTTTGTAGAATGTATTCCCACCGTCAATCAGGATATCGCCCTTATCCAAGTGAGGGAGCAAGGCCTGAATAGTCGCATCTGTACCAGGACCAGCTTGAACCATCAGCATAATCCGACGTGGCTTTTCGATAGAGTTTACAAAAGACTCCACATCATAGCTTGGCACAAAGTTTTTCTCAGGATGAGAGGCAATGACGTCCTCTGTCTTATTTGCTGAGCGGTTATAAATGGCAACTGTATAGCCACGAGATTCGATATTTAGGGCAAGGTTACGGCCCATAACAGCCATACCAACAACACCAAAATTTGCTTTAGTCATTATGTTCTCCTATAGTTTGTTTGTCTTATTTTATCATTTTTAAGGCTTAAAAGAAAGTATTAAGTCGGTGAGGGATTGTGAGGGTTGATGGAAAGAAAAACCAAGCTCAGATGAAACTGAACTTGGTTGAGGAGTTTAAGGTAAAGTAGAGGCTTTCATAGTAGTCTCCAAATGCCTAGCTGGGATATCCTCTGGCTGAACCCCGTGAATATCACAATAATCCAGCTGAGTGTATGGATGATCTAATTGATATATCTAGCGTACATACTAATAAAAACTAATTAGCCTACATCAGTCGGAACTCGGTGGTCTATTCAAATATCAGCTCAATTCCCCCAACACCAGAGAAGAAAGCTGCAATATTGTTTTCGCGCGAGTTTGAATTGAAAGAATTTGTCGCGTGGTAAGCGGCTTTCTGAGAAATATATTCATAGATATATTTATAAGAGAATTAACCTTCGTAATATCAAATTTTTAAAATTAATTAATCTTTAAATATTTTCTCAAAAGTATTTCTCCATTTTTCTGAAATTTTATCATAATCATACCTATCTTCTGTTATCCAATTATCTTGAATATATTTAAAGGCATTGTATGGTTTGTCTGCACTAGGTGCTTCATAGCCTAAAACTTCTTCAATGCACTCCTCTAAAACAAATAGTTTTGAATCACATTCTAAAGCTTCTCGAATAGGTTGATTAAATTTCACTGCTCCAGTTGTTCCACTATCTTTATCATGCATAACATAAGGTATAATTCCCATAGCTCTCATATACTTGATTACAGAAATAATTACTGGTTTCCCTCTTGCACGTATTATCTGCCAATCGTTTTTAATCTTTTTCTTCAATTCATCAGGTGTAGCTAATATTGTCTCTCTAAGAACAATCTCTTCTGTGTCGCCTTCAATAATTAGTACATTCTTAGCAAAAAAGATTCTGGATAGGTAATCATCCATTTTTAATAATAATTTCACATATACTTTATCTTCCTCATGTAATTTTTTGAATGCTTCCTTATGATTAAATGGATTATTTTTAATAATAGGCAAATCATCTTCACTACTATCAAATGAGAGATAGTTCAATACTTGCCCAGCTTTCCGACTAAGATCTATCATATATGGAGAATGAGTTGTACAAATAATTTGATTACTTCCAGAATAAGCTAAATCATAAATAGTATCCCTCATTTGATTAGCTGCATTTGGATGAAGATAAATTTCTGGTTCCTCGAAACAAATTATTAAATTTCTTTCTTGATTCACTTTTCGTAAATCTCTCTCAGCTTTGTATTTTAACAATGCAAATACAGCCGATCTAATTACACCAGTTCCTTGGTGCTCAACTGAGGTTTCAATATTACTAAGCATAGTAACATTAAATGTTGGTTTAATTGTCTTATCAGGATCCGAAAGAATTGTTGTCGCTTTCATAGAAACACCTGAAAACACACTATCCATAGTAGCATTTAACTCTGTCATCATTTTACCAAATGATGTCTCGCTTTTTTGAGCATTCATTTCTTTTGATAACAAGTCTAAATGCTTTTGTGCCTCTTTATAATGAGCTGAAGAATTTCTTACTTCCGTAAATAACTCATACAGAATTGACTGAAGTGCACCTCTGTTTTCACCTAAATCTTCGCGATTATCATAAGCTGGAATAAATAAAATTTTTGGTAACTTTGCTAGTACATTTCCAGCTATACCACCAGGATTTTCTACCCAGACTTCATTGTCACCATAATCATAAAAATCAAAGTCCGATTCATAAATATCAAAAAAATCTGCAAGTTGCTTTTTATTCAATTTCTTTTTAATATCATCGAATGGTTTCTCTAACTTCGATTCATCAAAACCTTTATCAATAAATTCTGCAATTGTTTTAAGGCTAACAAACTCAGATTTTAGTTTTTTTTCTAGACTCTTTGCCTCTACTTTACGAGAACCATCCTTTGAAAATGTTTTTTTATAGAAGAATCTATATTTTGTATTCGTATCTTCTTCATAAGAAAACAAACGACCTTTAAAGCCACGCCAACTTTTCGCTTCTTCACCCAGCTCTCGAAATTCAGCCTCCAACACAATTCTATCAACTCTATTGCCAGATTCATCTAGATAAAACAACGATTCCTCAATTTTTTTACTATCTGTGAGTAATAATTCAACAGCTTCTAAAACACTACTCTTGCCAACATTATTTTCCCCGATTAGAAAAGTAGCATCCGAAAATAATAGTTCGGTCTTTTTGTGACGTTTATATCCCTGAATGATAATTTTATGTAATTTCAAGCTTACTATCTCCTATAGTTTTATCCTACCAACTTCTTCATCTCCTCAATACGCGCCACAGTTGCATCGTACTTGGCTTGGTAGTCGGCTTGTTTGTCGCGTTCTTTTTGGACGACTTCTGGTTTGGCGTTGGCTACGAAGCGCTCGTTAGAGAGTTTCTTGCCGACCATATCCAGTTCTTTCTGCCATTTGGCTAGTTCTTTTTCGAGACGAGCCAGTTCTTCTTCGACGTTGAGGAGGTCTGCCAGCGGCAGGTAGATTTCTGCTCCTGTGATGATACTGGACATGACCAGCTCTGGCACTGCAAGGTCTGCTGCAATTTCCAAATGCTCAGGATTAGTGAAGCGCTTGATGTAGTTGACATTATCCTTGAAGAAGGTTTCCAGCGCACTGTCTGTCGTCTTAATCAAGATGGTAATCGGCTTGCTTGGCGCCACATTGACCTCAGCTCTGCTATTGCGCACCGAACGGATCAGATCCTTAAGAGCTTCCACGCCAGCTGCTGCCTCAGCATTTTCAAACTCTGGACGAACCACTGGATAAGCCGAGGTCACAATGGTGCCTTCTGAGATTTGACCAAAGATTTCCTCGGTCACGAAAGGCATGATTGGGTGAAGCAAGCGCAGGATTTGGTCCAGCGTGTAGAGGAGGACAGAGCGAGTGATGACTTTCTCGTCTTCATTTTCGCTGTAAAGCACTTCCTTGGTCAGCTCCACATACCAGTCGGCAAATTCATCCCAGATAAAGTTGTAGAGGATATGACCAGCTACACCAAACTCAAACTTATCGAAGTTCTCAGTGACCTTGCCAATGGTTTCATTGAGGTTGTGGAGAATCCAGCGATCGGTGACATTGCCTGCCTGACCAGCCGCCACCTGAGCGACATTCTCACGCGCTGCATCCAGCGTCAAGCCTTCATTATTCATAAGGATATAGCGGGAAATGTTCCAGATTTTGTTAATGAAGTTCCAAGAAGCATCCATTTTCTCGTAAGAGAAGCGGACATCTTGTCCAGGGGCAGAGCCGTTTGACAGGAACCAACGCAGGGCATCGGCACCGTATTTGTCAATGACATCCATCGGATCAATCCCGTTACCGAGAGATTTAGACATCTTGCGTCCTTGCTCATCACGAATGAGACCGTGGATAAGAACGTTTTGGAATGGCTGACGGCCAGTGAACTCCAGAGATTGGAAAATCATACGAGACACCCAGAAGAAGATGATGTCGTAACCAGTTACCAAGGTTGAGGTTGGGAAGTAACGCTTGAAGTCTTCAGAGTCAACATCAGGCCAGCCCATGGTTGAGAAGGGCCAAAGGGCAGAACTGAACCAAGTATCAAGTACATCTGGATCTTGAGTCCAACCATCGCCTTCCGGCGCTTCTTCGCCCACATAGATTTCACCTTCAGCATTGTACCAAGCAGGGATTTGGTGACCCCACCAGAGCTGACGAGAGATAACCCAGTCGTGGACATTTTCCATCCATTGGAGGAAGGTATCGTTGAAGCGTGACGGATAAAATTTTACCTTGTCATCTGTCGCTTGGTTGGCAATGGCATTCTTAGCCAATTGGTCCATCTTGACGAACCATTGAGTAGATAGACGCGGCTCAACCATAACGCCAGTCCGCTCTGAGTGACCAACACTGTGGACACGTTTTTCGATTTTAACCAGAGCACCAATTTCTTCCAGTTTCTTGACAACCGCTTTGCGGGCTTCAAAACGGTCTAACCCTGCAAATTCGAAGGCCAAGTCATTCATGGTTCCGTCGTCGTTCATAACGTTAACTTGTGGCAAGTTATGGCGTTGACCAACCAAGAAGTCATTTGGATCGTGGGCAGGCGTGATTTTCACGACACCAGTCCCAAACTCAGGATCTGCATGTTCATCCGCAACGATTGGGATTAATTTATTGGCAATCGGCAGAATAACGTTTTGACCAATCAAGTCCTTGTAGCGTGGATCTTCTGGATTGACCGCAACGGCCACATCTCCAAACATCGTCTCAGGACGAGTGGTCGCTACTTCAAGGGCGCGTGAGCCATCCTCCAGCATATAGTTCATGTGGTAGAAAGCACCTTCCACGTCCTTATGGATGACCTCGATATCAGACAGGGCTGTGCGAGCTGCTGGATCCCAGTTGATGATAAACTCACCACGGTAGATCCAGCCTTTCTTGTAAAGCTCGACAAAGACCTTGCGGACGGCTTTTGACAGACCTTCATCAAGGGTGAAACGCTCACGAGAGTAGTCTACAGAGATCCCCATCTTGCCCCATTGTTCCTTGATGGTCGTCGCATATTCGTCTTTCCATTCCCAGACCTTATCGAGAAATTTCTCACGACCCAGGTCATAGCGGGAAATGCCTTGCTCCCGCAAGCGCTCCTCGACCTTAGCCTGAGTCGCAATCCCAGCGTGGTCCATCCCCGGAAGCCAAAGCGTATCAAAGCCTTGCATGCGTTTTTGACGAATGATAATATCCTGCAGAGTCGTATCCCAAGCATGACCAAGGTGGAGTTTCCCAGTAACGTTTGGTGGTGGAATCACGATTGAATAAGGCTTGGCCTTTTGATCGCCTGAAGGCTTGAAAACATCAGCATCAAGCCATTTTTGATAACGACCAGCCTCAACCTCGGCTGGATTGTATTTAGGTGAAAGTTGTTTAGACATTAATTATTCTCCTTTATTAATTTATCTAATTTTTTCTGTAATCTATCACGTCTTTTTTTAGATTTTTCAATGTCTTTAGATTTTTTTAATTTCTTTACTCTGTCTATTTCCTCTTCAAGTTCATAAATTTTATTGTAGAGCTCAAATTCTTCACTCTCATAAGAAGACACATTCTTATTTAGTATCTTTATTTTTGATACATATTGAGAATCCAAATTATAAATTTGATACAACACATACACCTCTGATGAAATAACAATAACTATAAATAATATAGGTAGTATACTTAAAATTAGACTCAACTTAATTATTTTATAAAAATTTAATAGTAAAACAACTAAGTGTATTGAATAAATATATGGTAATAGAAAAACAAAAATAAAGGCAATAAAGAAAGCAAATTGTGACTTTCGTGAATCTAAATTTAAACCTGATAATAATTTTAGTGTACGCTTCTGTAATAGTAACAAGATCAAAGAAATCAATGCAAAGTATGTATTTTTTTCGTTATTTACCTGACCAGCCCAAACCAACATTACACTATTTAATACTATTAAAATCCACCTTAAAGCATTCCATATAATATTATTTTGATCGATGCCAACTTCATCCTTCGAACGTTCCCAATCGAATTTTAATAGTAATACTAGATATTGGACAATTCTTTGGATTCTATTTTCAGAAAAATCAAAATCTTCCAATTCATCCCATATATGTCCATCAGCCATATAATAATCTTTACCGTACTTATAGTTCCTACGGAAACCATATGGATTAAGCTGTGTCTTCAATTGATTGACTGCAATTTTTTTCTTATCTAAGTCTGACCCTAAGAGTTTGACAATGATTTTTCTTATGCCTTTTCTCCATTCTGACCTCTCTTTCGTGATATAGTCTAACTGATTTCTTTTAGTAGACTTAATAAAAGAAAAGATGGCGCTAACTATCGTACCTATTCCAAAGGCTGCTATTAATTTGATAATTTCATCTGTTTTCACTAACTTATCCTCTCCTTTTCTTCAACTGTTCGAAATTTTCGAACGGTTCAACTAGCAACTTCTAACCTCCCACTCACTCCTCAGCAATCCATATATCAGACCATCACAACGATTGCCTTGGGCATCTTTGCGGTCTCGTATGCGAGCTTCGAGGGTGAAGCCTAATTTTGCCGCTACTCGTTGACTTTGTAGGTTATAACCAAAGCAGGACAATTCAATTTTATGTAGATTCAATTCTTTAAAAGCTAGGTCAATCAAGGCTCGCGCTGCTTCTGGTACATAACCTAGACCCCAATAATCTGGGTGTAAGGTATAGCCAATCTCCAACACATCATCTGCGTGGCGGTGATTGAAGTCAACAGAACCAATGACTTTATCGGTTCCTTTGACGACAATTCCATAACCAGCTGGGAGATTGTCCTTTTGATTGCGGTCTGGAAGGATATGCTCGAGATAATAAATCTCATCTTCCAAGGTCTGGACGGGTGGAAAGCCTGCTGGATAGGCAACCTCTGGCAGACTAGCGTAGGCATGGATATCCTCGGCATCAGCAACTGTACGGACTCGCAAGACGAGCCGATCGGTTTCTAATCGTTCTGGTAATTGTGCATGCTCCATCTTCCTACCTCGCTTTCCATAAAAAATGCCCCTGCCATCTACATGACAGGGACGAATGTGTTTATCCGCGGTACCACCCAATTTCGGGCAGAGACGCCCGCAACTTTAGTCTTTAAAACAAAAAGACACTTTTATTTCAATTTTTCATCTCATCAGCAACCAGTCTTGACACATTCGTGGACTTCTCAGCACCGCCACTTTCTGTAAAATGTGGGATTCAAAACACCTCTGATGAACCTATTCTATCACCTTTCCAGCGAAAAATCAATAATTTCTCTCCCCAAAAAGTCCATCTGGCAGGTCGTGGAAGCCTTTGCCCGCCTGATAGTTGGCAAATTTCCCTAAAAGGAACTGGTAGGCATCTAGACGACTCTCATAGCGAATGGCTGCTTCCTTGGCCCGTTCGTCCTGGTCCGCTTCATAGACTGCCTGACTCTCCTTGAGGGCCATCTCATTAATCATGACCTGGGTCTTGACCCAAGCTTCAAACTCCTGTAAAAAATCTTGTTCGTAACTCATTTTTCTCACTTTCTAACTGCAAATAGCTAGTCCAAATCTCGGTAAAAATCACTGTCAATGTCACGGAAGGGCTGAATGTCCTGTACATACTCTAGCACCCCCTGAAATTCACCAGCCTCATTTCGCACTGCTGCATAGGTCACATGGACAAACTTGCCCCGTGATTCCGACTTGAACCACATCTCAAACTTGTCCCGCTCTCCCTCACGCAGAGCCTTGAAAATCCGCCGCACCTTGTCCAAAAACTTTGGCGGGTGGCAGAGCTCGACATTGCGCCCTATCTGGGACGGCGTCCGCTTGAAAATCATCTCGTCCGCCGGCACACTGTCATTATAATACTGGAAAATATCCTCCTTATTGACAAAGGTAATCTCCATAGGCAGATGATCCAAAATCAGATTGGCCTCCGCCACCGACAGATATCCATGACCAAAAGGCTGATGGGAGTCCCGATTAAAGGCTGGCTCCTTCTTTTCCTTTGGCTTAAAGGAAATGGTGACCTGACCATCCGGCGTATCAATGACCTGCTCAAATCTCCCATCACTAGTCTGCTCCGTACTGGCTGGCGCTTCGCTTCCTTCATCAGCAGCATCCCCAGCTTCCTCCTCCGAGAATGAGTGCCGCGCAGGAATCCATTTCTCCGTTGGCTTGATGATGGCATAGCCATAAGCATCACTCTCCTCAGCAATCTTGAGCCAGTCATCCTGATGAAAGGACTCGAGGAGAATCATGAGAAGGATAGACTCTTCCTTGAAAATCATAGCTTCAAACTCAGCAGCAAAAACCTCAAACTTGTCCTGGACTTCTTCAATCGAAGTATCCGGCAGCTGCTCTGCAGCAATCTTAGCCTCTTGGAAAAGGTCCCGAATCTGGTCGTCTACCCCCCACATGACCTTGGGCGGCGAATCGTGGCCGTAGCTCTCCATGATAGGAAACATGAGCTCTTCCTTACGCTGATAGTGGATATCAAACTGCCCCACCAAACCCAGCTGACGCTGGAGTCCCTTGCGGATTTCAGGTAGAAGCTCCTCATCTTCTGTGCTTTCATAGGTAGATAGGAGCCTGCGAACCCGAATGAGGGCTGCCCGCAGCGCTAGATTTTCCTGCTTGAAGATCTGAACAGGATGGCCTGGATGGTCGGTATCAGCCACCTCTACATTCTGAATGGCTCCTTTAAAGAGGTTGGCATGGACATTGCAGAGGGACATGACATCTTCGAAGGTCACTCCCGTATCTGAGTTCATTAGCTCATGCTCCATCAGGCTAATTTCGATAGCAGACACACCAGCAAAATGCTCGTTGAAGAGCTCCTGAACGGACTCTGCAGAAGCACCGTTATGTAGGTCCAGCAAGATAGACTTGAGGACTTCAATGCGTTCAGTAGCCATTCCTAAATCCCCACCACTTCATAGCCGTTTAATTCCAGAGTTTGCTTGATTTTATTCAGGTCAATGCCATTCATACCAGCTCCTTTTTTGATAGAAACCACACGCCCGACAGTATTTCGCATGACAGGATTGGCCAGAGGCGTAAAGCCCAACTCGACCAAAACATCCAAAACTTCAGGCTGCTTCTCAATCACTTCTGCCACTGGGATAGACAAATCAATCACATTATCCATAGCTGCTCCCTCGTCGTCATTTTTCTACAATTATATCATAAAAAAGCTATCAAACTCAAAGCAAAAAAAGTGTGAGTATCTGCTCCTCTTATACTTGTTCAAAAGAAATGGAATAGCGAATTAAGATAGACATGATGACAGATTGTTTCATTGTATTATTTCCTTAGACAACGATAAGAAAATATAAAGCACATTGCTTCGTCTTTTTTCCCTTTTGTGATAAGCTAAGATTAGTGAATTGAGAGGGTTTTCGTATGTATCTTGCAGACTTAATGGAAAAGAGTGAAGCGGGGCAGTTTATTGTCCTGTCTTATTTACAGCAGCATTCTACATCCAGTTTGAAGGACGTTATGTCTGAAACAGGCTTCTCGAAAGCAACCTTGACCAAGTACATTAGCTTGATTAACGACAAGGCTATGGACCATCATGCAGCCGTATCCATCCAGCTTCAGAACGAAATGCTCAGTCTGTCCATCGGACCGGATACCAAGGGACGGGATATTCGCAGACTCTTTTTGGGCAATGCCATCAAATACCTGATTTTAAACCACTTACTCTATCATCAGCAGTTTTTAGCCCATCAATTAGCTCAGGAACTGATGATCAGTGAAGCAACACTCGGCCGTCATATATCCGGGCTAAATCAGATTTTATCAGAGTTTGAGCTATCTATCCAAAACGGCCGCTTAAAAGGTCCTGAGCACCAGATCCGCTATTTTTATTTCTGCCTCTTTCGTAAGGTTTGGTCTAGTCAAGATTGGGAAAAAGAACTTCAAAAACCAGAAAGAAGGCAGGAAGTTGCCGTCTTAGAAGAACTCTGTGGAGCCCAACTCTCTCAAGGACAGCGATTGGACTTGGCTCTTTGGGCACATATTACCCAACAGCGCCTAAGAGTCAATGCCTGTCAATTCCAAAACATCGAGCAGAAAATGCAGGGCTATTTTGAAAACATCTTCTATCAACGCTTGCATCGCCGAACAAATGATTTCTTTGCCGGACAGCACATCACTCTGAGTCAGGAAGACGGGGAAATGATGATTTTCTTTTCATTTCTGCTTTCCCATCGGATTCTGCCTCTGCACACCATGGAGTATATTCTGGGCTTTGGCGGTGAAATTGCCGGTCTGATTACGCAACTCATTCAAGAGATGAAGGGCCAGGACTTGCTTGGTGACTACATCGAAGATCAAGTGACCTACGAACTCAGTCAGCTCTGCGCCCATGTCTTTCTTTTCAAAGGCTGTCTCTTGCAAGACAAATACAAGCATGATTTGGAATTGCGCCATCCTTACTTATGGAGCGAAGACGATTATCGACAAGTGGCAGACACTATTTTTAGCAAACTGCCTATTTTCCAGCAGGGAACATCTCTGGATAAAAAGGTGTTGTGGGAATGGCTCCAGCTGATGGAGTACATTGCTGAAAATGACGGTCAAGTCATCAAGATAGGCATGGACTTAACAGATAGCTTTATCGTTGTTTCTAGGATGACAGCCATTTTAAGGCGGTACTTAGAGTACAATCGCTTTATTACGATTGAATCCTACGACCTTACCAGAAATTATGACCTCATCATCACCAACAATCCCATCCATCAGGACCAACAGATTCCCGTCTATTATTTAAAAAATGACTTGGATTTGGAAGATTTGGCTCAGATCCGTCACATGATATTTCATTGAGAAGAGGCTGGGACAAAAGTCCTAGCCTCTCAATTATCTTTGGATTGTCGAGCAAGACGCAGTGGTTGAGTGGGCTCTACTACGCTGATTTCATCAGCTTTTACAGCCCTACTCAACTGTGCGGAGGTAGGACGACGAAATCGAATTCTAACGAATTACCGATTTCTGTCCCACTCTCTTCTTTGTGATTTTCGCACAATCTCCTCAACTTTTTTTAAAATTTAAAAAAAGTTGAGGAGCAAGAAAGCGCTTTATTTTATATACTAGTTACTGTAGAGGAAACATCCTCAAGATTTTTACTAGGAGGACAGTTCATGTCACAAGAAAAATACATCATGGCCATCGACCAAGGAACTACTAGTTCCCGCGCCATCATCTTTAACAAAAAAGGAGAAAAAGTTAGCTCCAGTCAAAAAGAATTTACTCAGATTTTCCCTCAAGCTGGATGGGTTGAGCATAATGCCAATGAAATTTGGAACTCTGTTCAATCCGTTATCGCAGGTGCCTTCATCGAAAGTGGGGTAAAACCTAATCAAATCGAAGCTATCGGAATCACCAACCAGCGTGAAACAACTGTCGTCTGGGATAAGAATACTGGTCTTCCTATCTACAATGCTATCGTTTGGCAATCTCGCCAGACTGCTCCTCTGGCTGAACAACTGAAAAGCCAAGGCTATGTGGAAAAATTCCATGAAAAGACTGGTTTGATTATTGACGCTTACTTCTCTGCTACCAAGGTTCGCTGGATTTTAGATCATGTAGAGGGAGCGCAAGAAAGAGCTGAAAAGGGCGAATTGCTCTTTGGTACTATTGATACCTGGCTGGTTTGGAAATTGACTGACGGGGCTTCTCACGTGACTGACTACTCAAATGCAGCCCGTACCATGCTCTATAACATCAAGGAACTTAAATGGGATGAAGAGATTTTGGAAATCCTTAATATTCCAAAGGCCATGCTTCCAGAAGTTCGTTCTAACTCAGAAATCTATGGTAAGACTGCTCCATTCCATTTCTACGGTGGAGAAGTTCCAATCTCTGGTATGGCTGGTGACCAGCAGGCAGCGCTCTTTGGACAGCTAGCTTTTGAGCCTGGCATGGTTAAGAATACTTACGGAACTGGTTCCTTCATCATCATGAATACTGGTGAAGAGATGCAACTATCTGAAAACAACCTCTTGACAACCATTGGCTACGGTATCAACGGCAAAGTTTACTATGCCTTAGAAGGTTCTATCTTCATTGCCGGAAGTGCTATTCAATGGCTACGCGACGGTCTTCGGATGGTTGAAAATTCACCAGAATCTGAAAAATATGCTCTCAATTCTCACAATAATGACGAAGTCTATGTCGTACCTGCCTTTACAGGCCTGGGCGCTCCCTACTGGGATCAAAATGCACGTGGTTCTGTCTTTGGCTTGACCCGCGGAACCAGCAAGGAAGACTTTATCAAGGCTACCCTGCAATCCATCGCTTACCAAGTACGAGACATCATTGATACCATGCAGGTGGACGCTAAGACTGCTATTCAAGTCCTCAAAGTAGACGGCGGTGCTGCTATGAACAACTTCCTCATGCAGTTCCAGGCTGACATTTTGGGAATCGATATTGCCCGTGCTAAAAACTTAGAAACAACTGCTCTTGGTGCAGCCTTCTTGGCAGGACTGTCAGTAGGCTACTGGAAAGACTTAGACGAACTCCGCACTCTCAATGAAACAGGAGAACTCTTTGAGCCGTCTATGAATGAATCCCGTAAGGAACAACTCTACAAAGGATGGAAAAAAGCCGTTAAGGCAACCCAAGTCTTTGCGGAAATCGATGACTAATACTGATTCTTATTTTGATGATAAAGTCAGCAGAAGCAGGAAACGACTAAGTTAGAAAGTGTGTAATTATGGAATTTTCAAAGAAAACACGTGAATTATCGATAAAAAAAATGCAGGAACGCACCTTGGACCTCCTGATTATTGGCGGTGGGATTACCGGTGCTGGAGTAGCCTTGCAAGCAGCTGCAAGTGGCCTGGAGACTGGTCTGATTGAAATGCAGGACTTTGCCGAAGGGACTTCTAGCCGCTCTACGAAATTGGTCCATGGTGGCCTTCGTTACCTCAAGCAATTCGACGTAGAGGTGGTCTCAGATACAGTTTCTGAGCGTGCTGTGGTCCAGCAAATTGCCCCTCATATTCCAAAACCAGATCCTATGCTACTTCCTGTCTACGAAGAAGAGGGTGCTACTTTCAGTCTCTTCCGTCTCAAAGTGGCTATGGACCTCTATGACCTCTTGGCTGGTGTTAACAACACTCCTGCTGCCAACAAGGTCTTGAGTAAGGAAGAAGTCTTAGAACGGGAACCTGAACTTAAGAAGGAAGGCTTAGTCGGCGGTGGTGTCTATCTTGACTTCCGCAACAACGACGCACGTCTCGTGATTGAAAATATCAAACGCGCCAACCAAGACGGCGCCCTGATTGCCAACCATGTCAAAGCAGAAGGTTTCCTCTTTGACGATTCTGGAAAGATTACAGGCGTTGTTGCGCGTGACCTCTTGACGGATGAAGTCTTTGAAATCAAGGCTCGCTTGGTCATCAACACAACTGGACCTTGGAGCGACAGCGTGCGCAATCTGTCAAATGACGGTGAGCAATATTCTCAAATGCGTCCAACAAAGGGGGTTCACTTGGTGGTTGACTCTAGCAAGATCAAGGTTTCTCAGCCAGTCTACTTTGACACAGGCTTGGGAGACGGCCGGATGGTCTTTGTTCTTCCGCGTGAAAATAAAACCTACTTTGGTACGACTGACACCGACTACACTGGCGACCTAGAGCATCCAAAAGTAACACAAGAAGATGTGGATTACCTTTTGGGCATTGTCAATAATCGCTTCCCAGAAGCAAACATCACGATTGACGACATCGAAAGCAGCTGGGCAGGTCTGCGTCCTCTGATCGCAGGAAACAGCGCTTCTGACTATAACGGCGGAAACAACGGTACCATTAGCGATGAAAGTTTCAATGCACTGATTGCGACCGTTGAAAGCTATTTGGCTAAAGAAAAATCCCGTGAGGATGTTGAATCGGCTGTTATGCAACTCGAAAGCAGCACTTCTGAAAAACACTTGGACCCATCTGCTGTGTCCCGCGGTTCCAGCTTGGAACGTGATAACAATGGCCTCTTGACCCTTGCTGGCGGTAAGATTACGGACTATCGTAAGATGGCTGAAGGCGCTATGGAGCGTGTGGTTGAAATCCTCAAAGCAGAATTTGACCGCAGCTTCAAGCTCATCAACTCTAAGACCTACCCTGTTTCAGGCGGAGAGCTCAATCCAGCAAATGTGGATTCCGAAATCGAAGCATTTGCTCAACTTGGTGTCTCACGTGGCTTAGACAGCAAAGAAGCCTTCTATCTTGCAAATCTTTACGGTTCAAATGCTCCTAAAGTCTTTGCCCTCGCTCACAGTATCGAAGAAGCACCAGGTCTCAGCCTAGCGGATACCTTGTCACTGCATTATGCTATGCGTAATGAATTAGCGCTCAGCCCAGTTGACTTTTTGCTTCGCCGGACAAACCACATGCTCTTTATGCGGGATAGCTTAGATGCGATTGTAGAGCCTGTTCTGGATGAAATGGGACGATTCTACGACTGGACAGAAGAAGAAAAAGCAGCTTATCGAAAAGATGTTCAAGCTGCCCTTGCAAATAACGATTTAGAAGAATTAAAAAAATAGAAAATACGAGAAGAGGCGGTAGGCAAAACAACTGTCTGCCACCCCTTCTTTTAAATGGAGTAACATAAATGATGAAAGAAATATTTGGCGAATTTTTAGGAACACTGCTCTTGCTCCTTTTGGGAAATGGTGTAGTTGCAGGTGTGGTTCTTCCTAAAACAAAGAGTCACAATTCAGGTTGGATTGTGATTACCATGGGATGGGGGATTGCCGTTGCTATCGCTGCTTTTGTATCCGGCAACCTTGGACCAGCCCATCTGAATCCTGCCCTAACTCTCGGAGTAGCTCTGAAAGGTGATTTGCCTTGGGCATCTGTTCTTCCGTATATCCTCGCTCAATTTGCTGGTGCTATGGTCGGACAGTTCCTCGTTTTCCTACAGTTCAAACCTCACTATCTAGCTGAAAAAAATCCAGCTAACGTCCTAGGCACATTCAGCACAGGCCCAGCTATCAAAGATACCTTCTCTAACCTGATTAGCGAAATCCTTGGAACTTTTGTCCTTGTGCTGACTATCTTCGCTCTAGGACTTTATAAGCTGCAAGCAGGCATTGGCACTTTTGCAGTCGGAACATTGATTATCGGAATTGGTCTATCACTTGGTGGAACAACTGGCTACGCCCTCAACCCTGCTCGTGACTTAGGACCTCGCATCATGCACAGTCTTCTTCCTATTCCAAACAAAGGTGATGGTGATTGGAGCTATGCTTGGATTCCAGTTGTCGGACCAATTATTGGTGCCGTCCTTGCAGTCCTAGTCTTCGGTTTATTCTAATATAACTGATTGCCATTGGAGAACACTTAACGAGTGTTCTCTTTTTGTGACTAATTAATTAGGTGTGGACTAATCTTCCTATAAATCCATTGCAATCTTGACAAAAGAAAAGACTTAGCTCTGTATTAGAGAAAACTAAGTCCTTTTTAGAATGATTTATCAACTCTAGCGAGCCATTTCTAATTAATTCAAACGAGAGCTATCTCGCTTGGATAATTTCACCACTGCCTCGGTCCGAGCAGTATGCGGAAACATATCAACCGACTGGATATAGTGAACATCGTAGACCTGACATAGCTTGACCAAATCCCGAGCCAGAGTTGAGACATTGCAGGAAACGTAGACCATCTTTTCAGGTGCATAACGGACAATTGTCTCCAGCAGTTTATCGTCCAGACCAGTTCGCGGTGGGTCAACAATCAAGGCATCCGCCCGATAGCCCTCCGCATACCAGCGAGGAATAATCTCCTCTGCCGTCCCAGCCTCGTAGAGCGTATTGTCAAAGCCCATCCTTTTTGCATTGCGCTTAGCGTCTTCAATGGCCTCAGGGATGATGTCCATGCCCCTCAGAGACTTGACCCGTCTAGCAAAGGCAAAGCCGATGGTCCCAACTCCACAATAGGCATCTATCAAATGGTCTTCTTCCGTCACATCCAGCGCCTTAACCGCCTCCCTGTAGAGCACCTCTGTCTGCTCAGGATTGAGCTGATAGAAAGCTCGAGGCGACAGGGAGAACTCATAATCCAGCACTCCTTCTTGGATAGCCTCCTCACCCCAGATAATCTCTGTCTTATCTCCATAAATCTCACTGGACTTGCTCGTATGATAATTGACCGCGACTGTTTCCAACTCAGGAAATTCAGCCACTAGATCTCGAACGACTGGAGAAAAGTCCAGTTTGCGCCCTGTCACAAAAATCATCTGGACCTGACCCGTCTTTCTGGCCCTGCGAATCATGACCGTGCGTACTCCAGCTGTCTTTCTCTCATCATAGATAGGCAGCCTGTACTTTCCTAAAAGCCGAGCCACCTTATTGATGATCTTTTGCGTTACCTTGTCCTGAACCAGACAGTTTTTCAGCGAGACCAGATAGTGGGAATTCTGGGCATAGAGCCCCGCCTTGACCTCATCCTTAAACTTCCGAGTCTGAAACTGCAGTTTAGCCCGATAATAGAGCGGCTCCTGCATACCAATGGTCGGACGAATCTCGTAGTTCTCATAACCAGCTGGCGCAAATTTTTTCAAAGCCTGACGCAGCAAATCTTCCTTAAACTCCAACTGCTTGTCATAGTGGAGATGCATGATTTGACAGCCCCCACAGCTATCATAAATCTCACAAGGCGCCTCCACCCGAAATTTCGACCGTTTGTTGATGGTCAAGAGCTTGGCCTCGATGAAATTACGCTGAACCTTGGTCACCTGACAGTAGACTTCCTCACCTTTCAAAGCACCGGGAACAAAGACCAGCGTTTTCTTATAAAATCCAATCCCTTCACCATTAATCCCCATTTTTTTAATTTTCAAAGGGATTCTTTGCTTCACTTTCACATTCATGTTTCTATTATACCACGCTGCCTCGCATTAGTTGAGAATATGTTACAATAAAAGTATGAAAGCAGAAAAAATATCCCTTCCACTAGCCCAATTCCCTGAGCAAATACGAACTTATCTAGAGGGAGCCAACTTTTACGACAGCTCCTCACATTCTGCAGCCAGTGTTTTCTATGCTGATACAGGCTATTATTTGAAAATCGACCAAAAAGGCCAGTTAGCCCAAGAAGCCACACTTGCCAAATGGTTTGAAGAGCAAGGACTCGGTGTACCTGTCATTCACTACCTGACAGCAGATAAAGACTACCTGCTGACTAAAGAAGCCGAGGGCAAGGACGCCCTAGCCTTTCTCCAACAGCCGGAAGAGCTTTGCCAAACGATGGCTGCCGCACTTAAAAGACTTCACAGCATCCAACCCCAGCATTTCCCAATCCAGCATCGCCTTCAACACTACAAAGAACAAGCAGAGGAAAATTATCGGAAAGGATGCTTTTATCAAAAAGCCTTGCTGCCTCAATTTCATATCAAAAGTCGAGAGGAAGCATACCAGCTTATCCAAGAGCAGGGAAACCTACTGACGGCGGACGCCTTGATTCATGGAGATGCCTGCTTGCCTAATTTCATTCTGAAAGACGCAACAACCTTCTCCTGCTTTATTGACGTTGGCCTCGCTGGCCTTAGTGATCGCCACATTGACCTTTACTGGGCGATCTGGTCTCTTACTTATAATTTATCTGATCCTAGATACGCAGAGCTCTTTCTTGACTACTATGGCAGGAAGGATATTGATACAGACAAACTGCGCTTGATTGCTGCCTTTGAAGCGTTTGGCTAAAAGAAAGGACTTTACCAAAATCCCCTATGAAAATCACAAAAATCGAAAAGAAAAAAAGACTCTACCTCTTGGAGTTGGACGGCAGTGAAAAGCTCTATATTACAGAAGACACCATCGTCCGCTTCATGCTGTCCAAAGGAATGGAAATCACAGAGCAGGAGCTATCAGAAATTCAAAACTATGCCCAATTTTCTTACGGAAAAAATCTAGCTCTTTACCATCTCTCCTTCAAGCAAAGAACTGCTAAGGAAGTTAAAGACTACTTAACGCAGCACGACATCCAACCAGAAACCATCAGCCATGTTTTGGACAATCTAAAAAAGGATAATTGGATTAATGATAGAAAATATGCTCATTCTTTTATCCAATCCAACCTTCTCACTGGTGACAAAGGCGCTTTTGTTCTCAAGCAAAAACTCAGTCAAAAAGGGATTTCTAGCACTATTATTGAAGACGAATTGAGCCAGTTTGATTTGACTGAACTAACAGACAAGGTTGCCCAAAAGCTGCTCAGAAAATACCAGGGAAAACTGCCCAGCAAGGCCTTACAAGATAAAATTCTTCAATCCTTGATAAACAAAGGTTTTTCCTATAGTCAAGCCAAAACCGCCTATCAGCATTTGGAAATCGAAGAAGACCAAGAAAACCAGCAAGAACTGCTCTATAAAGAGCTAGACAAGCAATACCGCAAGTACTCAAAAAAATACGACGGCTATGACTTAAAACAGCGTCTGACCCAAGCTCTAGCTCGCAAAGGCTATGATTTCTCCGACATCGCCAGCGCTCTGAGAGAATATCTTTAAGATTTTCTATGAAAACTTATGCATTTCTATGAAAATATGTTACAATAAAGAAGATAAACTTATAAATTGTAGAAAGTTGGTAAGTTATGAAACTTCCAAAAGAAGGCGACTTTATTACAATTCAAAGTTATAAGCATGATGGGAATCTTCACCGCACCTGGCGAGATACCATGGTACTAAAGACAACAGAAAACGCCATTATTGGTGTTAATGACCACACACTGGTGACAGAAAGTGATGGCCGACGTTGGGTAACACGTGAACCTGCCATTGTCTATTTTCATAAAAAATACTGGTTTAATATCATTGCCATGATTCGAGACAATGGAACTTCATACTACTGCAACCTAGCCAGCCCTTACTATCTGGATAATGAAGCTCTAAAATACATTGACTATGATTTAGACGTCAAAGTCTTTGCTGATGGTGAAAAACGCCTGTTGGATGTAGAAGAATATGAACGTCACAAAAAACAGATGCACTATTCTGATGATTTGGATTTCATTCTCAAAGAAAATGTCAAAATCCTAGTTGATTGGATTAACAACGGAAGAGGTCCATTTTCAGATGCCTATGTCAATATTTGGTACAAACGTTATGTTGAACTAAAGAATCGATAAAGTTGTCAAAGAGCGTAAGCTCTTTTTCTTTTGTCTAATTCGTCCTCACCAGAGGTCAAATTCTTGCAATCTCAAGCATTTTCGGGTATCATATAAGAAAATCCAGACCGTAAGAAAGGAGTCTCCCATGGCATTTACAAATACTCTCGGCCGATATGCCAGCTTTGGCATCATGACGAGCCTCCCTGAAGAAATTATAGACTCATTCTGGTACGTTATTGATAACAATCTCAAAGGAGTCTTCGAACTTCGCCCAGTCCTCAAGTTTGAAATCATCAATAGCCAAGGAAGAGTATCTCTACGATTCTCACAAAAAAACTTCAACACTATTATTTCATTTGATTTAAACTACCAATTTGACCCTTTCTTTCCCAGAAAAGTCTACATCGTTGATAACAAGGGTAAAGAAACCATTATGCTATCTGACGAATACTCTTTGATGTAGTAAATCAAACTCAGCACATATAAAAACCTCTGAAAGCAACAAACACTGCTATCAGAGGTTTTTATCTTTAATATTACTCATCTCAAATGAAAAGTACATTTGAGCAGCTTGATACAGACTAAACTCCCAGAACACTAGACTTTAAAATCAAACTAAATCTAGTTGAATAATCAAATCCCATGCTTTCAAATAGGATTATATAAAGAGACAAGACCAGTAGTTCTAAAAGATTGTATTACTTATTAAATCCGACTATAACTAAAAGAGCTCAACAACATATGTTAGCTAAGTTTCAGATAATGAACAAACAGTTTTCTTAAAAACAAAAAAGATAGATCAGTATATCTATCTTTGATGTTATCTAGTCGGGAAGACAGGATTCGAACCTGCGACACCTTGGTCCCAAACCAAGTACTCTACCAAGCTGAGCTACTTCCCGGTGCTTAAACAATCTAAAAACGGAGCCCTAAGACTTCGCTTCCAAATGCACCCTAGAGGAGTCGAACCTCTAACCGCCTGATTCGTAGTCAGGTACTCTATCCAGTTGAGCTAAGGGTGCTCACTATTCATATTAAAATCATTATAGCAAAAATTAAGAAAAAATCAAATAATTTAATGCACCCTAGAGGAGTCGAACCTCTAACCGCCTGATTCGTAGTCAGGTACTCTATCCAGTTGAGCTAAGGGTGCTCATCTTCTTCTACTGCCTCTTACAAGTCTATGCCGAGGACCGGAATCGAACCGGTACGATCGTTACCAATCGCAGGATTTTAAGTCCTGTGCGTCTGCCAGTTCCGCCACCCCGGCCGCCTCAAGCGAACGACGGGATTCGAACCCGCGACCCCCACCTTGGCAAGGTGATGTTCTACCACTGAACTACGTTCGCATCCTATTCAAAAATGCCGGCTACATGACTTGAACACGCGACCCTCTGATTACAAATCAGATGCTCTACCAACTGAGCTAAGCCGGCTCATTATTATCTTATATGCGGGTTAAGGGACTTGAACCCCCACGCCCTAAAGCGCCAGATCCTAAATCTGGTGCGTCTGCCAATTCCGCCAAACCCGCTCTTATGACCCGTACTGGGCTCGAACCAGTGACCCTTTGATTAAAAGTCAAATGCTCTACCAACTGAGCTAACGAGTCTCTTACTTTTATTGAAATCTTCTCGACTTCAACGGTCCCGACGGGAATCGAACCCGCGATCTTCGCCGTGACAGGGCGACGTGATAACCGCTACACTACGGGACCTATTCTTTTCAGAATATGGGAGTTAACGGGATCGAACCGCTGACCCTCTGCTTGTAAGGCAGATGCTCTCCCAGCTGAGCTAAACTCCCTTCGCTAAGCGACTACCATATCTCACAGGGGGCAACCCCCAACTACTTCCGGCGTTCTAGGGCTTAACTGCTGTGTTCGGCATGGGTACAGGTGTATCTCCTAGGCTATCGTCACTTAACTATTGAATTAACTGTCCTGTCCTCTCAGACAAGCCTTGTCAACTCAAAATTGAATACAATATCAAATCTCACATTCCTCTAAACCATTCGCTGCACTCTGATGAAGCTCTTATTCTAGGATAAGTCCTCGAGCGATTAGTATTAGTCCGCTCCATGTGTCACCACACTTCCACTTCTAACCTATCAACCTGATCTTCTCTCAGGGCTCTTACTAACTTGCGTTATGGGAAATCTCATCTTGAGGTGGGTTTCACACTTAGATGCTTTCAGCGTTTATCCCTTCCCTACATAGCTACCCAGCGATGCTCTTGGCAGAACAACTGGTACACCAGCGGTAAGTCCACTCTGGTCCTCTCGTACTAGGAGCAGATCCTCTCAAATTTCCTACGCCCGCGACGGATAGGGACCGAACTGTCTCACGACGTTCTGAACCCAGCTCGCGTGCCGCTTTAATGGGCGAACAGCCCAACCCTTGGGACCGACTACAGCCCCAGGATGCGACGAGCCGACATCGAGGTGCCAAACCTCCCCGTCGATGTGAACTCTTGGGGGAGATAAGCCTGTTATCCCCAGGGTAGCTTTTATCCGTTGAGCGATGGCCCTTCCATGCGGAACCACCGGATCACTAAGCCCGACTTTCGTCCCTGCTCGAGTTGTAGCTCTCGCAGTCAAGCTCCCTTATACCTTTACACTCTGCGACTGATTTCCAACCAGTCTGAGGGAACCTTTGGGCGCCTCCGTTACCTTTTAGGAGGCGACCGCCCCAGTCAAACTGCCCGTCAGACACTGTCTCCGTAGATGATAAACCTACCGGGTTAGAGTGGCCATAACACAAGGGTAGTATCCCAACAACGCCTCCATCGAAACTGGCGTCCCGATTTCATAGGCTCCTACCTATCCTGTACATGTGGCACAGACACTCAATATCAAACTGCAGTAAAGCTCCATGGGGTCTTTCCGTCCTGTCGCGGGTAACCTGCATCTTCACAGGTACTAAAATTTCACCGAGTCTCTCGTTGAGACAGTGCCCAAATCATTACGCCTTTCGTGCGGGTCGGAACTTACCCGACAAGGAATTTCGCTACCTTAGGACCGTTATAGTTACGGCCGCCGTTTACTGGGGCTTCAATTCATACCTTCGCGTTACCGCTAAGCACTCCTCTTAACCTTCCAGCACCGGGCAGGCGTCACCCCCTATACATCATCTTACGATTTAGCAGAGAGCTGTGTTTTTGATAAACAGTTGCTTGGGCCTATTCACTGCGGCTGACCAAAGTCAGCACCCCTTCTCCCGAAGTTACGGGGTCATTTTGCCGAGTTCCTTAACGAGAGTTCTCTCGCTCACCTGAGGCTACTCGCCTCGACTACCTGTGTCGGTTTGCGGTACGGGTAGAGTATGATACAACGCTAGAAGCTTTTCTTGGCAGTGTGACATCACTCACTCGCTACTAAACTTCGCTCCCCATCACAGCTCAACGTTAGAGGTATAAGCATTTGACTCATACCACGCCTCACTGCTTAGACGTACATCCAATCGTACGCACGAGTTAGCCTACTGCGTCCCTCCATCACTTCATACTCTAGTACAGGAATCTCAACCTGTTGGCCATCGGATACACCTTTCGGTCTCTCCTTAGGTCCCGACTAACCCAGGGCGGACGAGCCTTCCCCTGGAAACCTTAGTCTTACGGTGGACAGGATTCTCACCTGTCTTGCGCTACTCATACCGGCATTCTCACTTCTATGCGTTCCAGCGCTCCTCACGGTACACCTTCTCCACACATAGAACGCTCTCCTACCATACCTATAAAAGGTATCCACAGCTTCGGTAAATTGTTTTAGCCCCGGTACATTTTCGGCGCAGGGTCACTCGACTAGTGAGCTATTACGCACTCTTTGAATGAATAGCTGCTTCTAAGCTAACATCCTAGTTGTCTGTGCAACCCCACATCCTTTTCCACTTAACAATTATTTTGGGACCTTAGCTGGTGGTCTGGGCTGTTTCCCTTTCGACTACGGATCTTAGCACTCGCAGTCTGACTGCCGACCATAATTCATTGGCATTCGGAGTTTATCTGAGATTGGTAATCCGGGATGGACCCCTCACCCAAACAGTGCTCTACCTCCAAGAATCTTGATGTCGACGCTAGCCCTAAAGCTATTTCGGAGAGAACCAGCTATCTCCAAGTTCGTTTGGAATTTCTCCGCTACCCACAAGTCATCCAAGCACTTTTCAACGTGCCCTGGTTCGGTCCTCCAGTGCGTTTTACCGCACCTTCAACCTGCTCATGGGTAGGTCACATGGTTTCGGGTCTACATCATGATACTAAAGCGCCCTATTCAGACTCGGTTTCCCTACGGCTCCGTCTCTTCAACTTAACCTCGCATCATAACGTAACTCGCCGGTTCATTCTACAAAAGGCACGCTCTCACCCATGAACGGGCTCGAACTTGTTGTAGGCACACGGTTTCAGGTTCTATTTCACTCCCCTCCCGGGGTGCTTTTCACCTTTCCCTCACGGTACTGGTTCACTATCGGTCACTAGGGAGTATTTAGGGTTGGGAGATGGTCCTCCCAGATTCCGACGGGATTTCACGTGTCCCGCCGTACTCAGGATACTGCTAGGTACAGAATCTATTTAAAATACGAGGCTATTACTCTCTTTGGCTGACTTTCCCAAGTCATTCTTCTATAAATTCTGAGTCCACATTGCAGTCCTACAACCCCGAAGAGTAAACTCTTCGGTTTGCCCTCCTGCCTCTTCGCTCGCCGCTACTAAGGCAATCGCTTTTGCTTTCTCTTCCTGCAGCTACTTAGATGTTTCAGTTCACTGCGTCTTCCTCCTCATTCCCTTAACAGAAATGGGTAACAGGCATCAACCTGTTGGGTTCCCCCATTCGGACATCCCCGGATCGAAGCTTACTTACAGCTCCCCGAGGCATTTCGTCGTTTGTCACGTCCTTCTTCGGCTCCTAGTGCCAAGGCATCCACCGTGCGCCCTTACTAACTTAACCTTATTTTTGACCTTTCAGTCTTAAACTCATTAATTTTCACAGCGTTTTCGGTTTATTTTCTTGTTACTATTTGATATCGGTATTCAATTTTCAATGGACAAGTTCTTTATCTAGTAAAACTAGATAATGGAGCCTAGCGGGATCGAACCGCTGACCTCCTGCGTGCAAAGCAGGCGCTCTCCCAGCTGAGCTAAGGCCCCACATAGCCCTCTCAAAACTAAACAAGACCCAAGTGCATTCCGTGTGTCCTTACGGACTCCTTAGAAAGGAGGTGATCCAGCCGCACCTTCCGATACGGCTACCTTGTTACGACTTCACCCCAATCATCTATCCCACCTTAGGCGGCTGGCTCCTTACGGTTACCTCACCGACTTCGGGTGTTACAAACTCTCGTGGTGTGACGGGCGGTGTGTACAAGGCCCGGGAACGTATTCACCGCGGCGTGCTGATCCGCGATTACTAGCGATTCCGACTTCATGTAGGCGAGTTGCAGCCTACAATCCGAACTGAGACTGGCTTTCAGAGATTAGCTTGCCGTCACCGGCTTGCGACTCGTTGTACCAGCCATTGTAGCACGTGTGTAGCCCAGGTCATAAGGGGCATGATGATTTGACGTCATCCCCACCTTCCTCCGGTTTATTACCGGCAGTCTCGCTAGAGTGCCCAACTGAATGATGGCAACTAACAATAGGGGTTGCGCTCGTTGCGGGACTTAACCCAACATCTCACGACACGAGCTGACGACAACCATGCACCACCTGTCACCTCTGTCCCGAAGGAAAACTCTATCTCTAGAGCGGTCAGAGGGATGTCAAGACCTGGTAAGGTTCTTCGCGTTGCTTCGAATTAAACCACATGCTCCACCGCTTGTGCGGGCCCCCGTCAATTCCTTTGAGTTTCAACCTTGCGGTCGTACTCCCCAGGCGGAGTGCTTAATGCGTTAGCTGCGGCACTAAGCCCCGGAAAGGGCCTAACACCTAGCACTCATCGTTTACGGCGTGGACTACCAGGGTATCTAATCCTGTTTGCTCCCCACGCTTTCGAGCCTCAGCGTCAGTTACAGACCAGAGAGCCGCTTTCGCCACCGGTGTTCCTCCATATATCTACGCATTTCACCGCTACACATGGAATTCCACTCTCCCCTTCTGCACTCAAGTTAAACAGTTTCCAAAGCATACTATGGTTAAGCCACAGCCTTTAACTTCAGACTTATCTAACCGCCTGCGCTCGCTTTACGCCCAATAAATCCGGACAACGCTCGGGACCTACGTATTACCGCGGCTGCTGGCACGTAGTTAGCCGTCCCTTTCTGGTAAGATACCGTCACAGTGTGAACTTTCCACTCTCACACCCGTTCTTCTCTTACAACAGAGCTTTACGATCCGAAAACCTTCTTCACTCACGCGGCGTTGCTCGGTCAGGGTTCCCCCCATTGCCGAAGATTCCCTACTGCTGCCTCCCGTAGGAGTCTGGGCCGTGTCTCAGTCCCAGTGTGGCCGATCACCCTCTCAGGTCGGCTATGTATCGTCGCCTTGGTGAGCCGTTACCTCACCAACTAGCTAATACAACGCAGGTCCATCTGGTAGTGATGCAATTGCATCTTTCAATTAATTATCATGCAATAATCAATTTTATGCGGTATTAGCTATCGTTTCCAATAGTTATCCCCCGCTACCAGGCAGGTTACCTACGCGTTACTCACCCGTTCGCAACTCATCCAAGAAGAGCAAGCTCTTCTCTTCAGCGTTCTACTTGCATGTATTAGGCACGCCGCCAGCGTTCGTCCTGAGCCAGGATCAAACTCTCATTAAAAAGTTTGAGTTCGCACTCATTACTGTCCACTGACAGATTTATTTTCGTTTTTTTTGACAGGTTACATATCTCTATGTCACCCTGCACTTGGTTCGTCTTGTTCAGTTTTCAAAGGGCTTTGTCTTTCGCGACAACTATATTAGTATATCACCTATACCACCAACCTGTCAATACCTTTTCTAATATTTTTTAAATTTTTTGAAGTTTATTTTTCAACTGTAAGTATAAAGTTAATTTCTTTGTGCCTAGGGTGCTTTTTTATGTCATCTGACAGTATAAATTTCTATAAAATAAAAAGGTTGAGAAACATGCTCTCAACCATCTTTTCTTATTTATTTGACTTCTAACAGGCCAATATCTCCATCCTCACGACGGTATATAACATTTGTGCTGCTGTCCTCAGCATCGGAATAGATAAAGAAATCATGTCCCAATAAATCCATCTGCAGAATCGCTTCTTCCAAGTCCATTGGCTTCAAATCGATGTGTTTTGAACGAACAACTTTTGACGGAATTTCTTCTGCTTCTTCAGCAAAGGAATCTGTGAAAAGCTGGCTTGTAGCAACCTTATTGCGATTCTTTCTTTCAATCTTGGTCTTATTTTTGCGGATTTGGCGCTCAATCTTATCTGTGACCAAATCAATTGACCCATACATGTCCTGAGAGATATCTTCTGCACGAAGAGTGATGGAGCCTAGCGGAATTGTCACTTCCACCTTCGCAGTCTTTTCACGGTAAACCTTGAGATTCACACGCGCATCAAGTTCTTGCTCTGCTTGGAAATACTTCTCAATCTTCTCAAGTTTAGAAACTACGTAGTCACGGAGAGCATCTGTTACTTCTAGGTTTTCACCACGGATACTATATTTAAGCATATAAGTACCTTCTTTCTAAACATAAATGTTTTATTTATAATATCATTATAACGCTTTCATTCTTTTTTTGCAAATTTTTTCTTATCTTGCGATTGAAAATGTCAAAATTTCTTTCACTCCTGCTTCCAGCAAGATTTGCTTAGCTAATTGCAAGGTTTTTCCAGTCGTATAGATATCATCAACCAGCAAAATTTTATCTGGCAAATCAACTCCTTTCTTAATTTTAAAAGCCTGCTGCGTCTGCAAACGCTCCTCACGTGTCTTGCTCGACTGTGCTAGAGTGTCTTTTTTCTCTAATATATTTCTATATGACAAGTTTCCAGCATCTAAAATTCCCTGCACTTGATTAAATCCTCGAACTTGAAATTTTTCGTTACTCACTGGAATCGGAACAATGGTATGCTCTCTAAACATTTTGACTGCTTTTTTAGCTGCTTTTGCAAATACAAAGCGCAATACATAGTCTCCCTGAAACTTGTATTGACTGAAATATTCCTTCATTGCTTCATTATAGGTAAATAGTGACTGATGCTGGACTTGATTCCCCTCTTTCTCCCATTTTTGGCAATCTGCACATAAATCTGATTGCCCGTTGCGAAGACATCGAGGGCAATGCTCTTCAGATATGCGTTCAAAATTTTGATAACAAGTGGAGCAGCAGCTTGGTCCTTCTTCTTTTAATAGAAAAAGCCGTAAAAAACTACCTTTCTCCTTAATTTGCTCCTTACATAAAAGACACTCTGTCATAATCCCGCCTCCTTATTCATATCTCTCATTTCTCGAATTGCTTTTTCCATAGCAAGGGTAGTCCCATCATGAAAAAATAGCAACTGTCCAGTCGGTCTATCCATACTACGGCCAACTCGGCCTGAAATCTGAACCAGAGCACTACGACTGAACAAGCGATGATTGGCTTCCAAGACAAAAACATCCACGCCAGGAAAAGTTACTCCACGCTCTAAGATAGTCGTTGTCACCAAAATAGTGATCTCCTTGCGACGAAACTGCTCGACAATCTCTAGACGATTTTCTGTTGTAGAGGCGACAAAAGCCAGCTTTTCATCAGGCAGAGCTATCTGCAAAGCCTGAGCAACATCCTCTCCTCTTTGAATTTCTGCAGCAAATATTAAGAGAGGAAATTGAGTCTCCCTCTGTTTTTGTATATATTTTAAAAGTTTAGGTGCTATTTTCTTCTTCTGAAGATGTTTTTGAAAATCAGATAACCAAACTTTCTGAGGGATGGTCAAGGGATTACCATGAAATCTTCTGGGAAGACTCAGGCGTTTCAACTCACCTTTTTGAACTCTTTTATCCAATTCATCTGTGGAAGTGGCTGTCAGAAAAATAGTTGTAGCATCCTCTTTAACTGAACGCTCTACAGCGTGATACAGTATGGGATTATCCACATAAGGAAAGGCGTCTACCTCGTCCACAATCAACAAATCAAAAGCCCGATAAAATTTTAAGAGCTGGTGGGTGGTCGCAATTACCAAGGGGCTGCGAAAATAAGCTTCTGACTCCCCATGCAGAAGGGCTATTTCACAAGAAAAGTCTTCTTTTAGGCGCCGATAAAGTTCTAAACAAACATCAATCCGCGGACTGGCCAAGCAAACAGACCCTCCTCTATCAATAACTCTTGCAATCACTTGGTAAATCATTTCTGTTTTTCCAGCGCCAGTAACAGCATGCACTAACGTATTCTGTCTTTTCTCTAGCGCATCCAGTAAGCCTTTGGAGACCTTCCCCTGAAACTCTGTCAGTTGCCCCTGCCATTTAAGCACCTGTTTTTTAGGAAAATCCTCTTGAGGAAAATAGTAAAGTTTTTGGTCACTCCGTACCCGGCCCAATATTAAGCATTCTCTACAATAATAAGCTCCAACAGGTAGCTGATTTTCTCGTTCAATCAAGCTGTTGCAGCGTCCGCAGTGGAGCTTGCCTTTTTCTTCTCGGATACTGGGAATTTCTTTTGCTTGTGCTCGCAAGCTAGACTCTAACTGACTCTCTGTAAATATACGTCCTAAACAATCTTGCAACTCTAACATACTTATTTATTCGTAATTTTTTGGCAAAATTCATATTTTCTTGTAAAATATAGTTATGGAATTTAAGACAATTAAAGAAGATGGCATGGTTCAAGAGGAAATTAAAAAATCCCGCTTTATCTGCCATGTAAAACGAGTTTACTCCGAGGAAGAGGCTCGCGCTTTTATCACTGCTATAAAAAAAGAACATTACAAGGCCACTCATAACTGCTCTGCTTTTATCATTGGGGAAAAGAGTGATATAAAGCGAACTAGCGATGATGGTGAGCCCAGCGGAACAGCCGGAGTTCCTATGCTGGGAGTCCTAGAAAAGCACAATTTGACCAATCTTTGCGTGGTGGTTACTCGCTATTTTGGCGGTATTAAGCTAGGAGCCGGCGGTCTGATTCGAGCTTATGCCGGCAGTGTTGCTTTAGCTATTAAGGAGATTGGACTGGTTGAGATAAAAGAACAAGCTGGCCTGCGCCTAAGACTGTCTTACAGCCAATATCAGGATTTTACTAATTTTTTGAAGACAGAAAATCTTGCTGAATACGATACTGAATTTACAGATACCGTCTCCACCCTTCTTTTCGTTGACAGAGGTGAAAGAGAACTGCTTAAAGACAAACTGACTGAGTTTTTTAAGGGCAAATTGGAGATGATGGATCAAGGACTGCGCCAAGTAGAAGTCCCCTTGATGTTTTGACATAAAGAAAAGCTATGGCTCTCATAGCTTTTTTATATTTTACAAAGCTCTTATTTCATTTTATACTAATTCTATTAAATTATATTGAGGTATGTATTCTATGTCACGTATTTATCAAAACATTACAGAACTAATTGGGCAAACTCCCATCGTCAAATTGAACAACTTGGTTCCAGAAGGAGCTGCTGAGGTTTATGTGAAGTTAGAGGCTTTCAATCCTGGTTCGTCTGTTAAAGACCGGATTGCTCTCAGCATGATTGAGGCGGCTGAGCGCGATGGCCTTATTAAGCCTGGCGATACCATCGTTGAAGCAACTAGTGGAAATACCGGTATTGGCCTTTCATGGGTTGGAGCAGCCAAAGGCTACAAGGTTGTCATTGTTATGCCTGAAACCATGAGTGTGGAGCGCCGCAAGATTATCCAAGCTTATGGTGCTGAGTTGGTCTTGACTCCGGGTAGCGAAGGAATGAAAGGCGCTATTGCAAAAGCACAAGAAATCGCACAAGAACGCAATGGTTGGTTGCCACTGCAGTTTAACAATCCGGCCAATCCAGAGGTTCACGAACGAACAACAGGAGCAGAAATTATCGCTGCTTTCAGTGAAACTGGACTGGATGCCTTTGTAGGCGGTGTCGGAACTGGCGGAACTATTTCCGGTGTATCTCACGCTCTCAAAAAAGTTAATCCGGACATCCAAATCTACGCAGTCGAAGCAGACGAATCTGCTATCCTTTCTGGTGAGAAGCCAGGCCCTCACAAAATCCAAGGGCTTTCAGCTGGATTCATTCCAGAGACCTTGGATACAGCAGCCTATAACGGTATTGTCCGCGTAACTTCTGATCAAGCACTGGAATTTGGACGCTATATTGGCGGTCAGGAAGGCTTCTTAGTGGGAATTTCATCTGCTGCTGCTATTTTCGCAGCTATTGAAGTAGCGAAAAAACTAGGAGCTGGCAAAAAAGTCCTTGCTCTGGCACCTGATAACGGCGAACGCTATCTGTCTACCGCTCTCTATGAATTTGATGCTTAGTATTTTTGAAAAATATGTCCATTTCAATTTAGCAGTCGGCTATGAATTGAACGGCAATTCTATCTAAAACAAAAATATCCTGTTCGATAAGAGAACAGGATATTTTTTAAACTTTTTCTTTTTTTAAGAATTTTTTTGCCTCTTTGATCCAGATAGGCAGCTGTCTGCCTAAAGGCTCAAAACCAATTTTACAGCGGTCATTTGAAAAGCGGTGGCGTCTAGGGAGGCGGTGCTTTTCTTCTTCTAGGGTCCGCATGGACAGACTGGACTTCCCAGAAAATTCATCATAATCCACAACCTGAACCAAGACTTGCTGGCCAACCTTTACACTATCATGGATATTTTCAATATAACCCGGACGAATTTCTGAGATATGAATCAAGCCAATCGTTCCGTTTTCCAGTTCAACAAAAGCTCCATAAGGCTGAATCCCAGTGATTTTGCCTTTTAATTTATCACCGATTTTCATCAGTCTTCTACCTCAATCGTCTCAATCACAACATCTTCCACGGGCTTGTCCATCGCACCCGTCTCAACAGCTGCAATCTTGTCCAAAACTTGATAGGACGCTTCATCAGCCAGCTGACCAAAGACAGTGTGGCGCCGATCCAAATGCGGAGTTCCTCCCTGACTGGCATAGACTTCAGCGATAGCTTCAGGCCAGCCGCCGCGGCTCAATTCCTTAGCTGAATAAGGAAGATTTTTATTTTGAACAATGAAAAATTGACTTCCATTAGTATTTGACCCAGCATTTGCCATGGAAAGAGCCCCACGAATATTGTACAATTCTGGTGAAAACTCATCTTCAAATTTCTCGCCATAAATAGACTGACCGCCCATACCAGTACCAGTAGGATCGCCACCCTGAATCATAAAGTCCTGAATAATGCGGTGGAAAATCACACCGTCATAATATCCATCTTTAGCAAGGGCAATAAAGTTGGCTACTGTTTTTGGTGCCTGTTCTGGAAAAAGCTGAACTTTCATGTCCCCGTGATTAGTCTTGATAGTCGCTTTTGGACCTTCTGCTGCTGCAAGTTCTACTTGTGGAAAATGTAATTCTTTTTCTACCATACCTAACTCCTCTAAGGCGGCAAAAATACCGTCTTCTTCTACTGTTTTTGTAATATAATCTGCTCTTTTTCGCAGTTCTTCATGGGAAACGCCCATAGCAATGCCAATTCCGGCATAGTCAAACAATTCCAGATCATTGAGTCCGTCGCCAAAAACCATGACATTTTCAGGTTTGAAGCCCAGATGCTCGACAACCTTGGAAACTCCAGCTGCCTTGGAACCTTCTGTCGGCACGACATCTGACGAATGAGGATGCCAGCGAACCAAACGCAGATGCTCCGCTAACGCCTCTGGCAGCTGCAGGCTATCTCCTCTATCTTCAAAGGTCCAAAGCTGATAAATATCCTTGTCTAAATGAAAGTCTGGATTTACAGGCAAATCTGGATAAACCACATCAATAGCCTCTGAAATCAGAGAATTTCGATTGGACAAGGCTGCTCCATGGCTGCCGACCAAACCATAGTCAATCCCTACTTCCTGAGCCCAAGCAATATAGGACATCACTCTATCAGACGGGATAACCGTCTGAGAAATCACCTTTTCTTTGCTGTCTTCGACATAGGCTCCGTTCAGGGTAACGAAAAAGTCTGGCTGCAAAGCTCTCAGTTCCGGCACGACACCAAACATTCCTCGTCCAGACGCAATACCCGTCAAAATCCCTTTGTCTTTCAACTGCTTGAAAACTGTCTGGATAGAGTCTGGGATAAAACCTGTATCCTTGACTCGCAGGGTATCATCTATATCGAAAAAGACAATTTTTATCTTTTTAGCCTTATACTTTAATTTTGCGTCCATATCGCCCCTTGTCCAATCTTAATCTTTTCTATTATACCATTAAAAGTCTTCTTGTGGGACAAGATGGTGTTGAAAAGCATAAACAACTGCCTGAGTACGGTCGCTCACCTCCAATTTGGACAGGATATTGGAGACATGAGTCTTGACCGTTTTGAGGGAAATGAAGAGCTCATCTGCAATCCGTTGATTTTCATAACCCTTGGCTAAAAGCCCTAAAATATCACGCTCACGAGCTGTCAAATCCTCATGGAGTTCGATATGGTTACGATGGTACTCCACTTTCTTGCTGACCTCTGTTTCAATGGCAAATTCTCCCTTGGCCACTTTTTTGACGGCACGAAGAATTTCTTCAGCGCTGGAAGTCTTGAGCATGTATCCATGAGCGCCTGCATCCAGAACAGGATAAATTTTTTCATTATCCAAATAAGAAGTCAAAATCAGAATTTTTGCTTCCGGCCATTCTTTTAAAATGGCCAGTGTCGCTTCGATACCATTCATCTCAGGCATGACAATATCCATGATAATCACATCCGGATGTTCTGCCAAAGCCTGCTCAACTCCTTCTTTGCCATTGACTGCTTCAGATACTTCAGCTATATCATCTTGCAGTTCCAGGTAACTTTTCAATCCCAATCTGACCATCTGGTGGTCATCCACTAACAATATCTTCATGATCTTCTCCTTCTAGTAAAGGTATCGTGATTTCAATAGAAAGACCTTTTCTGGGGGCTGTCAAAAGCTTAAAGGTGCCCGCCATATCCCGCACACGGTCTTCCATATTTTTCAAGCCGTAGCTGAGTTCATCCTGGGCCAACGGATCAAAACCGACGCCATTATCAGATACCTTGATTTTAAGTTCATTAGGTGCCTGATAGAGGTAAATATCCAACCGACTTGCCTGGGCATGCCGCAGTGTGTTGTTGATAATTTCCTGCATGATTCTGAAGACATGCTCCTCCATCTGTTTGGGTAGATGCCCAACCTGATGATTAAAGTGAACATCAATGTCGCTTTTATCAGTCAGCTCCTTGATAATCACATCCATGCCTTCTACCAGAGTCTTATTTTCCAACTCTGTAGGTCGTAGGTGGAGCAGAAGAATCCGCAAGTCCTTCTGGGCTGTGTCAAGAATATCTGCAATCCCCTTGAGCTGCTTTTGCAGTTTTTCTCCATCAAGCCGTTCTACATTTCCTGCTACTCCTGACAGAATCATATTGGCTGCAAATAATTCCTGACTGACAGTATCGTGCAAGTCACGCGCAATCCGCCGCCGTTCTTTTTCGATAATTTTCTCTTCCGTCTGCAGGGTTTGGTTTTCAGACTTTTGGAGATTTTCTGTCAGACGGTGCAGCCTTCTCTCAAGCTGATGCAGAGAGCTATCCAGTTCAGGCTGATCTGTCGGCTCCAGCCTCCGTCCATCCAGCAAAGACCGAAGATTTTTTTGCACATGGGCTACCGACAGATATTGTATCAAGCGGGCCGCAATCACAATCAGAATGGTCAGTGATAAACCGATAATCACAACAAAGAAAACAAAAGACTGCAACAGCTCCAAATCATTAAAGAGCTCCTGCCAAGTGAAATCAAAAATATTGAAAATATAATGGAAGATGATAAATAAGACAAAGAAAGTATAGAGGAGAATGAGAAAATAATTAGATTTTTTCACTTTCTGACAACCTCCACATTTCCTAAGAAACTAACGAGGACAATCTTCACTGTCTTATTGGCCCGTTTATAGTCTGGTGTTGTCAACGAAATGGTTTCATTGCGTAGCTTGCGGGATGGATGATGCAGAAAGTTCAACTCCCCGTAAAGAGTATTGATTTGCAGCTGAATTTCCACATCCAGCGGCACAATGATCTTGGTATCGCCAAACCCCTTTCGAATGACAATGACATTATCATGGTTGACCAAAATCACATCTTCCAAATGAATGGTGTCTTTCCCAACAATGCGCAAGAGATTGATGTCGTGGAATTGACAGCTGTCCTTAGAAAAATGCTGCAGGTCCCCCAACCAGCGATTCTTTTCACTCTGAATTTCCACATCTTCTTCGTAAACAAGATGGGTTTCTTGATTTTCCTTATAAATGTAAGGGTAGGCCACAATCATCCCATAAACAAGCGCGAATAAAAGGGCAGCAATGACGTAGGGATTGAGCATAATAATGAAAAACAGCATAATCATGGAAGCAACCAGCAGAAAATTTCCTTTTTGCTTGCCGAAGTAATAATAGAGCAACAGCAAAAAAAGGACCAAGATAATGACAACACGTGAAAAATCAGCTGCCAACATGGTCACCAATGCCATGGATAGTAAGACTGTTTCAACAAAGACAAATAATTGAACCTTCCACATAGCCGTTTCCTTTCTCTACCTTCCTATTTTAACAAAATTAAACCAAAAATCCTCCGTCCAAGGCATGAAATGGGGAAATTTGTCCAGTAAAAAAGAAAAAACCATCCGTTTTAAGCTAAAAAACTTAAAATGGACGGTTTATTAATCAACTATCAGATGAACTGGAACTAGTTCCATGTCCGTTATCTTCAGACGATGAGCTGCTCTTTGAGCTGCTACTAGATGATGAAGATGACGAGCTAGATGACGATGGTGTTGTTGCTTCTGTCACGTAAAGAGTGATTTTTTCATTAGATTTGAGGTCAATTGTCTGACCTGCCGCTGGTGACTGGGAAGTTACCAAGTCTGCCTGAGTCGAAGTGACCGAACGGTCAACAACTCGTTCAATTCGAGAAGAAGAAATTCCCATTTGAATCAGGTAAGAACGAGCATTGGCGTAGGTGTACTGCATGCTGCCAAAGTCAGGCATGGACACACTAGTTACTTCTTTGGCCACTGTCAGCTTGATCTTATGATTAGAAGTCAAATCATAAGTCGAACCAGCTGCCGGAGACTGACGAATGACCTGACCTGGCTCGTACTCGTCCGATTCCTCCTCAACAATCTCAATCAATTTCTCAGAAACATTATAGTTTGTTTTCAGATTTTCAACTACGGCCGATTTTGCTTGACCGACATAATCTTCCATTACAAAGGTCTTGGGTCCCTTGGAGATAATCAGGTCAATTTTGCTGCCTTCGCGGCGCTGACTGTTGGCCTGTGGATCGGTTTTAATGACTTTACCAGATTCGACATTGTCGCTGTATTCTTCCTTTTCCTCTCCGACAACCAGCTTCTTAGCTTCGATAGCAGAACGAGCCTCTGCTACAGTCTGACCAGAAACATCTGGCACGCTGGTATTAGATGGGCTGTTATAGAGAAGGACGACAAAGGCGGCCAAAACCAATAAGACTGCAAAGAAAAGTACTTTATAACGCGTTCTCAAGCGACGTTTCTTTGGAACTTTCTTAACCGCATCAGCTGTCTCTTCCTTAACTTCATCCGCTTCCGTTTTAGCCGGAGTTGGCTTAACAGGTGGAACTGCTGGCTGCGGTACAGGTGAGATTTTTGGCAAGGTCTTGGTGTCTGCTTTCGCAACATCATCAAAGACTAATTTCTTTTCATTGCGGCGCTCGTAGGATAAGCTGCTAGACAAGTCAACATACATCTCTGCAACCGACTGATAGCGATCCGTCAGTTTTTTGGCTGTTGCCTTAATGACCACATTTTCCAGGGCTTGAGGCACATTAGGATTTTCAGAAATGATGGATGGCAGCGGCTTTTGGAAATGCTGCAGGGCAATCGTAACGGCACTATCCCCATCATAAGGGATATGACCAGTCAGCATTTCATAAAAAATAATCCCCATCGCATAAATATCACTCTGAACAGTTGCTTTAGAGCCACGTGCCTGCTCAGGCGATAGATAATGAACCGAGCCCAGCATAGAGTTAGTCTGAGTCAGACTTGTCTCTGCAAAGGCCACCGCAATCCCAAAGTCTGTTACCTTGGCATTGCCATCCGGGGTTAAGAGGACATTTTGTGGTTTCAGGTCACGATGGACAATACCGCGTGTATGCGCTAAGCGCATTGCCAGCAAGATTTGTCCCATGATTCTGACTGCTTCTTCATTTGAAATCGGAGAATTCTCTTTGATATAGCGCTTGAGGTCAAGACCTGCCACGTATTCCATAGCCAGATACTGCTGGCCATCTTCTTCCCCAATATCAGTAATCCGAACGATGTGCGGATGGTCCAAGTCAGCCATCGCCTTGGCTTCCCGCTGGAAACGCGCGACAGCGATAGGATCTGTCTGGTAATTGGTTCTAAGAACCTTTACCGCAACTTCCTCACCATCCAAAATCAAGTCCTTGGCCAAATAGACATCTGCCATGCCTCCACGGCCAATCTGCTTGATGATTTTATATCGCCCGGCAAAGATTTTGCCGATTTGAATCATGCCTTATCCTCCTTGTCAAAGCGAACCAGAGCAACTGTGATGTTATCCAGCCCTCCAGCATTGTTGGCAAAGCGAATTAAGGTTTCTGTTTTTTCAGACAGACTGATGTCGCTGGTGACAATGTCACAAATTTCACTGTCTGAAATCATATTGGTCAGACCGTCACTGTTAAGCAGGAGGTAGTCACCATCTTCCAAGGTAATCATGCCATAGTCAGGCTGCACTTCGTCTTTTTGACCAATAGACTGAGTAATTATATTCTTCTGCGGATGACGCTCTGCTTCTTCTGGAGTAATCTGTCCAGCTTTCAACAAAGCATTAACAAGCGAGTGGTCATTGGTCAGCTGACGGTATTCATCACCGTGAATCAAGCCGATACGAGAATCGCCGATATGAGCATAGATGGCTTGATTATCAATAATAGCCAAGGCTTCCAAAGTCGTTCCCATGCCCTTGTATTCTTCATCTTGACCAAATTGATGAATGCGCTGATTTTCCTCTTCCAAGTGCTCCGCAAACCATTCACGCACCTGATTCACCGAATCAATCTGTGTATCAACCCAGGCAGCTCCTAAGTCCGTCACAGCCATTTCACTGGCAATGTTTCCAGCTCTGTGACCGCCCATACCATCTGCCAAGATGATCAGGGTCTTGCCAGCCCGATTCACAAAAAGATTGGCATAATCTTGGTTATTTGTACGCTTTTGACCAACATCTGTTAATAATGAAATTTCCATACTGTCAGTTTCCTCCTCTTATTCCGATATCTTCCTAAATTGACTGATAAAAAATCCGTCGCTTTCATATAATTCCGGCGTAATTAAGATACAGCCGTCTTTGACGATATCTTTTCTTTCATGGTCTAATAAGACTTGCTCAAAGTTCGGATGACTGGCCAGAAATTTTTCGACAACCTCAAAATTCTCTTTGGCCATAATCGTGCAAGTACTATAAGCTATTATACCACCTTTACGTAGACTTTGACAAACGCTGTCTAGTATATCCAGCTGAATTTTTTGTAAATTCTCAAAATCTGCATTTTCTTTATTATATTTTATATCTGGTTTGCGGCGAATTAAGCCAATACCTGAGCAAGGAGCGTCCACCAAGATTTTATCGAAAGCATCTGGGCCAAATGTCTCAAACACTTTGGTCGCGTCCAGCTTTTTAGTGGTGATTTTATCTGCCAAGCCCAGTCTTTTTGCATTTTCTTCTACGAGTTCTAACTTATGATCATAGAGGTCCAAGGCTGTAATGTGGCCGCTCGTCAGATAGGAAGCCATGTGGACAGTCTTGCCCCCCGGTGCACTGCAAGCATCCAAAATCTGCTCCTCTCCTTCTATGGCCAGAGTAGGAGCCACAAGCTGGCTAGACTCATCCTGAATCGTAATCGCTCCTCTTTCAAAGAGCTGATGCCCAGCAAAATGTCCTTGTCTCTTAACCAAGGCTGACGGAGATAAAAGAGAGTCCTCAGCCCCTAAAAGCTGGCGAAGCTCTGCCTTGCGCGACATATCCGTCACGCGAATGCTGGCCTTACTTCGAACAAAGAGACTGGCAAAGATAGCTAGAGCCCTTTCTTCGCCAAACTCTTCTATCAGATCTTTGACCAGCCAGACCGGCAGAGAATACTGGATCGAGTAGCGCTTGTTTTTGCGCTTGATTGTTTCAAAATCAGACACACCCTCACGCTCAATCCTACGTAACAAGGCATTGACAAATTTCTCACTGCCACGCTTACGGATTTTCGCAATCTCAACAGCCTCATGAACAGCTGCATGTTGAGGGATTTTATCCAGATAGAGCATCTGGTACAGACTGAGCATAAGCAGAATGTAGAGCCAGTTATCCAATTTATCCCTATCCTCAATCAAATGGGATAGATACCACTCCAGTGTGATTTTCCGAGCAACTGTGCCGTAAACCAGCTCTGTTACCAGACCTTTATCTGCTTGACTCAGCAAGCTTTGATTCAGAGCCCGGTTTAAGGCGATATTGGAATAGGCTCCTTCTTCAAAAACTTCTTCCAAAATTTCCAAGACCTGCCAACGGGCCGTTTTTTGCTTACTTTCCAAAAGTATCTCCTAGGGACAGGCTGCGGCCCAGTCCATTCAAAAAATCAACGATAGCCATCTTGGGCTTACCAGCAGGCTGAACCGTCTTCAGCGAGAGGGCTCCCTTACCAGCTGCAACCACCAGTTCTTTTTTACTAATAGACAATATCTGTCCCGGCTGACCGCTGCCAGCTACCATATCTGCTTCATAAACCTTAAAGCGTTGTCCCTGCAGCAAGGTATGAGCTACTGGCCAAGGATACATGCCACGAATTTGATTGAAAATTTGTCGGTTTGTTTTGCTCCAGTCTATCCTCTCTTCTTCTGGGCTGATATTCGGAGAGAAAGTGACCTGACTAGGATCTTGCGGCTGAGGGATAATCTGCCCTGCCCTATAGGCTGGCAGCACATCCAATAACAGATCTCGACCAATAATCGCCAATTTTTCAAAGAGAGTTCCGACATTGTCAGTCTCTTCAATCTGCACCGCTCTGCTGGCTATCATGTCTCCAGCATCCATTTCCTTGACCATTTCCATAATCGTAACACCCGCTTGCTCATCACCATTGATCAGAGCATAGTGAATGGGCGCACCACCTCGGTATTTAGGCAGCAAAGAAGCATGAACATTCACCGCAAAGTCAACACTGTCCAGTAAGCAGCTAGGTAAAAACTGCCCAAAAGCAGCTGTGACAATACCATCTGCTTCTAAGTTCATCAACTCCTCTAAATCCGAGCTTTGAGCCAGCTTTTCCGGTTGATAAACTTGCAGCCCGTATTCCAAGGCCAATTCTTTTACTGGAGTCATGCGAATCTCTCTTTTACGGCCGACGGCACGGTCCGGCTGCGTTACCACTGCTAACACTTCATATTGACCGCTGTCCAGCAGCCCTTTTAGGACAGTCGCTGAGAAGTCTGGTGTTCCCATAAATATTATTTTCATCATTTTCAACTATTGATTCCTTCTTTGTTCCTTCCCTTATTATATCAGAAGTCGCCTGCAACAACCTTAATCTCGGCTAAAAAGCTTTACATAAAATTTTGTGGTTCATTATCAATTGTCAGACGTAAATCTTTATTGTCCCGATTCTGTGTCCAGTCCAAGACTTGATTTAGTGTCGCCTGCAGCTTGTCTTCAAAGCGATATTTGAGCAAAATCTGATAATGATAGAGATTGTGGGTACGAGCTATGGGCTTCGGCGTTGGACCCAAGATTTGCACTTTTTCTGACAGACCGCTCCGCAGAACATCCATAACCTCATAGGCTTTTCGCACTGCTGTCTCTTCATCCTTATGCGACAGAGTCAGGCCGACCGTAAAGTAATATGGCGGATAGCCTAGCTGCCGGCGGATTCCCATTTCATAAGCATAAAAGCCCTCGTAATCCTGCTGCTTGGCAAACTCAATGGCATAATGATGAGGATTGTAGGACTGGATAAAGACCTGACCAGCCTTTTCAGCCCGACCAGCACGGCCTGCCACCTGAGTCAGCAGCTGGAAGGTTCGCTCTGAAGAGCGAAAGTCCGGCAGATTAAGAGCTGTGTCTGCATTGAGTACACCAACTAGCGTCACGTTTGGAAAATCCAATCCCTTGGCAATCATCTGAGTGCCTAAGAGAATATCTGCCTGCCCCTGACCAAAGCTTTCTAAAATAGCTTCATGACTGCCTTTCTTACGGGTCGTATCTACATCCATCCGCAAAATACGAGCCTGTGGAAAGAGCTGAACCAGCTCATCATAGGCTTTCTGCGTCCCAGTGCCATAATAGCGGATGCTGCGGCTGGCACAGTTAGGACAACTATGAGGGATGTTCTTAGTAAAACCACAGTAGTGGCAGTTCATGGTCTTGGTGTCCATATGCAGGGTCAGAGAAATATCACAGTTAGGACAGCTATCAACGGTCCCGCATTCCCGACACATAACAAAGCTGGAATACCCCCGCCTGTTGAGCATAAGAACCGTCTGCTCTCCCTTATCCAGACGATCTTGAATAGCCTTTAGCAGAACCGGGGTGAAATTACTGGCTTCATGCTGCCCGATGTAATCCCGAAAATCCACCACTTCCACTTGAGGAATCTGCGCCAGCGGATTTGCGCGCTTGCTGAGCAGCTGAAAATCATAGACACCACGGCTTGCTCGAGCACGACTCTCCAAGCTCGGAGTCGCCGAACCCAGCACTAAGACAGCTTGATTGTACTGAGCTCGCAAGAGAGCCACCTCTCTAGCATGATAGCGAGGATTGGAATCCTGCTTGTAGGAAGATTCATGCTCTTCATCAATGATAATGGCTCCAATATTTGTCAGCGGAGCAAAAATAGCTGAACGCGCACCAACAACAACCTGGGCAGCTCCTCGCTCCACCTTGCGCCACTCATCATATTTCTCACCGTCAGACAGACCAGAATGCAAAATAGCAACTTGGTCCCCAAATCTAGAAATAAAGCGATCTGTAACCTGCGGAGTCAGAGAAATCTCCGGAACCAGCATGATAGCGGTCTTGCCCTGGGCCAGTGCCTCTGCGATGACCTGCAGGTAAACTTCGGTCTTCCCGCTGCCAGTAACCCCTTCTAAGAGGACTGGCTGAGAATGACTCTGACCAATTTTCTGAGTGATTGCCGCAACCGCTGCAGCTTGTTCATCATTTAAGGTCAGGCTTTGCTGCTGCCGCTCCTTTTGGAAATAAGCAGCAGAACGGCTGATTTCTCTATCTTCTATGTTAATTAGATTTTCTTTGATAAAGTAATTAATAATATCGCGCGAAAACTTTTCTCGTAAATCAGCCAAGAGCTGGCTGTCCTGCTGCTCCAACAAGACTTCTTTTAATGCTTGTTTTTTCTTGGCTTGTCGGGGAAGGTCATGATTTTGCAGAGCGGTATGATTGACCTGATACCATTTCTCAGTCTTAATATGCTTCTTGTCCGTCGCCTGATACTCCAGCCGAATGCGGCCAGTCTGGGTCAGTCGCATCAGCTTGGCCTGGCTTTTCTTGTCCAAATCAGAAAAGCGAAGGCTGTCCTCCTGTCCAAAGATAGCTGAACGTTCCTCATCATTCAGCAGCTCCGTCTGATAGAGTAGTTTATCATAGCTGGAGTTGAGAAGACTAGGCAGCATGGCCTTTAAAAGGCTAATCTTATAGGAAAAGACTGACTTGCGCAGCTCGTCCGCCAGCCAGAGCTGTTCCTGATTCAGCACGGGACTGAAATCAAGGACTTCCGCAATCTCCTTCAGCTCTTCTCGGTCTCCCATCTCATCAAAGCCGACCACAATCCCCTGAATCAGGCGATTTCCCTGCCCAAAAGGGACATGGACCCGCATGCCAGCCTCCAGCATCCCTGCAAACTCTTCTGGAATAGCATAGCTATAGGGCTTGTCCGTCTGCATCAGAGGAACATCCACAATAATCTTTGCTACTTTCACACTCTCACCCCGCTTTCCTCAACATCATTACAGAAAAAATAAGATTGAGCATCCCCAACCTTAAATCTTCTCACCTTCTTCTTTTTCTTTAGCGATTTGCTCTTTAATCTTGCGCTCTTCTTCTTCTTTACGCAGACGCTCTTCTTCTGCCCGACGGCGAACTGCCTCGCGCTTGCCTTCTGGATCTGGATGGATAACGACATTGCCGGATTCAATTTCTTCCAAAGCACGAAGAGTGGATTTGACAGACTTGAATTCCTGCGTAGCGGGAGCTCCAGCTTCAAGCTCATGAGCGCGCTTAGCTTCTAAAATAACCAAGGAATATTTTGACGGAACCTTGTCCAGCAAAGTGTCAATAGACGGTTTTAACATCATAATTTTCTACCTAATTTCTAACTTTCTATCGAATAATCGTTTCATTTTTTGGAAGCATGTCCTGATAACGGCCGATAACACGGTCTACTCGGAAATGCTCTGCTTCAATCACGCGCTTGACACGGTCGGCAGCCAGCGGCACCTGATCATTGACAATGGCATAATCATACTCGCGCATGAGGGCAATTTCTTCTTTGGCCTTTTCAATGCGCTGGGCGATAATCTCCGCACTGTCTGTCCCACGTCCGACCAAGCGGTCTTTAAGTTCTTCTAAGTCTGGAGGAGTCAAAAAAATAAAGACGGCATCTGGAACTTTTTTCTTGACTTGTAAAGCTCCCTGAACCTCAATCTCTAGGAAGACATCAATACCTTTATCCAGCGTTTCATTGACATAAGTCAGAGGCGTCCCGTAGTAGTTTCCTACATACTCTGCATACTCCAGCATCTGGCCCTGGCGAATCAACTCTTCAAACTCCTCGCGAGTGCGGAAGAAATAGTCAACTCCATCCACTTCACCTGGACGCTGAGGACGAGTCGTCATGGATACCGAGTACTGGAATTGGTTATCAGTGCTTTCAAAAATTTCTCGTCTAACAGTCCCTTTTCCTACACCAGAGGGACCAGAAAAGACGATTAGTAAGCCTCGTTCCGTCATCATGTCTCCTTCACAGTCTTTCTATCTAGTGTAACAAAATTAGACTGATATTTCAAGAGGATAGGAAGAAATGTATGTGTCTAGAGTTTTGAGAAAATAGAAAAATAAGCAAGCAATCATACGGAAAATAAAATAGACCAGCAGAACATTCAAGAAAAAAGCAATCTGTTACCAGACTGCATTTCTTCTTTATTTTGCGTAGTCAACGGCACGCATCTCACGGATAACCGTTACCTTGATATTGCCCGGATATTCCAAGTTGTTTTCGATCTTTTCACGAACATCGTGAGCCAAAATCGTAATCTTGTCATCCTTAATCTTGTCCGGCTGAACCATAATCCGGATTTCCCGGCCGGCTTGTAAAGCAAAACTGTTCTTGACACCCTTGAAACTATTAGCGATTTCTTCCAAATCTTGGAGACGCTTGATATAGCTTTCCAGAGATTCACTGCGGGCACCTGGCCGAGCGGCACTAAGAGCGTCTGCTGCAGCTACGATAACAGCAATGACACTTTCTGCTTCCACATCCCCGTGGTGGCTGGCAATGGTATTAACAACGACTGGATGCTCCTTGTACTTACGAGCCAGTTCTGTTCCAATTTCCACGTGGCTCCCCTCAACCTCACGGTCGATAGACTTGCCAATATCATGGAGGAATCCAGCACGGCGAGCTAAATTAGCATTTTCACCCAGCTCAGCAGCAATGATACCGGAAAGCTTGGCAACCTCAATAGAGTGCCGAAGGACGTTCTGACCATAAGAAGTGCGGAACTGCAAGCGACCCATGATTTTCATCAGATCAGGATGCAGATTAGGAGCTCCGATTTCATAAGCAGCGGCTTCTCCGTACTCACGAATGCGATTGTCAATTTCCAGGCGGTTCTTCTCAACCAACTCCTCGATGCGGGCTGGGTGAATGCGACCGTCTTTCAAAAGTGCTTCCATGGTCATACGAGCAATTTCGCGACGAATCGGATCAAAACCTGAGAGAGTAACCACTTCAGGCGTGTCATCAATGATGACATCAATACCAGTCAGACTTTCAAAAGTTCGGATATTGCGACCTTCACGGCCAATAATCCGGCCCTTCATACTGTCATCTGGCAGATGCACCGTTGAGTTGGTTTGCTCAGCGACATAATCACCGGCAATACGCTGCATGGCTTGGACCAAGATATTCTTCGCAACCTTGTCAGACCGCTCTTTGATATCTTGCTCAGCATCCCGAATCCTAGTCGCAATCTCTTTAGAAAGCTTGTCTTCGGTCTGCGTCAAAATAATATCACGCGCTTCTGTCTGCGATAGCGAAGCAACTCGCTCCAGCTCTGCTGCCTTCTGCTTTTCAAGTTCCGCTACTTGTTCTTCACGCGCATCAATGTGTTTAGATTTATCTGAGAGACTTTGTTCTTTTTGCTCCAAAGCCTTTTCTTTGTTGCTTAAATTATCGTCTTTGCGGTCAAGGGTCGAAGCACGCTCTGTCAAGCGGCTTTCGATTTGTTTCAACTCTTGACGCTCAGACTTAAATTCTGCATCAACTTGTTCACGATATTTTCTGGCTTCTTCCTTTGCCTCCAAAAGTGCTTCTTTTTTAAGCGAACTTGTTTCCCGCTTAGCTTCTTTGACAATCAAATCAGCTTCACGTTCAGCCTGTCCGCGTAAATTGGTTGCTTCTTGTTCAGCATTTAAAAGAGTAAGCTCCGCAGCTTCTTTAGATGATTTCATCTTAGCCGAGACACTTACATATCCAATCACTAAACCAATGATGGCAGCAAAAACAGACATAATTATAGGAAATAGGTCCATGTTTTTACTCCAAATCTATTTAATTGTTGAATTCAAAATTCCATACTATTCTATCACAAATCTAAAAAATTCACAAACCTATTTTTTGAAAATCAAGAAAGCTTTTGTCCATTTTTTAGAGACAAAATCTTCAACGTTTGTAGAAGCCTGAGCACCAAAACTTTTTCAAACCATAAGCACGATTGTTCAAATTTTTCATTTTTCTAAAACTTAAACTTTATTCCCAAATAAAAAATTTTTATGCTATAATCAGAGAAGAAAAGATGCATATGAGATAGGCTTTTTCTTCGCTAACAAGACAAACCAATGGCTTGATATCACTAGAAAAACCTTCTCGCACTCACTACATTGTAAAGGAGAAACCATGTCTAAAGAAGTTATCGTCGAAAGCTTTGAGCTGGATCACACCATTGTCAAAGCGCCTTATGTCCGCCTTATCGGAGAAGAAACTGGCCCTAAAGGCGACATCATTTCCAATTTTGATATCCGTCTGGTTCAGCCGAATGAAGATTCAATCCCGACAGCCGGTCTGCATACTATCGAGCATTTGCTGGCCATGCTGATTCGCAAGCGCATTGATGGTATGATTGATTGCTCACCTTTTGGCTGTCGCACTGGTTTTCACATGATTATGTGGGGCCAACACAGCTCCAGCCAGATTGCTCAGGTCATCAAATCCTGTCTGGAAGAAATCGCTGAGTCAACTAGCTGGGAAGATGTCCCTGGAACAACCATTGAATCCTGCGGAAACTACAAGGATCACAGCCTCTTCTCAGCCAAAGAATGGGCTAAACTTATTCTCAGCCAAGGAATCTCAGATGATGCCTTTGAACGCCATGTGATTTAAAACAATAAAAAGTTCTCGAAATCGAGAACTTTTTTTGTGCATGTATAATGAAATCCATCAACAAACTAGAAAGTCAGCTGCTGAAGAAATGTTCAAAGATGACTAGAAATCAAGTGAGTCAGCATGACCTGGTCCATTGCCGACGAAGTATCCCGTCTTACAGTTGATACTGAAGAGGTAGGTGCCGTCTGGTTTGAAGAGGTTGTAGTAGCCGTTTCCTTTGATAATATTGACGCGTTCCAGAATATAGTTGTCTCCAGAAATATAGCCGCGCTCACGAGATGTTTGCAAAATCTTCTCCAGAACACCAGGATTGAATGTCCAAGCTGGATTGTTGACGTCATCAATAGCTGCTTGGTTATAAGGGACACGACTGAGATCTCTCTGAAGATTTACTCCATTGCTAGGAAGACCATAGCCAGAGTGTGAGCTGGAAGCGCCTGAACCAGAAGCAGATGCACTTGAACCGCCGCTTGTACCCGCACCAGTGCCTCCCTGATCAGTAGCAGGAGCTGGTGTTGGTACTTGTTGACTACGTCCTTGGGCAATTGCTGCCTTTAGAACTTCATCTAATTTAGCATTGCCACTTGATACATCTGAGAAGGTCGCATTTGTATTCGCCTTGGCATCCTTGTTCAAGACACCGTCAGTAATCGCTCCGCCGTCAAACTGCGAATTGACACTTTGGATAGCCGAAATCTGCTTGACCAAGGAATCATACTTGCTCTTAGCGGCATCATAGTCTTTGCTGCCTTTTAGCTTTTCAAGTAATGCTTTTAATTTTTCCAAGTCACCAAATTTACTGTTTTTGACAGCTGTTTGATTGCTATCTGTGAAAAATGCAGCATACTCATCATTAAAGGACTTCAAATCCTTGGCAATATTATCAGAGCTAGAGGAAGACGAGCTCTTTTTGCTGGACTGCGATGTTGAAGAGTTGGAGCTTGTAACGGTCTTGTGGCCCCAATTATGCCCCAGAGCAAAGTAAAGCCCTGTGCCCGCTACAGCAATCCCTAAAAGTCCTAAGACTGGATAAAGGAAAGCTTTTTTCTTGTAGAAAGGCGTCTTAGGAACCTGTAATTCCTTCTCATCAAGCGGTTCTGGAATAGGACCGTAAGATGTCTTTTGAACGGGAGCGGCAGGAACCGCATCAGCTTGCTCTGAGCGTTGACTGCGAGAACCTAAGGGGTTTGGAGCTGCTTCTGGCTCACTTGCTCTCTCAGTGCCTGTCAACTGAGCTGTTGGAATCTCCTGTTCACTTTCAACCTCTTGCCGTCTTTCTTTGATGAAGTCGGTCAAATCAGAAGAGGCTTGCTCAGTTTGAGCTGCTTCCTGCTCCTGCAGCTTTCTGATTTTCTGGGTTTCAAATTTTCCAGCTTCGATTTCCTGACGGTGCTGCTTGATATACTTATCTAGCACATTGTCACTTTCATTCACACCGGCTTCCAGCTCCTCTTTTTTACGAGTGGCTTGTCCGACTGTCATTTCCTTGGCCTCTTCAAAATCAAGGACCGACTCTTTCTTTTCTTCTTCCGGTGAGTAGTTTTCTTCTTTCGTCACGGCAAATCCTTTCTAATCTAACTGACGTTTGACCCGCTGGCCAAAATACTGATATAAATCAACTTTTAAAGTTCCATTATAAAGTTTGCGTTTTTTATCGGCCTGACTGCCGTATTTGCTTTCAAACGCTTCATCGCTAGTCAGGATAAACTTGCTCCAAGTTTTGAGCGGAGCAAAGGTTTCTCCCATTTCCTGATAAAGACGAGTCACAGTCTCATCATCTAGGAGGCGCTCCCCATACGGCGGATTAGAGATAATCACACCATTAATCTTATCTGTATGCAAATCCTGCAGACGCATCTGCTTGAAGTGAATCTGCTCTGCAACTCCTGCTTGCTCAGCGTTTTTTCGAGCTAGTTCTACCATACGGCCATCGATATCCGATCCAGAAATATCCAGCTGGATGGTCTGATCAATCTGACTGAGTGCAGTCGAGCGAGCCTGAGCTACCAGGTCTTTATCCACCCAATTCCAGTCTTCAAAGGCAAAGGAACGATGGAGTCCCGGCGCCATCTTCATCCCAATCATGGCTGCCTCGATACAAAAAGTACCAGAGCCGCAAGTCGGGTCTATCAAAGGCTTATCAGGATACCAATTGGAGAGGAGTAAAATAGCTGCTGCCATATTCTCCTTGATTGGTGCACCGCCCTTATCTGCCCGATAGCCACGTTTGAAGAGGCTAGATCCTGTCGTATCAATCATGACTGTCACAACATCTTTTAAGATAGAAACCTCTATCCTAAACTCAGCTCCATTTTCCTGCAGGAGCACCCCTTCCGGACGTGCATAATGCTTCTGCAGCTTCTTGACAACTGCCTTTTTAGAAATAGCCTGAACACTAGGCTCATTGTGAAGTTTTGACTTGACGCATTTAGCCTTGGCAATAGGAAATTTAGCTCCCAGCGGTAGATAATTCTCCCAATCCAGAGCAAAAACTCCCTGAAAGAGCTCTTCAAAAGTCTTAGCTGGAAAACTGCCAACTACAATCTTAATCCGATCGGCCGCGCGCAGCCAGAGATTGGTTTGAATAATGGTACTGACATCACCCTCGAAGCGAACCCGGCCATTTTCGACCTGACAATCAAGTCCCAGCTCTCTGATTTCACGGCCGACGACAGCTTCTAGCCCTGCCGCTGCGGTCGCAATTAAATTAAATTTTTCTTTCATCTTGGCTTTTTAAATGGATTCCAATCTATATAAACAAAGGGAGTGAGACAAAAATCGTGATTTCGTCACATCGATTTTCCTCACTCTCCCTTTTTAAATTTTGGGCTGAGAAGGTTTCGCTACCATTTATCAGCTAGCTCATTCCTTGAAATATCCATCAGACAAATGAAGCAACAGCTAGTTGAACTTGGCAGAGAATAGAGCGCTCAGCCACTCTCTTGCTATTCTATTATAAAATTTAAAGAGGACAGGACTTGCCGTCCCAGCCTCAGCCTATATGCAATTTTCTGTAAGCCATGTTTTGTTCCGGAAATGACTAGGTACCATTTCCTTCGATAATCATCTGTCTACTGTTTCCAGTCAGAGTGCTATGTTCGCTTCCACGCACTCCATGCCCCGACCAAAGTTTGGGTTGCTAGCTTGAGGGGTTTACCGCGTTCCACTTCTTCTGTTTCCAGAAGAACTACGTCACTGTGGCACTTTCAGACCTAATCAGACATATCCAAAGACTTAGCCATTTCAGTCGCCGTAACGGAAAAATCCGTCCCTAGGCTTATTTCTTCGCCTAGCACAAACACTACCGGCATCACAGCCAGTGCTAGCATGGACTTTCCTCATGAAAATCTAAAATTTCCACGCGATTATCCAAAAATTGCACTGTTCTAAAAGAACCATTATTCACGATCCAAAATCTGTTTCCCGAATACTTCCTTTTCGAGGCGGTTCAAGCGTTTCAAGATATCAAAGTTAGTCGCAGAAGTCATCTGAGGGAAGCTTTCCACAGTCGACTGAGTCGCTTGTGTTGATTGGACAGGCTGAGTCGGCTGAACCGGTGCTTTTTCAACCGGCTTCGCAGCCAACTCTTCCTTGAGACGGCGATTTTCCTCACGCAGCTCCTTTACCAAGGCTGCATAAGTCTCATAATCCTTGATAATATCATCCAAAAACTCATCCACTTCGGACTTACTATAGCCGCGTACTTCGCGTTTAAAATCCTGATCAAAAATATCTTTTGCTGTAAAAATAATACTTGCCATCTTCTCTCTCCAATCTAGTTTATCATATTCAATTATAAACAAAATGCCTAATAAAAATCAAGATTTATCATCTAATTTCCCGAAAAATTTTCGGCCACTTCATTCAAGTCATCAAATGTTAATTTTTTGATAAAATATTGTTCTTGTTTTTTCATTTCTTGGTAAAGATATTTCAGTTTTGTCTCCTGTTCTTCATCATAAAAGAGGTAGGCTCCGTCTGTATTTTGAATGACGAATTGATTGTAATCACGAAACTGACTAGGATTTTGGTAGGTCGGATAAGCATACTTGACGAAATCGGTTTGCTTAAAAGCAGCTAATTTTGCCTGATTGGCTTCGTTCCAATTTTCACCTTGATTCTCAAAGAGAAAGATGGTTGCCGTCTGAAATTCATAGTCTTTTTTCAATTCATTAGCTAGATCCAAAACCCAAGACTCGAAGCCCAGATTGCCCATAAAAACTAGCCAATCTACTCCTTCTTCCAAAAAACGGATTAAATCCCTCTTAGCGGCTTCTTTTATGATATTTATTCTCATATCTTTTTCCGTCGAAACGCCGATTTCAAAGGCTTTGTAGCCTGTTATTAGTAGACTGGTCATTTATTCTCCCTTAAAAAAGTTTTTTGTGGTATAATAGAGTGATGCTATTGTACCAATAAGGAGTTTTATGGTCAACTATCCGCATAAGCTAAAGGCAAAAAGCAGTATCAATAGGCCAGTTTCCGGCATGATTAACTTTGCCAATCGTGGGATGTCTTTTGAAAAGATGATCAATGAATCCAACAACTACTATCTAAGCAGAGGACTCGCTGTCATCCATAAAAAGCCCACCCCCATTCAGATTGTCAAGGTTGATTATCCGCACCGCAGCCGAGCCAAGATTGTAGAGGCTTACTTTCGGCAAGCTTCCACAACAGACTATTCTGGTGTCTACAAGGGCCATTATATTGACTTTGAAGCCAAGGAAACCCGACAGAAAAAATCGATGCCCATGAAAAATTTTCATTCGCATCAGATTGAGCATATGGAGGCAGTCCTTGAGCAAAAGGGCATCTGTTTTGTCTTACTGCATTTTTCCAGCTTAAGGGAGACTTACCTACTTCCCGCTTCTTATTTAATTGAGTTTTACAAGATCGACAAGGGAGGGAAGTCCATGCCTCTAACTTACATCCAAGAGCATGGTTATCCGATTGAAATGCAACAGCTTCCCAGCATCCCTTATCTTGAAATTATCGAACAAAAACTACTAGGTGGTATTATAAATGAATAAACAAACTCTTATGCAGGCTTTGAAATATCTTGCAAGTGCACTTATAACCCTGCTTATGATTGGATTCGTGATTGGCTGTTTGGTATTTACCTACTATGCGGTCAAGGCTCCTAAGCTTTCTGAAAAAGACCTAATCGCGACCACATCCAGTAAGATTTTTGACAGCAATAACAATTTGATTGCAGACCTAGGCGCTGAAAAGCGGGTCAATGCTGAAACAAGTGAAATTCCTACGGATTTGGTCAACGCCATTGTCGCCATTGAAGACCATCGCTTCTTCAATCACCGCGGGGTAGACTTTATTCGGATTGCAGGTGCCCTTGTTAGCAACATCCGCGGAGGTCGCCAAGGGGGATCAACTCTGACCCAGCAATTGATTAAGCTGTCCTATTTCTCAACCTCTTCTTCAGATGCGACTCTTTCACGTAAAATCCAAGAAGCTTGGCTGGCCGCTCAGCTTGAGCGTAAAGCAACCAAGCAGCAAATCTTAACCTATTATGTCAACAAAGTCTACATGTCTAACAGTAACTACGGTATGCAGACAGCAGCCCGAAGCTACTATGGCAAGGACCTAAAAGACTTGAGCTTACACCAAACAGCTCTACTGGCAGGTATGCCTCAGGCTCCTAACCAATATGACCCTTACACTCACCCAGAGGCTGCGACCAACCGTCGTAATCTGGTACTTCGTGAGATGCATGATCTCAAGTACATCACAGATGAGCAGTATGAGCAAGCTAAGAATACTCCTGTAACCGATGGACTTCAAAGCTTGAAAGCTTCCACTAGCTATCCTGCTTACATGGATAATTATCTTAAGGAAGTAATTGAACAAGTAGAAGAAGAGACTGGCTACAATGTCCTGACAACTGGTATGGAAGTCTATACAAACGTCAACACTGATGCCCAAAAGAAACTCTGGGATATTTACAACACAGGAGACTATGTAGCTTATCCAGATGACGAAATGCAGGTTGCGTCCACCGTTATGGATGTGCAAACTGGTAAAGTCATTGCCCAGCTCGGTTCTCGTAACCAATCTACCAATGTATCCTTTGGTACCAACCAAGCTGTTGAAACCAACCGTGACTTCGGTTCAACAATGAAGCCAATCACCGATTATGCTCCAGCTCTGGAAAATGAAGTCTATACTTCGACAGCCGCTCCTATCACGGATGCTCCATATAACTTCCCGTATTCCAGCACACCAGTCTACAACTGGGATAAGAAATACTATGGCGGGATGACGATTCAATACGCTATTCAGGAGTCCCGGAACGTTCCTGCCGTGAAAACGCTGGAAGCCGTTGGTCTGGATGAGTCTCTCAAGTTCCTAAATCGTATTGGGATTAACTATCCTGAAATGTTTTATGTTAATGCCTTTTCAAGTAATACCAGCAAATCCGGTAACGAGTACGGAGCCAGCAGTGAAAAAATGGCTGCTGCCTATGCTGCTTTTGCCAATGGCGGTACTTACTACAAACCTCAGTATGTCAATCGCGTCGTCTTCAGTGACGGAACGGAGAAGACCTTCTCCAACAATGGTTCCAAGGCTATGAAGGAAACGACAGCCTACATGATGACCGATATGATGAAAACAGTCTTGCAGTCTGGTACAGGTACAAACGCTGCTATTTCTGGTGTTTATCAGGCCGGTAAGACCGGTACCTCCAACTATGCTGACGATGAATTAGCTAAGTTGACCAAGCCTTACTACTATTCTAGCATTGTTACACCTGACGAGCTCTTCGTTGGTTACACGCCTAAGTATTCAATGGCTGTTTGGACCGGCTACTCTAACCGCCTGACACCAATTCTTGATGACGGGGTTAAGGTTGCAACAGATGTCTACCGCGAAATGATGCTTTACCTAGCTCAAGACGGCTCTGCTTCAGAAGATTGGGAAATGCCAGATGGTCTCTACCGCAGTGGCTCTTATGTCTACCTCAACAGTGGTACTGGCTATAACCGTTACTACAATAACCAGCAGTACTATAACTATTCTAGCTATAGCAGTTACAGTACAGAAGCTAGCTCTGACACATCAGCTTCCAGTGAGCATTCTGGTGATTCAAACAATAACTCTTCTAACCACAGCGACTCATCTTCCGGTAACGGTGGAGATGACTAGAGTGACGAAGATTAAAATATAAACTAAAAGAGTAAGAATGAAAAATTCTTACTCTTTTCTTATTCTCTCATCAAAGCTTACTTTGCCAAAGCTCCCATGGGATCCCAGGGAGATAAGACAAGAGGCTCTGCTTCATATGCAGCTAATTCTGCGGCTGTCAGAAACTCCTTTCGGACGACGATTTGATAGGTATATTCGTCCATCCAAGCGTCACTGGCTACGAAATAGCCCTTATTACCAACCTTTTCACCCCAAGAGTTTTCGACCTTCCATTTCTTAGCCTTACCATTTTCATCCAAGTCTACCCCTGTCAAGACCATGGCGTGGGTCATGAGGCTTTCGCTATAGTCCAAGCGGCCAGCCTTGTCCTGAGTTAGTCCAATATCCATGCTGGCAGTGAAATCGTGCATCCCCTCTGCCATAACACCTTCCTTGCGATTGCTAGACTGACCAACATCCGAGCCAAACCAAACGGTCTCACCAGCCTGCATTTGAGCGATAGCCAGCTCTTTTAGTCGGTCCATTTCAACATTCAAATAACGAACGGGCTTGCTGCCAACGACATTGCCCAACATCTCAACTGAATAGGACCGACCATAAGGCTTGTCTGCAGTCGGCGCATTGATGATAGAAACATAGTCATCTAGCTTTAGATCGACATATTTTTGATAGAAAGTCAGAGGTGTCAATCCGCTCTCGCTATGGAAATGATTGTCCTTATCGCGATAAGAAAAGTCAAACTGGCGAGGCGGCAATCCTAAATTCATAGCTAGAAAGTTAAAGACTTCCTGTAAGAGTTCTTCTTTCTTGGCCTGAAGTTCAGCCGATTCTGCCCCTTCCGCTGCTAATTCTCGCAAAATCTGCGCATCTTGACGCAGGAGTTTATTGAGAATCTGATTGAGCTCGCGACTGTCACTGGAAGAGATTGACTCTGGATAGACCGACTTGGGTACGACCCCGTATTTCTCAAAGAGGGAAACAACCATATCCCACTGACCGCCATCCTGCTGAGGCGTGTCTAAGAGAAACTTGACCTTGCGATTAGTCAATTCTTGGTCAGCTGTCGCCAGCACCTGCTCTAAGAACCAGTTGGATTTTTCATATTTATCCCAAAAGAAGGTATGGGCCTGAGATAGCTCAAAATCTTCCAATTGGAAGTTCGCAATCATCTTGTGGCGGAAAGTATTAAGAGCTGCAAACATCCAACAGCGCCCTGAAGCTTTCTGGTCACTGACCTTATCTTTCGTGAGATCTAGTGAAAAAACTGGTGTATTTTCCACGGCAGCGCTTCGCTTCTCCAAAGAAGTCAAAAGGCCATTGTGACTGATAGCATTTTCCATTGCTGCAAACTTGGGATTGGCCTCATAAGCAGCATACAACTTATCTGTAAAATCTTGTTCTAACGAATGCATAGAATCCTCCTTGTCATTATACATCTATTATAGAACTTTAAAAAAGGAGCGCAAGTAAAAAGGCTGGACAAAAGAGTCCTAGCCTTTTTTAAATCGGATTTTAGGATTCCATAGACGGAAACATCTTTGACTTGTCCTTTATGAAATACAGCCTGACGGAAAGTGCCCTCGTAGCTCATGCCAGCTTTGGCCATGACACGCCCAGAAGCTGGATTGGCTGTTACAAATTTTGCTGTGACACGATTGAAACCTGCGTCTTGCAAGAGGTTGTTCAAAACAGCTTTCAAAGCTTCTGTCATCAATCCTTGTCCCCAATAGTCTTTACTTAGAATGTAACCGACCTCGCAAGCATTGACTGCCTCATCCATGTCCACCACACTGATGTCCCCGATTACAGAATCAGGATTTTCTTTCAGGCAGATGGCCCACTTGTAAAAATCCATGTTTTGATAATTCTCAACCCAGCGAGCAATAGACTGTTTGGTGACTTCAGGACTCTCGTGAGCATCCCAGGTCACATGCAGCAAATTATCCGGACGAGAAGCCCAGTTGTCATACATAGCTTGTGCATCCGATTCCAGAAAAGGTCTTAGCAAAAGACGTTTGGTTTCAATGAACTGTGTACCTATCTTTTTCATAGCTTCCTCATTTCTTGGCTCAGACTAAAAAGATTCGATAGAGATTTTCACTTCCAAAATTCGTCAAAAATTGTAATTGGCAAATGGCGTTTGTGCTGGCCTTTATGCCACCAAGACTCGATAGTTTCTTGGGCTTGGGCTGAAACGGACTTACCTTCAAGATAATCGTCAATTTCATTGTAGGTCACGCCTAGAGCGACTTCATCCGCAATCCCAGGTTTTTCCTCTTCCAAGTCAGCTGTCGGCACCTTTTCATAGAGAGCCGGATCCGCTCCCAAGGCGGCCAAAAGCTGCTTGCCTTGACGTTTATTAAGACGGTAAAGTGGTAAGATATCTGCTCCGCCATCCCCAAACTTGGTGAAAAAGGCCGTGACATTTTCGGCTGCATGATCCGTCCCAATGACAGCCCCACTGTATGAACCAGCCAAAGCATACTGGGCAATCATACGGCTACGCGCCTTGATATTGCCCTTGTTAAAATCAGAGACTGTGGCACCCGTTGCCTCTACAGCCCTTGTCATAGCATCAGCAGATTCCTTGATATTAACTGTCAGACTGACATCAGGCTGGATAAAAGCAAGAGCCTTTTGCGCATCATCTTCATCTGCCTGAACACCGTAAGGCAGGCGGACAGCGATAAAACGATAGCCATTATCGCCTGTCTCAGCCCGCATTTCTTCTACAGCCAGCTGAGCCAAGCGGCCAGCCAAGGTTGAGTCCTGACCACCAGAAATTCCCAGGACATAGCTTTTCAAAAAAGGATGCTTTCTTAGATAAGCCTTGAGAAAGTCGACCGACTTGCGGATTTCTTCCTCCGGGTCAATCACTGGTTTGACGCCCAGTTGAGCGATAATTTCTTCTTGTAGGCTCATTTTTCTGCTCCTGTCTGGTAGGCTTTCTTGCGCATCTGGTCAATTAAGTCCATCTTATCCTGCCAAATATCTCGAGCCAGGTCAACTGGATAATCCTGTGGATTGAGAACCCGCTTGTACTCGTCCCAAAGTTTATCAAATTCCTTACGGGCATAGGCTTGAATTTCGGTCAGGCTCAGCTGAGAATAGACCAAATTTCCTTCTTGGAAAATCTCCACCAAAAGCGGTACAGCATCAAAATCCTTAACTGTCTTATTAATGTAGGTATAGGTTGGATGGAACATTTCCAGCTCTTCCAAGCCATTGACATCAAGGCCATCATAGGTAATGTAGTCACCCTCAGACTTCCCTTTTTCACGGCTGGTAATGCGCCAAACCTGCTTCTTTCCTGGAGTAGAAACTTTTTCAGCATTATTGGACAGCTTGATGGTATTGCGTAATTCACCAGTCTCATCTTCAATAGCAACAATCTTATAAACCGCCCCTAAAGCCGGCTGGTCGTAGGCTGTAATGAGCTTGGTTCCCACACCCCAGACATCAATCTTAGCTTTTTGCATTTTTAAGTTGAGAATGGTATTTTCATCCAGATCATTGGACGCATAAATCTTAGCATCAGGGAAGCCAGCTTCATCTAATTGCTGCCGAACCTTCTTAGAAATATAGGCAAGGTCTCCCGAATCAATGCGGACACCCAGAAACTTAATCTTGTCTCCTAGCTCACGCGCCACCCGAATGGCTGCCGGAACACCTAGACGCAGTGTATCGTAGGTGTCTACTAGGAAAACACAGTTATGATGAGTCCCAGCGTAAGCTTTAAAGGCTTCGTAATCATTTCCATAGACTTGAACGAGAGCATGGGCATGCGTTCCCAAGACTGGAATATCAAAGAGCTTGCCAGCCCGGACATTACTGGTACCGTTCGCTCCGCCAATCACCGCAGCCCTGGTCCCCCAAATAGCAGCATCCATTTCCTGGGCCCGGCGCGTACCGAACTCCATCAGAGGTTCATCTTCGATGACAGAGCGTATACGGGCTGCCTTGGTAGCAATCAGGGTCTGAAAATTAACGATATTGAGCAGAGCAGTCTCAACCAGCTGACACTGAGCCAGTGGACCTTCTACCTGCACAATTGGCTCATTGGCAAAAACCAAATCACCTTCCTGAACAGACCTTACGGTCAGGCTCATCTTGAGATTTCGCAAATAATCCAGAAACTCTCCGTGATAGCCCAGGGTTTGCAAATAATCTAAATCGCTCTGGCTGAAGGTCAGATTATTGAGATAGGAAATAATTCTTTCCAAGCCCGCAAAGACCGCGTAGCCGTTATTAAAAGGATTCTTACGGAAAAAAACTTCAAAAACCGCATGCTTGTTGTGAATATTTTGCTTGAAATAAACCTGCATCATGTTGATTTGGTACAAATCAGTGTGCAGAGTTAAACTATCATCTGGGTACATCTTCTTGCTCCTTTATGCTAGATACCTTATATTATATCATAATTCCAAAAAAGCTAAGCAAATCCTGTCAACTCACTTGAATAGACACACTTGCTTAGCTTATATTTTTATGCTTGCTCTGTAAGATATTTGTAGGCTTCCTGACTGGCAATAGCACCATCGCCAACAGCCGTCGTAATCTGGCGCAGGTCTTTCTGGCGAACATCACCAACAGCGTAAATACCTGCTACTGACGTTTTCATCTGATGATCCGTCAGAATCCAGCCAGCCTCATCAGTGATGCCCAAGCCCTTAGCAAATTCACTAACAGGATCTAAGCCAACATAGATAAATATGCCACCAAAATCTGCTCGGCTAGTTTCACCTGTCTTGACATTCTTGAAGGTTACGCCAGTCACTTTACGCTCATCACCATGGATACTTTCCACCACAGAATCCCAGACAAAGCGAATCTTTTCGTTGGCAAAGGCGCGATCCTGCAGCACTTTTTGTGCTCGCAACTCATCACGACGGTGAACAATGGTCACACTTTTTGCAAAGCGCGTCAGGAAAATAGCTTCCTCTACCGCCGAGTCGCCACCACCGACAACCAGCAGATCTTCATCACGGAAAAATGCGCCATCACAGACCGCACAGTAGGAAACGCCGCGGCTGTTGTAGTCTTCCTCGCCAGGAACCCCCAGATGACGATGATTGGCACCAGAAGCAATGATGACTGTTTTAGCTTCAAAACGCTCATCCTCTGTGATGATTTCCTTGAAATCACCTCGGTCTTCAATTTTCTCTACTAGGCCAAATAGATGTTCAACACCCAGATTCTCCAGAGGCTCAAACATTTTCTCTGCTAGCTCTGGACCGCTGATATTGGCATAGCCTGGATAGTTTTCAATGTCAGCAGTATTGTTCATCTGACCGCCAGGAATACCACGCTCCAGCAGGGCAACTTTTAGGTTGCTGCGGGCTGCATAGAGGGCAGCTGTCATGCCGGCAGGCCCAGCTCCAATAATAATTGTATCGTACATAACTCTTCTTTCTCCTTGTTGTAACTAGAATTATTCTAACAACTTTTCTACAGTTTTACAAGCATTTAAGCTTTTAGGACAATGAGCAGGCCCAACGTCGCAAAAGACAGGACTGGAATCGTCATAATGACAATCAAAAGGACATCGTACAGATGGCTCTGGCGCTCCTTGGCTGTCTTGTCCTTGCGGCGAATCATCCGCAGTCCAATCCATAAACCCGCAATGAGCCCTACACCGACTGCTGTATAAAGCAGACTCTCGATATAAAGTGCAAATATTTGATCTAACATGTCAACTCCTCAAAGGTCAATCAGCCTCATAGTGTAAAGAAAGGGAACAACTCCAAATCTAGCCGTCAGCAAAAACACCCACTAGACAAGAAAGCCTGCTCCACTGCATGCTGAGACTGAAAACAAACTCAGCTGGTCTAGCCAACTGAGCCTTCACTGTCTCTATTATATCAAATATAGGTCCGTTTGTAACTAGCAAAAAATTCCTTGGTTCTTTCTTCCTTTGGATGATGAATAATTTCATCTGGTGTCCCAGACTCTATGATTTTCCCCTTGTCCAAAAAGAGTACTCTATCCGCAACCTGAGCGACAAAGGACATATCATGACTGACCAGAATCATGGTCTGGCCAGACTTGGCTGCATCAGCGATTGATTTCTCTACTTCTCCGACCAACTCGGGATCCAAGGCTGAGGTCGGCTCGTCTAGCAAAAGAACATCTGGATTCATAGCCAAAGCCCTTGCTAAGGCAACCCGCTGCTTCTGACCGCCTGACAAATGTCTAGGATAGTGATTTTCTCGGTCTGACAAGCCAACTTTTGCTAATTCTTCCTTGGCTATTTTGGTCGCTTCTTGGTCAGACAGTTTCTTAACTACCAGCAGACCTTCCTTGACATTTTCCAGAGCTGTCCGGCGGGAAAAGAGATTAAACTGCTGAAAGACCATGGCTAGCTTGCGGCGCAGTAGCAAAATCTCATCTTTGGAAATCCTTGAAAAATCCACTTTGAAGCCGTCGATAGTAATCTTTCCGCTATCAGGCTGTTCCAGATAGTTGAGGCTGCGGAGGAAGGTTGACTTCCCAGCACCTGAAGAGCCAATCAAAGCCACTACTTCACCTTTTTGAATGTCCAAACTGAGATCATCCAGAACCTTTTGACCTGAAAAAGTCTTACTTAAATATGAAATATTAATCATCAGATTCCTTCTCCTTCTGCTTGCTGAAGCGATTCAAAATTATCCGGCTGCTTGATATCCATCATTTTTTCAATCCATCGGCCAAGCTGCTCAATGAGAATATTGACAGCCCAATAAATCAGCGACACCGAAATAAAACGCTCAAAGTAACGGTAGTCTGCCCCTGCGATAGCCTGCGCCTTGGCAAAAATTTCCACTACACCAGCACTAAAGGCCAGAGAAGTCCCCTTGGTCAAGCCAATCAGGGAATTAATCAGACTAGGCGTCGCTACCACTGCTGCATTGGGGATAATGACACGTATATAAACCTGCTTGTTGGTCATTCCTAAGCTGCGTGCAGCCTCGATTTCTCCCAGATCTACAGACAAGATTGCTGCCCGGATGGTCTCACTGGCATAAGCCGCTTCGTTGAAAGCAAAGGCAACAATCGCAAAGACAGACGCTGGAATCTCGTTGATATTAAAGCTTGTGCCATACTTCTGATTGATGGCCTTGAGCAATAAAGGAATCCCAAAATAGGTCAGCATGAGCTGGACCAGCAGCGGTGTTCCTCTCAGAAAGCTGACAAAGAAAGCCTGAATCGGATACAGGACTTTAACCCGATTAATCTTGACGACAGCAAAAACCATGGCAAGCATAATACCAAAGACTGCACCGCCCACCGTTAAAAGAAGGGTGATTGGCAGATTTTGCAAAATGCCAGGAATGGCCTCAAAAACAGCCCTTAAACTAAATAATTTACCATCTGGAATAATCTTGAGGAACTCCTCATACCAACCAGTTGTCAGAAGATAAGTTGTAACCACTATTATTACTTCCTTTTCTTGATAATGAAATATTTTAACACAATTCTGGAACAAAACAAAGAATTTGCTTCGCTTTTACTGTCTTTTTAGCAGTCAAAACATGAGCAGCTAGTGCAAATCTCGTGTTCCTAAATATCAAATAAGCCACACTAAGCCCAATATAAAAATAGACTAGTTTCACTAGTCTATCATATCTATCTCACAAAGACTAATATATTTTTCTTATCACAGCGATAAGAAAAGTATATCACTAAAAGGTTTGGCGCTTAGCCTTACGCTCTGCCCGGCCACGTGCACGATTCTCTGCTCGCTTGGTCTTGCGGCGCTTTTCGTTCACTGCCCACTGGATTTTTTTCTTGTAGCCTGGTTTGATTTTTTTCTTTTTCTTCTTGACCAGTCCCAGCATTTCCGTGTCCAGCTTCTCCCGACTCTTTTCCCGATTGGCCCGACGGTCTCGGTCGTAGGTATCCTGGAACTCGTCATCTTTTATCATCTTGGGAATGAACTTAATCCCCATCTTTTCTAACTCCCGAATATCTGAGTCGTCACTCGGCTGGTAGAGTGTAATGGCTGTGCCAGGAAGACCATTACGGCCGGTCCGGCCTACCCTATGGACAAAGAAAGACAAGTCCCGAGGAATGCCATCGTTGATAACATGGCTGACACCTTCGATATCAATCCCCCGCGCTGCCAAGTCAGTAGCGACAATATACTCAAAATCCAGATTCTTGACCTGATTCATGATGCGCTTGCGCTCCCGCGGAGCAATATCTCCATGAATTTTAGCAACTTTGAGTCCCTGAGCTGTCAGATAGCTGTGTAGCTCATCTGCCCTCGTCTTGGTATTGACGAAAATCATGGCCAGATAAGGCTGCAGAAGCTGACTGATTTGATAAATCTGAGCATTCTTGTTTCGTCCCTTGGTTGATAGGAGCCAGTTTTCAATGGTGTCGGCAATGACCGTCTTGGTCTTAATCTGCTCAATCACTGGATTAGACAGGTATTTTTTCAAAAAAGGCTGGAGCTTCTGCGGAATGGTCGCTGAAAAAACGAGAAACTGCAGGTCTTTTGGCAGCCGGCCTGCAATCTTATCAACCGTCGCCAAAAAGCCCATGTCCAGTGTCATATCTGCCTCGTCAACGACAAAGGTCTTGGCCTTGTGAATAGCCAAATCGCCAGACTCTACCAGGTCATAAATCCGCCCAGGGGTTCCGATGACGATATGAGGCTGACTGGACTCTAACTTCCCAATCTGACGAGCCTTGTCAGTCCCACCGACATAGTTAGCCACCCGAATCTCTTTTTCAGAAAAACTAGCCAACTGACGAGCAGCCTGATAAATCTGTGCTGCCAGCTCCCGACTTGGGGCTGTAATGACAGCCTGCACACTGTCTGCCTCCTCATCCAGCATTTGAAAGATCGGCAGCAAAAACGTGTGGGTCTTCCCAGAGCCTGTCTTGGACTCCCCGACCAAATCCCGACCAGACAATACCACCGGAATCAGCTTCTCTTGGACTGGAGTCGCTTCAACGAAGTTCAAATCCCTGAGCGCTTCCTGAATATAATCTTTAAACTTAAATTCTGTAAATTTCATCTTGTCCTCTATTCTATTATCCTAACTATTATACCAAAAAATTGACCATCCTGCTTACCCTCAAATCTAAGAAGCAGAAAAGCGAGCCAGAGACTCGCTTCTTGCTATAAATATAGGATAGCCAGGGTCAAGAGACTACCCACGATACCGATTCCCCAGAAGAAGAAATCGACTTTCCACTCGCTCCACTCCTTGCCGTGGCCAGTTAGGCCACCAAGCTCAAAGTGGTGATGAACCGGGGTCATCCGGAAAATCCGCTTGCCGCCGGTCAGCTTGAAGTAAGTCACCTGCATCATGACAGAGGTTGTTTCAAACACATAGACGATACCAATCAAGAGCAGGGTCCACTCTTGGTGAAGGGAAATAGAGATAGCAGCCAGCATACCGCCCAAAGCCAAGCTTCCTACATCTCCCATGAAGATTTTAGCAGGCTTATGGTTGAAAACAAAGAAGCCTAGCAAGCCGCCAATCATGCTAATGATGACAATCAAAATATCAAAACGCTTCTGCTCAACAGCAATTACAGCATAGGCCACCAAGCTAATGACCACCGAGATACTGGCCAAACCATCAATTCCATCCGTCAGATTGACAGCATTGGAAAAGCCAATCAGCCAAAAAAGGACGAAAAAGACATAGAGGAAGCCTATCTGGACAGGAACGGTGAAGACATTCAGCTGGTCACCTGCACCGTGCTGATTATAGAAGAAGTAAAAGACAACTCCGCCGACCAGCTGCAGAAACAGTTTCTGCTTTGGATTTAGACCCTCGTTAATCTTACGAAACACCTTGAGGAAGTCGTCTAAAAAGCCAACAACGCCATACAGGACCAAGATAAAAAGAATCATGATGAGGCCGTTGGACAGCTGATGCGAAACCAGACCGATAACAAAGCTGGCCAGAACGGAGGTCAAGAGAAAGACAGTACCCCCCATGGTTGGTGTTCCGGCCTTGGCCTGATGCTGCTTAACATCTTCGTGCATCTGTTGGCCTGTGATACGAGCCTTATGGTAAAAACGAATAAAGGCAGGAATGCCGATGATAGTTAGGATAAAAGTTACGATTCCTGCAATAAGAGCAATAAGCATATTAGTCTCCCATTGTAATTGTTATTTTCTTGAGATTTTTCAGCGAAGTATTGGTCTTCTCGCTCTGCTTGACGACCTTGGAGCCCTCTCCTTTGAAAGTGACTTCAATGCCCTGCCACTTCGCAAAACGTTCGACATTGGCCTTGGTCCAGCCGTACATATCGGGCAGACTTTCTAAATCATCTGACAAGATCAAAATCTGCTGATTGGCCTTGAGATTCTTGCCCTCTTTGACAGATACTTTTTTAATCTTACCACCTGTTCCCAGTACAATTGGTTGGACGAGGTTACGGCGCAATTCATCTGCCAAGCCGCCAGGACTGATTTGATGTTTCAGACCTAGTTGCTTGGTCAAATCTTCCAGTGATGGCATTTTATAGCTGGTTTCTTCAGTGACTGTTTCAAGAGCTGGAGTTGTCTCTGTCGTCAGATTAAGACTGTCTTTGAGAGCGACAGCTTCTTCCAAGACCGGATTGACCACTTCCTGCCAGAATATAGGCTGGAATTTTTCCTCGGGCTGCTGAACTGTCACATACATGATAAATTCAGGATTTTCTGCCGGCGTCATGGCAACAACTGAGTAGATGTAGTCGTTCTCACCCTCTAGATAACCATTTTCAGAAGCGATCTGAGCGGTCCCTGACTTGACAGCGACATTCTGACCGGCCACTTGAATGACGGGTTCTCCACCGACATTCAGGGTTCCTTTGTAGGGGTCTGTTCCGACCTGAACCATATAATCCCGAGTGGTTTGAGCTGCTTTTTCTGAGACAGGATTTCCGATAATTTCTGTCGCTGTCTTACGAGCTGTATTGGTTTTTGGATCATGGATGGCATTGATAAACTTAGGCTCCACCATGACACCGTCATTGGCTACCGATGAGAAGGCACGCAGCATCTGCACCTGGGTCACACCAATCCCTTGACCGAAAGAACTCATGGCAATCGTAACATAGTTATCACCTGGCAGGGAGCCATAGGTTTCATTACCCATACCAAAGCGGGTCGGCAGACCAAACTTAAACTTACTCAAGTAGTCCAGCCACTTGTCATTGCCCATCTTCTGCTCCAGAATGGTCATACCGACGTTACTGGAATAGGTAAATCCTTGGGCAAAGGTCAGGGTTTCCCCTTCTGAAATCCCCATGTTGACGTTCCAGTCCCGAATGGTCGCATCCATGACCTTGTATTCTCTACTGTCATAGGTATCGTTAGGATTAAAGCTGCCATTATCAATAGCTGAAGCCAGAGTCATAACTTTCATAGTAGATCCTGGCTCGTACTGGCCTTGATAGAGCATGGTGTTCCAGTTGCCTAGATTTTTCTCATTCAAGCCTTCCTTGGTATCGGCATTATAGGTCGGCCGTTGAGAGGTAGCTAGGATTTCGCCGGTCTTGGCACTGACCAAGGTTGCATTGACAAACTTACCTTTGACTTTTTCCTGAAAGGCGTTCATCCGCGTTTCTAGGTAAGTTTGCAAATCAGCCGACAGCGTTGTATAGACGTCCTTGCCATCCTCTGCCTGTACAGAGACCTTTTCTGATCCAGGCACAACATTACCATTTCGGTCTTTTTCATAGGTCACAATCCCATTTTGACCAGCAAGAATCCGATCCAGTGCCTGCTCCATGCCAGAAGTCCCTTTCAGCGTCTTATTGCCTTCCTTATCCTCCTGCAGCTGGGCAAGACCGATAAACTGGGAGGCAAAGACACCGTTACTATAACTGCGGTTGGGACTGGTAGTAAAGTCAATCCCTTCAATACCAGCAGCTTCAAAGGCTTCCCGCATGGCATTCATATTACTGTAGGTAATGCCATTGCCCTGTGCCCCAAAGGAAACCTGCTTGAGATTTTTCTGCGACAGCTGGGTTTTGACGTAGTCCTTGTCCAGTTCTAGGTATTGATTGAAAATCTCTGCCACCTTATCATACTGGGATTCTTCCACATAGAGAATCTTGCCGGTAGCTGATTTGTAACTCTTGTCAATAATGGCATAGACATTATAAGTCGTAGCATCCTCTGCAATGGGAACTCCATTTCGGTCATAGATCGTTCCCCGCCGGGCAGCGACTGTAACCGTCTTTTGATGGACTACTTCTGCACCCTTTGATAGATTAACACCGAACTTCTGGTCTGTCCCAATAATAATGGCAAAATTAATCAAGAAAACGAAAAAGAGAAAGATAGCTAAGATACTCATGCTCTTTCCCACTTGCCTCCGATTGTATTCAGGGGTTTGCCTATTTTTCAGGGCGTATTTTTTAATTCTTTCAAAAATTCTATTCTTCATCCGTTGAACTCACTGTTTTACGATTTCCCTTCTGGAGTTTCATATCCTGAGAGCTGGCCAGCTGGGACAGCCTTTCATAGCGGGTCAGTTCATTGACTTCCTGCTTGATGTCGGCTAGCTCTGTCTGCTCCGCTTCAATCTGGGTATTAACTTCTGTCAAATCCCGGTCCACCTGCAATAGCTTGGTCTGCATAAAGACGATGCTGACCGCTAAAATAATGGCAGTCAAAACGATAGATCCGTAAAAGGCCTTCTCAACTCGGGAAAATTTTCTCATCTGATCTTGAAGCGGGTTTGGTCTTTTTTCTGACATTTCTTCCTCACTTGTGTATCTTACGGGCCACGCGCAGCTTAGCGGAATGAGCCCGATTATTGCTTTCTAATTCTTCTTTGCTTGGTAAAATTGGTTTGCGGCTGACCAGCTCCAGCTTAGGCTGCAGTTCATCAGGGATGAAGGGCAGGCCCTTAGGAACATCCACTGTCGAAGCCTCCTTGAAAAGCTGCTTGGTCAGACGGTCTTCCAGCGAATGAAAAGTAATGACCGCAATCCGGCCGTCCACCGCCAGCAGATCAATGGCCTGCTGAATAGACTCATCCGCTGCGCCCAGTTCATCATTGACCTCAATCCGAATGGCCTGAAAAATCTGCTTGGCTGGATGGCCTTTCTTCTTCAGCTCCTTAGCTGGCTTGGCTGACTTGATAATTTCAGCCAGTTCTGTCGTTGTTTCAATGGGCTTGACACTTCTAGCCTGCTCAATCTTGCGAGCAATCTGCTTAGAAAACTTATCTTCACCGTATTTAAAAAAGATTCGTACCAAATCCTGATAGCTATAATGATTGACAACCTCAAAAGCTGTCAAGGCTGCCTCGCGGTTCATGCGCATATCCAAAGGCGCATCCTGTTTATAGGAAAAACCACGCTCACGCTGATCCAGCTGAGGGCTGGAAACGCCTAAATCATAACAGATCCCATCAATTTCTTCCACACCGGCTTCTTGCAAACGGCTCTTGAGGTGGCGGAAATTGTCCTTGATAAAGGTCACCATCCCCCTCTCTACATAAGGAGCCAAACGCTTTTTAGCATTGTCAATAGCCGTCTGGTCCTGATCAAAGGCATAGAGATGCCCCTCATCTCCGAGCTGGCTCAAAAGATATTCGCTGTGACCAGCACCGCCAAGGGTCGCATCGATATATATGCCGTCAGGCTTAACCGCCAACTGGTCAACCGTTTCATGAAGAAGAACCGTAATGTGATGAAATTCGTTTGTCATATCTTACTTATTATATCACATTCAAAAGCAAAAAAAAATTTAAAAGAAAAAGTAAGCGGATGAAATCCTTTTTTGAATTTTTTGTCAGATATACTTGACACTTTTTCTAAAAAGTATTATACTAGCATAAAATAAAAGTCAAATATAACTGACAAACTTACTGGAAGTTATCAGTTATAGAATTAGAAAGGAAGGGTGTAATGAATCGTGTCAAAGAATTTCGAAAAGAAAAAAAGATGTCTCAGCTAGAGTTGGCCAAGTCTATCGGGGTATCGCGGCAAACTATCAATATGATTGAAAACAACAAATACAACCCCACCCTCGAGCTCTGTATCAATCTGGCTAGAGCGCTGGATACTGACCTCAACGCCCTCTTTTGGGATCCCCAGCTGATAGATGAAGATTCAGAGGACTAAGAGTTTTTCCCTGTAGCAAATTTCATACCTAAAGAAAGGACTAAAAAATGAAAAAAGAAACATTCTCAGACAAGATGATTAAACGATTTTACGGCATTACCGGACCTTTGGACGAGCAAAAACGTCAACAGGCTGAGCATCTAGGAAATATAGGCTTTATCTGGCTTTTCTTTATTCTGATTTTTGGCAATGCCATCGCCTTTCCCCTAGCCTTTCGCTGGCCCAAAATTATCGCTGTTGCCTATCCTATCCTGCTGGAAATCCTTATCCTCGGCTTCTGTGTCTATATAGTCATTCAAGCACGGCGCAAAGGAATTGATGACCTAGAGCTAGGACTTCAGGATGAAAAAGAAGAAAAAGCTATGAAACATGCTGGTCTCAAAGCAGGTTTCTCCTATTGGCTACTCTTTTACCCTCTCTTCGGCATCATGATAGCTGTCATGGAAAAGAAAGATATCCTACAAGTTTTGCTTCAACCTAAACTTATTGTAACTGGATTAGCCGCAGGCCTTGGATTTGGACTGATTATGCATTTCATTGCCAAAGGAAAGATTCGTCAAGCACAAAAAAAGGAGGAAGAAGACCTATGAGACTCAATCTCAAAGAAAAAATGGATTTAGGGATTCTATCCCTCATTATTGCCATCGCTGCTTATTTCTTTTTCCGTATTACAGAGCCTTGGATTTTCTGGCTGGATGTAGCAATTATCGTTAGCTGCATCTATGTAGTCCTCCGCATTTTGAAAAAACGTAAACAAGAATAAAAGAACCCCTCGACAGGAACTTTCTAGCTTCCTAGCGAGGGATTTTTTATATTTACTTAAGACTCTGGGTCATCTAGACTACGACCATGAAGACCTTTCTCGCGCTGAACTTGACGCAATTTTTCAGGAGTGATATCATTGCCAGCCTCATCAACAATCTTGATGCCTTCGATGTGATGGCGAACAGAGCGACGGTAGCCTTCGATATACTCTTCACGAAGCTTGGCTTGTTCCACTTTTTCCTCAGCAGTTAGACCTTCTGTTTTTTTCTTCTTAGCCAGTTCATTAATACGGGCAATTTTTTTAGGATCCATGATTCTACCTCTCTTACCTTTTATTTGGTATTAATCTGATTAAACTGGGCCAGCTGTCCCGCTTTGGCCGTCAAAGACGCCAGGAGAGCTAGGCGGTTGTTACGCACAGCTTCATCTTCTGCCATGACCATGGTATGGTCAAAGAAAGCGTCAATAACTGGACTGAGAGCAAAGAGTTGGTCCAGATTGGCAGCTAAGTCAGGCGTCAGCTCCACTTTTTCAATAGCAGCTGCCAAGTCTTTTTCCTCTTGATTTTCAAAGAGTGCTGGATTGACAGCTGTCTGCCCTTGAGCTTTCTCAGCTAGATTAAAGACCCGAGACAGGCTTTCGACTGCTGACTTGAAGTTGTCTTCCTGAGCTTTTTCTGCTAGGAGTGCAGCTGTTTCTACCAAATCGCGTACGACAAAGTTAGTGCTTTGAAGAACAGCCGTCACGATGTCTTTGGGAATGCCTCGATCCATCATTTTCTCAACACGAGCACGGAAGAAGTCCAGCACGGCCTCTTGATTGTCATAGCTTAGACTATCAAACTTGAGTTCGTAAAGTCGACCAAGAAGCTGAGCCAAGTCAATGTTCCAGCCAAACTTGTCCAAGATACGCACGACACCCTGAGTCGCACGGCGCAAGGCATAAGGGTCATTGGAACCGCTCGGAATCAAGCCAACTGAGAAGAAAGACAGAATAGTATCCAGCTTATCAGCCAGAGCCAAGACTGCTCCAACCTTAGTATCAGGCAATTCGCCATCGGCTGAAGTCGGCATATAGTGCTCCCGAATAGCAGCTGCCACCGCAGCATTCTCACCAGCCAGAAGAGCATACTTCTCACCCATGATACCTTGCAACTCATCAAACTCACCAACCATACCAGTCAGCAAGTCAAACTTATAAATAGCTGCTGCACGAGCCAAGTCGGCTGTCTCATCAGCATCCAATCCTGCTTCTTGCGCCAAGAAAGTAGCAATCTTGCCAGTCCGCTCCATGTGCTCTGCCAGAGAACCGATTTTTTCGTGGAAGGTCACATTGCTCAGCTTTTCAACCAAGTCGGCAATAGCCAGTTTTTGGTCTTCTCGCCAGAAGAATTCCCCATCTTCCAGACGAGCTACCAAGACTTTCTCATTTCCCTTGATGACATTTTCTAAGTGCTCTGCATTTCCGTTGCGGACAGAGATAAAGTGCGGCAAAAGCTTGCCTTCACTATCACGCACAACAAAATAACGCTGGTGCTCTTTCATGGAAGTTACTAAGACTTCCTCAGGCACTTCTAAGTATTTGGCATCAAAATTACCTAAGAAAGCAGTTGGATATTCCACTAGATTCAACACTTCATTGAGCAAGTCTTCGTCAATCTCGATAGAAACCCCGTGCTCCTCTTCCAGTGCTCGAATCTGCTCAACAATCATATCTCCCCGCTCAAGAGGGCTGGCAATCACAAACTGAGCCCGTAGGTCATCTTCATAGGAATCCGCTGAAGCAATCTCCGTTTCTTTCCCCAAGAAACGGTGTCCACGGCTAGTACGACCGCTCTTGATGTCCAAGAAATCCAAATCGAAGGCCTGCTCATCTAGGAGAACTATCAAGGTGTGGACTGGACGGATGTATTCAAAAGTGTTATTAGCCCAGTGCATGCTGACAGGGAAGGTCAGGGCTTGCAAAACTTCTGTCACTGCTGGGATGATCTCCTCTACCGGGCGGCCGATTTCTTCCTTGGTCACATAGACGTATTCTTCCCCCTTGATTTCACGGAAAGTAATGTCCCCAACTGTCAATCCCTTGCCACGAACAAAGCCTTGAGCAGCCTTGGTAAAGTTGCCGTCAGCGTCCAGAGCAATTTTCTTAGAAGGGCCTTTGAAATCTTCTGTCAAATCAGACTGCTTGTCCGCCAAGCCAACCACGCGCACCGCCAGACGACGCGGTGTGGAGAACATTTCAATTTTCTCAAAGGTCAGACGATGGTCTGTCAGGAAAGCTCCCATCTTGTCGCGCAGCTGCTTCATGCTAGGTGTCACGACATAGGCTGGCATTTCCTCCAAGCCTAATTCAACTAATAAATTTTTTACCATGATTATTCCTTTATTTTTTTCTAATATTTAGTGAACTATTTAATATTCTATTTCGACTTCGACAATAGATTTAACCCTTTTAGAATATGCACCTTCCAGTGTGGGGACAGTAATCAAAAAATCTTTAAGAGATTTTATCTGTTGCAAAATTTCATCACATTTTCGCGTTGATTCTTCCTCTGATAGCCCTACACAAGAAATTCCTAATTGAAACAATAATCCACAATAATCGTATTCATTGTTATTAGAAAAATGAGAGAAGTTACAATACAATATTGATTCTGCATTCCCAATCTTTTGAGATAGACATGTTTTAAAATTTATCCCCATCCTATGATCATCAAGGGTTCCAGGAAAGCCCTCCAATTCAACCTTTAACAGTTCCTCCATGATTATTCCCCCTCCTCTGCCAAGAGTTTCTCGCGAGTCTCTGCATCCAAAAGCGGATAACCCAGACGCTTGCGCTCAGCCACAAAGGTCTTGGCCACGACACGGGCCAGATTACGAATACGGGCGATATAACCAGCCCGCTCTGTCACAGATACAGCTCCACGTGCATCCAAGAGGTTAAAGGTATGCGAGCATTTGAGAACATAGTCATAGGCTGGGTGCACCAGATGCTCGTCCAGACAGCGCTTAGCTTCCGCTTCAAACTTCTCAAAATTCCCCAAGAGCAAGTCTTGGTCGCTGACCTCAAAGCTGTACTTGGAATGCTCATACTCAGGATGCGTGAAAATTTCACCGTACTTAACGCCATCAGCCCACTCAATGTCATAGACTGAGTCCACTTCTTGGATATAAGAAGCCAGACGCTCCAGACCATAAGTCACCTCAGCAGTCACCGGATGAGTTGGCAGACCTCCGACCTGCTGGAAGTAAGTGAACTGCGTGATTTCCATTCCATCCAGCCAAACTTCCCAGCCCAGACCAGCAGAGCCAGTTGACGGGTTTTCCCAGTTATCCTCAACAAAGCGGATGTCGTGCTCCAGCGGATTGATGCCCAAGAGCTCCAAAGACTGCAAATAAAGTTCTTGGATATTGCTTGGAGACGGCTTCATGACTACCTGAAATTGATGGTGCTGATAAAGACGGTTAGGATTTTCCCCATAACGACCATCTGCCGGCCGGCGAGACGGCTCTACATAGGCCGCATTCCACGGCTCTGGCCCAATAGCCCGCAGGAAAGTATAGGGACTCATCGTTCCCGCCCCCTTTTCATTATCATAAGCCTGCATGAGCATACAGCCTTGGTCATTCCAGAACTGCTGTAAAGTCAAGATAATTTCTTGAAATGTTAACTTTTTAGACATTTGTTACTCCTTTTGTTTCTTGAGATTCTTGCGAAGCGTTCAAAAGGGAACAATTACTTCCCTTTTGAAAAGCTAGTACATCGCTTAGACAAACCGCCCCATAACGGTTGTCGTTAGCCAATCGAACCTTTAGGTTCGCAATTGACTTTAGCGAGGTGAAATGTTAACTTCTTAGACATTTGTTACTCCTTTTGTTTGTTTATATCTCTTTGTCTATTATTTTCTGTTCTATGAACCAATCCAACAAGGTAAGTGTTTTATCTGTATTTGCCCAACGATGATAAGAATTAAAGACCGCTTGCACACTGCCTAGATTTTCTACTAACTTGTCAACTGTCAAAAAACTGCGCCAGTATTCGTAAAAAATACTAGCATAATTCCCTTGATAAGTTGAAGTACCGAAATCATTCAATGAATGCCAACCGTGCTTTTTCTGAAAGAGCTTTACGAGAGACTGATTACATGCTTTTTCCACTCGAAATTCCTCATCTGTAAAGAAATACTTGCGACTAATATACTCAGCCATACCTTCTTCAAACCAGATATAGGCACCGTATCCATCAAAGTCATCTAAAAAATGCTCTGACCAATGAGCCAACTCATGGCCTACAATCTGCAAGAGGGAATTCCCCGACAAAGACTGATAGTGGCTTTCTATTGCTTGAGTTTGGTGAGAGGTCTCGTAATTCTCCAACTGAAGGAGATACAAATCTTTCCAAACCGTCAACTCGGGAGTCATAACCATCCGCCTGTCATTTGTATAGGCTGGTAAAGGAATTTCCCGAATGATCTGTGTAGCAGAATCAAAATCGGACCAAATGATGGCTTGCGGCAAGTCATAAACCGCAAACTCGTCTTTTAAAAAAGCTAGATAACCCTGCAACTTTGCGGCATTCTTTGCGACGAAATCTCGAAAAGCTGCTAATTGGTTCTCGTCTTTTACAAGATAAAGGTTCTCCACGAATCTCCTTTCTTTCGAACAATAGACTCAGTACGCAAAAGAACCACATCCGACAGTCCTAGGCTATTCACCTAGGGGCGTCAAGACGCGGTTCCACCCTAATTTATTACTTCATTACTTTTGAAATTATATCCGAAAGCGCCATCTGCACTGCTTCCCTATCCGGCTCACACTATCCCGAACTCGCTAAAAAGTAGACAATGAGAATTCTTTCTAAAAAAGATTATAGCAGAAAATAGAGCCAATGTAAAATACTTATCGAAAAATCCCTCAAGTTTCAACTTAAGGGATTTTAACTAATCTAAACCAATTAGACTTGTTTAGTTTTTTTCGGTCTCACAACTCTTGGCTTTCTGCCATCGAGTTTTCTTTTTGCCTCTCTGAGGTTGGCAATAGCTGCTTTGACATCTTCCTGGCTGGCACCTGGATCCGCCAATACTGCCTTAGCCTCTGCATAGGCCTCTAGATAAGCTGCCTTCACCGCATCAGTCGCATAGATAAACTTATTGCTGATGGCTTGGTAATGCACCTCATCATCAACTAGCTTCTTGAGATTGGTAAAGTTAGTCGCCTTGCCATCCAACTTCTTCTCTGCTGTAGTCAGCTGAGCTAGAGCTGTATCAATTTGCTCCTGGGTCACCTTATCCTGCACCAAGAGCAGAGCCACTGCTTGGAAGGCCTTGTCATAAGCGCGGCGAGTTCTATCCTTAGCATTGGCATAAGCACCTGTCTTAGTGGTTGTTGCATAAGCTTCCACAGCCGCCTTAACCGCAGCAATATCAGAGTCCTTGCCGTCTAGATTAGCAGATGCTGTTTCTAGCTTACCTCTTACGGAATCAACTTGCGCTTGGGTCAGTTTGCTTGTCAAAGCTTCCTTGGCTGCTTGATAGGCTTGGTCGTAGGCTGTGCGCTTCGCTGCAGAAGCATTGTAATACTGAGCAGTGCCGACCAGACTAGACTGCTGATTGACAGCTGCCAGCAAGCCTGACTTGACGATAACTCCCAGCTTCAGCAGATTATTCTGGCCTTCTTTGACCTCAATAGTTGGCTCATTTTCCCAGAGCTCATAGCCAGTCGGTAGGTTGACAAAGACAGAGTAGAATCCAGCTGCTACGGATCTTCCGAAGGCATGCTTGCCAAACAGTTCTGCTGGAAGCGTATAAGCATCACCATTGTTATTCTTGAGAACCACTTGGGTATTCTTCGGAACAGCTTGATCAAAGGCAACGCTGACCGGTGCAAAGACCAGCTTCTTGACTAGAAACTCAATCGTCTTAAAACTATCCTGGGCTGTCAGCTCAAACTCCTGAGTCAGAGCACTGTAGAAACGAAGCTCATCCTTATCATAAGTAAAGATCTCAGCTGTGTAGCGGCCAAACGGCAGAGCATTGATTTGCTTGCCCTTGTCCAGTTCGACATACTTGCCCTTGCTATCCTTGATTCGATAGACAAAGGTCGAATGCACATCTTGACGCGTATTGGCATCCACCAGAGCGACACGGATACGCCCGTCATTTTCAGCACTGACTAGCTCTGACAAAGCTATGGCATCACGGTTACCCGCATAGTCCTCTACCACATAGAAGATCTTAGACTTGTCCACTCCTTTTGGCAAGGTGTAGCTGCCATCCGCATTGGCTGAGATGTAAACTCGACGCTCGTAATCACGCTCAATGCCAAAATCATCCACGTCTTTATAGGTCTCTTTCCCTTTTTCATCTGCTTGCAGATAGAAGACCTGTTCTCTCAAAATACCGCCGTTGCCAACATCTTTTGGCTTACGAGCCGTAAAGGTTTCCGCACCATCCTTGGTACTGATATAGCCTGAGCTAATCAAAGGCTTCTGATTATCAATCTGCAGGTTAAAGGTAATCTGCTGCTCTTTAGCACCTGGTACATCTGGCGTATAGCGAACCACATAGGTATAGAGGCCATCTTCCAGCTTCTCACCCTTGCTATCACGACCATCCCAGTATGTATCTTCTAGTAGGTAGGACTTAGGATTGTCTGACCGACCACTATAATAGTTCTTGCGGCTTTCTCTAATCGTGCTGCTCTGCCAGATTGGGAAGCGATAGTCCTTATCATCTGCCGTATAGACACTAGCTGTCAGATTATTGATATTACGATAGAGAACTGTCCGATACTGGATGCTGTCCTGATTGCCATCACCATTAGGTGAGAAGGCCAGACGAATCTTGCCATCCGCTCCCAGCTGCAGCACATGCTTACCATCCGCATTTTCTGCAGTTCCCAGTACAATTGAGCTGCGAGCAGCTGTTCGACCGGTAGAGTAGAGTGTATCATTTGACTCTGTCACAAGGGAAGAGACATTGTCATCAGACAGGATACTCTTGTCCTCTGGCACTGGGTAATAGAAGCCTGACTTGCCTTCTTGGACCAGATCATAGATTGGTCTTTCTACAGCTGGCAGATCTTGGAATTGCCCACGGAAGCCCATAAATGGCAGACTAACCACATCGCCGTCATCTGCTGGATCGACAAAGCGGACAAAGCCTTCTAAGAAATAGCCGTTCGGCATCTGCTTGATTAACTCTTCCGCAAACTTAGCAGTATTTACCTTGACCGTCACTTTTTGGCTGCTGTGAGCCTTGACAGTAACTTCTGGCCAGACCGTTTCAGTTAGTTTGCGAGGTGTCAGGGTAAAGTAGCCATCCTTGACCGCATCCGTGTTGGTATTGACAATCATCTTCAGTGTCCGATCCTTATCCGTGATATTATGAACCGTAACATCAAAGGTGAAGCTGTCTTGGACATTGCCCAAGGAAACGCTAGGATATTGGTTATCCCCTGTCACATAGAGGCCAGTAGAAACCGCCGCTGCCGTATCCACGATACCAGCACCCTGCTGACGCGGAGAGGTATAGGCACCTGTTTCCTTGTTGACATGCAGCTTGGCTGTAGACATGATAAGAGCTTTGACCAGATCTGCATTCTGGGCAGGTGTCAGGTCTGGATAATGCTGAAGGAGATATTCCTTGACCAGAGCCGCTACACCAGCCACATGAGGGGTAGCCATACTGGTTCCCTGCATATTGCCATAGGTATTGTCGTTAAGTGAAGAGTAAATATCGCCACCTGGTGCTGTCACATCTGGCTTGAGCAAGCCATCTGTCGTCACACCCCAGCTAGAGAAGTCAGACAGACTACCTGCTCCTGGATGCGGCCGATTGACCTTAAGTCCATTAAAGGCCACCTTGTAGTTACCAGCTGCTAAAGCCTCTCCATATTTCTTACTGATAAAGGCTGACGGAACCTTTTTAGATTCACTGTCTAGGCTCATCGTTAGGTTAGCTCCGTCGACATTATTGTACATCAGAGCACCAACAGCACCATGGCTAATGGCATTTCTAACTTTTTCAGCAAAGGTAAAGGAACCACGCTGGATAAGAGCCAGCTTACCTGTCAGATCCTTACCAGCAAAGTCCTCTTCACGGCCAAGACCAACATGGACATACTCATATTCCTTGCCCTTTTCAAAGGTTGCATTTGTCTCACCCATGGAGTAGCTGAAATGACCGTTCAAAAGCTTATCATTCTTTTCCAGACCACGCACTTCCATGACTTCCTCTGTCAGAACAGTGTTATTGACAGAGGCGACTGAGATAGAGCTTTCTACTGTTGAAGGACTGCCAACTAGACCATAGTCTGGATTTTCAACCAGAGGTTTAGAGTATTCACTTCCGAAGGTGTTGTCATTACCCGCCGCAATGATCACGCTCACCCCCTTGGCCCGAGCGCGCTCAATAGCGGCCTGCAGACTAGGGCTGACATCAACCGTTGAACCTGTTGCTGAACCTAGACTCATATTGATGGTATCAGCCCCCAAAGCCACCGCATCATCAATAGCTTTGATATAGATAGCGTCGCTAGTTGTGCGTTGACGGTCTGAGAAGACCCGCATAAACATAACTTGTGCTTCTGGCGCAACACCATAGACATACTCATCATTAGGAGCTTTCTTGTTGGGATTTCCCGCTGTAATCCCTGTTACGTGCATACCATGTGAGTAACTGTTCTTTTCCTTGATATTGTCATCACCGTCGATATAGTTATAGGCATAGACAACCTTGCTGTTATACCATTTCCCGTAGTCAATACCAGCCTTTTTCTTAGCTTCTTCCAGAGCTGCCTCTGTCTGATACTTGGCCTTTGACGGGTCAGATATCTTCAGAACCTCATGGTGGACATCCAGACCTGAGTCGATAATGGCTACCACACGGCCTTGACCTTTATAGCCTTGAGACCAGGTCTGAGGAACCTTGATGATCTCATTGGTACTGATGCTGCTTGGTTTAGCATCCCGAGAAGTTGGTGACTCTGCTACTGCATCAGGTTTAGATGCTGGCTTGTCTGAGTTTGCGGCTGCCGAAGACTCTGCAGTTGGACTAGCTGGAGCTGTTGGCTTGGTCTCTGTGGCAGATGGCTGAGTTACCTTCTCAGCACTTGAAGAAGCCTCTTCCGATGAGGAAGTCGCTCCTTTCTCTACAGGAGCTGCAGCTGCTTCCTTAGCCTCTGCCGTAGAAGGCTGGCTCGCCTGCTCTGTACTTGAAGCTACCGATTCAGAAGAAGCTGGTGCTGCTTTCTCCACAGCAGCTGGAGTTACCGGCTGACTCTCAGGTGTAGCTTCTTGAGAAGCGGACTCAGTCGCTGATACCACAGCGGCAGTCGGCTGACCTTGCCCTGACGAACTAACTGTCGCCTGCTCATCCGCCTGAGCCTGTCCAGCACCAAAAACCAGAGCAGTTCCCAGCAGAACAGAAGCCAAACCGAACTTGTATTTACGAAGTGAAAATCGTTGTCTTTGCATAGAAGTCTCCTTATCTTTATTTATAAACCATATTATAATAAAAATTTTCTGACAATTCATACAATCCTAACAAATTTAACCAAAACGTAATAATGGCGAATGTTTTAGCCAAAAACTACTATATGATAAAGTTTCAAGTCTCTATTTATTTGAAATACAGAACAAATACAGTTTAAAATCCGGAAATAAGAAAAACCAATCAGAACTAGCGCAGAATGTACCAGTTTGATTGGTTTGTTATGGGATGTTTATTAGATACTATTTTTCATTGATAAATAAGCAAACGTACTACTTCTTGGAATGATATTTACGTCATCTCTAGCTAATAAAGCACACTCTCCATCAAAAACATCTGTTTTTTTGTTTTATATGCTAATTCAAATTTCAGTATAATAGCGAATTCCTCAAGACCTACAGTAGTGAGTGTTGAAATAAAAAAGTTAATAAGAAATTCCAACCTTTTATTATTCGTCCCTAAAATCAAGGAATTTTTAATTCCATGGTTTACAATGAACTCATAAAATAACTCATGGTAACAGGACTTCTTTCATTCTTTTAGCATCTTGACTTTGCACAAATACAACTTTTTCCATGCCAGTAAGTTCGACTAATTTGTCTTTACCAATAATTATTGCCAAATTTTTAATCAACGAGCGTTTAGCAAATTCATCATAATATGTAAAAATAAATCTACTTTCGAATAGAGCATTTTCTGTTTTTTCAAAACATTTTTGGAAAATTTCTTTATCTAAAGGATCGACTGAATGACCAAAAATAATAATATTTTTAGAAATAATATTCTCAGGCAATATTTTTTCACTAGTGGAATCAGTTTTTACTTCAAAAAATTTCTCATATTTATTCCCAGTTTCTTTGACAACTCGTTGATAGTATTTTTGGTACGGTATTAAATCGCTATTCACATCATTTCCCTTATCTTCAATTCCGAAGACGATAGTGTTCATTTTTGATTTTTTTCTTGATAAATCAATCTCACCATGAATGTGATGAGTTCTCTCTTCCGATATTCCGAATAATTTCTCTGCAGTATGAGTATAGTTGAAACTTAACACATATGATTCTGATAAATTAGCAATACTATCCAAAGCTGTCTTTTGACGCTTTATTTTTTTCACTTCAAAATCATCATAATCTCTATATGACAAATATATCTCTAGGAGATCTATCAATAAGTCTAATTGCTTAATAAACTTATTATTGAATTCTTCTAACTTAATTTCTTTTTGGGAATTTCCCCAAAACTCATCTCCAAAAAAAGAGACAAATGCTCCTGTAATAAATGCTTTCGCATTAAAATTATCGTGTTCCTTGAAAACATCTCCCAGTAAATCATATTCATTCCCTGGATCTTGTTCGACAGCAAGAAATAATTCCTCTCTATTTTTTTTAAAATATATTATTGCTTCTACAATATTAGATAACATTATTTCAAGATTAGACCAGTTAGAACCAAGATTTTTTCCTTATTTATTAATGCATTCTAGATAAATATTATTCTTATATTCATCAATAACTATATTCCAAGTATTTATAAAATCTTGAAACTTTTCATCTTTTATTTGATATAAATCATTGGCAAAGTCAATAAAATTCTCATATCGTGTCTCCCTCCCCATCGCTATATCAAAGCCGTTACCTAGTATTAAAATATTGTCAGCCATACTTAACCTCCCCTATTATATTAAATTTGATTAATATCATTATTTTTTTCTAAATTGTTCCGCTTTAAATTCTAAATTCTCTATATCAATAATTCCTTTCATTCCTCAATTTTTAAAATGTAATTATCTGTTTTTATAACTATAAAATACCCTCTATATCTTGTTTTCTATTCTGGTAAAATTATACCACAAAAACACCAAAAATCCCCTAGAATTCACAATTCTAAGGGATTATTCTTTATCCTGCTGCTTCCGGTGCTTGTTCCGGTTTGGTTTTCTTATTTGGACTAGCCAAGCGGCGCTTGCTGTCTCGGATAGTATTGAGATCCTTGAGGAGTTTGGCAAAGTGGGCTTTCTCTGGATAGGCTTCTGCAGAGGCTGCGGTATAGCGCATAAAGAGGTCATAAGTGCGAGAGATTTCCGTGCGCAGCTGCTTGGTCTTACCGACTTCTTTGCTGGACTTAGCTGCACGCGCTAGGACTTCGGCCTTATCATAGTCTTCCTGAGCAGTCGTCACTGCGCTAATCACCGGTGAGAGTCCCAGAGTAGTTACTGCCGCATTGTAGGGCTCTTCCTTGAGGGTTTTGAGGAGGCTCTTAATCTCAGCAGTTGCGACATCGTTATTATGCTTAGTGATATCCTTGTACTTAGTCAGGACTGGAGCCAACGTCTCATAGGCTTCCTTAAACTTTGCTTCCTTTATCTTAGCAAATCCCCTATGCAGGGTAAAAAGTCCGACCAGAGCACTGTCCCGCTCCTTATCCACCTCTGCCAGACTTATGGTCTGCTTCTTTTCCACGCTGGCTAGCTGTTTCTGGAACTCTTCTAACTTGCTCGCAAAGGGCTCCAAGTGCGTACCATACATATCTTCGCTCTTGTTGGCCTTGACGAAGTCGGTGATGATTTGACGAGAATCCGTCATCAAACTTTCAAACTCACGGTGAGTAAAGTTGCTATAGGTCAAGGGACGAATGGTGTAGTTAGTAGTCATAATAAAACCTCTCCAATAATTTGATGAACTAAGTATAACACGTGACAATAAATCTTTTGTATGGCTGCCCTGAAATGTCATTTTTTATCCCTGAAATAGCACTTTTTCAAAATCAAAGACATAAAATATCCCCACCTGATGATTTCTTCAACTTCAGATGGGGATTATTTCTTTTCAAAAATGGATTATCAGAGCATTTCACGCTTAGAATGCTTTAAAATTTTAACAAACACTAGTATTCGAACTTTAGAAAACCTGTAAATTATAGTAATCCACATCATCTGACAGATAGAAAGCATGAATTTTTTTACAAACAGGACTAATCGAAAACTTAATTGCTTAAAAACTTTAGTAAACACTCGTGTTCAGCTTTTAGACTGATTGGATATTTGGCCATAGATGACTCTTCGAGTTTTTAATGATTACCTTTCTCTCTCATCTCCCCACTCTCAAGGGCTCGATACCTTTTTCAATCAGTTGGGTGTAATTTCCAATTCTTGGGTCTTCTTCATCTAACTCCCCTATCTTAGTATTTCGTTGGATATTGGTCTCATTTTACATCTCTCATTATAGCATAGAAGCAGTTTGTTTTATAGTTTCTTCTAGTGGTAGAGATAAAAATCCCCAGCTCTTTTTAAACTGGGGATAGCTTTATATTTTTAATTCATACACTTCCTGCCAGCCGGCTGGTCCTAATATACGTTGGGGCTGTTTGCTAAAACCGGTCTCTCGGTAGAGATAGGAAGCGACTTGATTTCTCTCATTGACGCCTAGGATGATGCTTTTATACATAGGCAAATGCTCTCTTATGAAATCAGGCAAGAGCTTCAGCGTCTGACTACCGTATCCTCGCATCCGAAAGCCTTCATCCGTTGAAAAGCTACGAAGGAGCAGGCTCTCTGGCTGACCGCCATAAGTAAACTTCTTTTCTCCAGCATCCAAGATCAGAAAAGTTACGATTTGATGTTCTACAAGGCCCAAGATAGCATAGCGATTTTCTAAGTCAGCAACAGCCTGACTGGGATGACTGGTAAATCTCAAATCGGTTAAATGGTAAGACTGCAGAGCTTGCCTATCCGAACTTCGATAGAATCGGATTTTCACCTAAAAATCCATCCCATCCGGATTTGGTGCGCCACCAGCCAAACCGCTGACATTTTTGAGTACTTCCAAATCAGCAGCATCTAGCTCAATGCCAAAGCAGTCCAGATTGCTGGCAATCCGGCTCGGAGTGACCGACTTAGGTAGAGGCAGGAAGCCTTCCTGCAAGCTCCAAGCTAGCGCGACTTGAGCAATGGTCTTGCCATATTTGTCTGCCACAGCCTGTACAGCTGGATTTTGGAAGAGCTCGCCTTGACCAAATGGTCCCCAAGCTTCCAGTAAAATCTCGTGCTCACGGCAGAAGTTCACCGCTTCTGTCTGATAGACACCTGGAGCCAGGCGGATTTGATTAACAGCAGGAGTCATGCGAGCTGTTTCAAGCAAGGCTTCTAAGTGATGAGGCAGGAAATTGCTGACGCCAATCGCTCGAATCTTTCCGAGATTATAAAGATCTTCCATAGCCCGCCAGACCTCAGCATTGCGCTTTTTCCAAGCATCATTTTCCCTCAGGGGTTTGGGATTCGGCCAGTGGATGAGGTAGAGATCCAGATAGTCCAGTCCCAACCGCTCCATTGAGGCCGCAAAGGCCTCTTGAGCCTCCTCATAAGTATGAATGTCATTCCAAAGCTTGGTCGTGACGAAGAGCTCCTCCCGCGGAATGCCGCTGTCCTTGATTGCCCGTCCAACACTCTCTTCGTTCTTATAGATGGCTGCCGTATCAATGTGACGATAACCTGCCTTGAGAGCGGCTAATGTCGCTTGATAGGCTTCTTCACCATCCTGAGCCTTCCAAGTACCGAAGCCCAGTACAGGAATGCCAACACCATTGTTCAAAAGATATTCTCTCATCTCATGTCTCCTTTACAAGTTCCATCTACTGCCTTCAGCAAGGCAGCTGCTATAGTGTTCACAAGAGCAGAACTGCTCACTTCTTTTCTTTTTTCTTCAGTATTGGCTTGGGTTTAAAGATATTTTCCTTAGTCGGCTCCATGCCTTTACTGAAAAAGCTATAGATAATGAAAGCAACTCCTGCGACAAGGATTAAGATTCGTCCAAAGATCAGTCCCGCCAGCAGCAAAACAAGTCCCATTATCAGAAATTTCGCATCAATTCGTTTCATAGCCTACTCCTGTTTACATTATAGTTTCATTATAACACGCCTAAGAAAGCAATTCAAATCTAGAAGAAGGCTATCAAATAGCTTGACAACCAAAAAGAACAGGTTGCCCTGCTCTTTCTGAAAAATATAAGGAGACTAATTTAAAATACCTGCGGTTCTCATACATGGAATCGTTCTTGACCATCAAGATAAGTAGCTACCAGCTCTAAATCTTTATCTAAAACGATAAAGTCAGCATCGTAGCCTTCCTTGATCTGCCCGCAGATATCATCAATATGGACTGATTTTGCTGGAATCAGGCTAGCCATCATAACCGCCTGATGAGGATTGGCAATGCCCCATTTGACCACATTTTTCAATCCGTCCTTGAGTTTGAGGATAGAGCCAGCTAGATTGCCCGTTGACTTGAGCCGAGCTGTTCCTTCTGCCACAACCACTGGAAATTCTCCTAGCATGTAGTCACCATCTTCAAGACCTCCTGCGGTCATACAGTCAGTAATGAGGGCAATATTTTCATGTCCCTTCTGCTTGAGCAAGATGTCACAGGCCTTAGGGTCCACATGATGGCCGTCACAAATCAGTTCCGCATAGGTGTGGGGCAACTCGTACATGGCACCAACCATGCCCAGCTCCCGGTGGGTCAAGCCCCGCATACCATTGTATGCATGCACCCAGACACTGGCACCTGCTTCGACCGCAGTTTTGGCTTCATCAAAGGTAGCGTTAGAATGCCCCAGAGCAACAGTCACGCCTTCATCAGTCAGCGTGCGGACAAATTCCTCTACGCCATCACGCTCTGGTGCGAGAGCGATCTTATTGAGCAAGCCATTTGCGGCTTTCTGCCAAGCACGAAACTCATCCATGCTAGGATCTTTCATATAGGCCGGATTTTGGGCACCCTTATACTTCTCGGTGAAGTAAGGCCCTTCAAAATAGAGACCGCGAATCTTGGCCCCACTGGCTTCTTGATAGCGTGCACCGATATTTTCAGTGACTGCTAAGAGCCGCTCATAGGATGAGGTCAGGGTTGTTGGTAAAAAGCTAGTCACACCAGTAGTCAAGAGACCCTCACTCATGGTATGAAGAGTTCCTTCGATGTTATTGTCCATTACATCAACACCGCCGAAGCCGTGAATGTGAGTATCCACCAGACCCGGCGCAATCGAGTAGCCGCTGTAGTCTATGACTTCTGCATCCTGCGGAACAGACTGCACCAACTTGCCAAACTTGCCGTCAATCAACTCTAAATAACCGCCCTGACGGATTCCCTGAGGATAGAAAAATTGATCTGCTTTGATATATGTAGGCATAAGACTGCCTCCCTTGTTCTTGAATGCTATATTCTCGGCCATTCAAAGCGGAAGTCTGTGATAGAGCTAGCATCTTTCTATAGCTGCTTTCTAACTTCCGCTTTTGAATCTCTGAGTTTTCTTGACTATATTATAACTCTTTCTTTTTTATTTGTAAATGGTATATACCTATTTTTACGAAAAATTGTTATATTAAATTAAAAAACAAGAAAACCCAGCCATGACAGCTGAGTTTCTGCTTTACTTTTTATCTAAATCGCGCAGCATCTGGTCGATCTTATTGCCATACTCGATGGATTCGTCCTTGACAAAGGTCAAATCTGGAATCTTGTACATCTTCAGATTGTGACCCAGCTCTCGCTTGATGGTACCGGTCGCTTTTTCCAGACCGGTCTGAGCTTTTTGATTATCAGAGGCCAGATTGCTCATAATCGTGTAGTAGACCTTGGCCATGGATAGGTCGCCCAGCATTTGAACATCGGTAATGGTCACTCCCTGCACCCTCGGGTCACGAACTTTCTTCTGCAAGATTTCATTGACTTCGCGCTTGATTTCCATACCCACACGGTCTGTACGAAAATTATTTGCCATGAGATTTCCTTTCTAATTTTTCTTTTCTGCAATATAAGCTAGGCTAGGCCTAGCTTATATTTTAGTTTTAATGAATGAAATTCGATCTAAACTCTTTGTGAAAAAGATGTGGAACTAGAAGTATCAACTTCCACCAAATATGATTTCACTGCGAGTTTTTAACGGACTTCTTATCTTATTTCTTAATTTCTTCCATGATATAGGCTTCGATCGTGTCATCTACTTGAATGTCATTGTAGCCATCAATCATGAGTCCACCTTCACGGCCGTTGGTAACTTCCTTAACATCATCCTTGAAGTGCTTGAGGCTGGCAAGCTCACCATCGTAAATCACGACGCCGTCACGGATAACACGAACCTTGGAATCACGGGTAACTTTACCATTGATAACCATAAATCCACCGATAGTACCAACCTTGGAAACCTTGAAGGTTTCGCGGATAAGAGCTTCCCCAATGATCTTTTCTTCGTATTCTGGATCCAGCATTCCCTTCATGGCATCTTCCATTTCTTCGATAACCTTGTAGATAATGCTGTGGAGACGGATTTCGACATCGTCAGCTTCTGCCTGCTGGCGAGCTTGAGATGTAGGACGAACGTTAAATCCGATGATGAAAGCATTTGAAGCTTCCGCCAGTGTCACGTCAGATTCATTGATAGCACCAACCGCTGAGTGGACGATGGTAATCTTAACGCCTTCCACTTCAATCTTCTGCAGGGAAGCAGACAGGGCTTCTACAGAACCTTGCACATCAGCCTTGATGATAACATTGACAGACTTAACTTCGCCAGCTTTGAGGGTATCAAAGAGATTTTCCAGACTGACACGGTGAGTAGCTTGACGCTGTTTGAGAAGGGCACGTTTGGCACGTTCTTCACCGGCTGCACGCGCAGCTTTTTCATCTTCATAGACCGCAAAGTGGTCACCAGCCATCGGAGTTTCATTGAGACCAGTGATAGAAACCGGTGTAGATGGTCCTGCCACCTTAACACGACGGCCCAGGTCATTGGTCATAGCCCGAACCCGACCGAAGGTATTTCCAACAACGATTGGATCCTGCACATTCAGAGTTCCCTGCTGAACCAGAAGGGTTGCGACAGCACCTTTTCCTTTATCCAGACGGGCCTCGATAACTGTACCAATCGCTCGAACAGTCGGATCTGCCTTGAGTTCTTGGATTTCAGCCACCAAGAGGACTGTTTCCAGCAAGCTGTCGATATTTTGATTGAATTTCGCTGAGATTTCAACAAATTCAGAATCTCCGCCCCAAGCTGTTGACATGACACCATGCTCAGCCAATTCACCAATCACGCGCTCAGGATTGGCACCTGGCTTATCAATCTTGTTAATGGCTACGATGATTGGGACATCAGCCGCCTTGGAGTGGTTGATAGCTTCGATCGTTTGCGGCATAACACCGTCATCAGCCGCTACGACCAGGATAGTGATATCCGTAACAGAGGCACCACGGGCCCGCATAGAAGTAAAGGCCGCGTGTCCAGGCGTATCCAAGAAAGTAATCTTCTTGCCGCTTTCCTCGATCTGGTAAGCACCGATGTGCTGAGTTATACCACCTGCTTCGCCTGTTGCTACGCGAGAGTTACGCAGGGTATCCAAAAGGGTTGTTTTACCATGGTCAACGTGTCCCATGATGGTTACAACCGGTGGACGCTCTACCAAGGCATCTTGGTTGATATAACCTTCTTCTACGAAGAAGCGCTCAATGTCAGCTGTGTCAACTTCCACCTTCTTCTTAGCTTCGATACCGTAGTCCACCATGAGGAGCTCAATAGTATCGCCGTCAAGAGATTGGTTTTGCGTTGCCATCACGCCCATCATAAAGAGCTTCTTAACAATTTCAGCTGGCTCGCGCTTGATCCGTTTTGCAATTTCTGCAACGGTCATTCCGTCTGTATATTCAAATTCAGTTGGCAACTCATGGAACTTACGTTCTGTAACAGGTTTTGGTGCCTGATTATTGTTGCCCTTTCCTTTTTTATTTTTCTTGTTTTTATTCCAATTACTATTTCTTTGATTTCTCACTTGATTTTGACTGCTTCGATTCTTTTGTTGTTTTCTTGGACCTTCTTCTTCGCGATCAAAATCATCGCGCTTCTTATCTGGTCGAGCTTGCTTCTTACGACGCGTATCCACAGCGGCTGGCGCTGGACTTGGATTCGCCGCTGGAGCAGATGGAGCTGGTGCAGGCTGAACTGGTGCACTTGCTTCTGCCTTAGGCTGCTCCTTGCGGCGGTTTTGCCGTTCCATAACTTCTTTTGCTTCCTGAGCTTGCTTAAAGCGTTCCTCGCTGGAGCGAGCGTATTCAGCATTCTGCTCTGCTTTCAAAGCTGCTGCTCGGGCCTTAAAGTCAATCTTCGGTCCTTGAGGCTGTTGGCGGTTTTGACCGTTAAATCCTTGATGATTCTGACCATTTCGGCGGCCATCTTGACCACGATTATCGCGACGGTCATTTGGACGATTGCCCCTATCTCGGTCGTTGCGGTTTCCGCGATTCTTATTTCGATTATCACGGTCCTCACGTTTGCCTTGCTCTTTGTTTTGTGGTTTGCGGTTGCCTTGCTGCTTCCGACGCGCTGCCTCTTCCTTGGCTCTCGCTTCACGCTCTGCCTTAAAGTTCCGGCTTTGCGGGCGCTTGACAGGCGCTGCCGTTTCTGCTTTCGCTTCTGGCTTAGCAGCTGCTTTTGCTTCTGTCTGTTCTGCCTTGACTGGCGCCGCCTCTTTGGCAGGAGTTTTTTGCGGTGATGGCTGAGCTGCTGTAGGCTTTTCTGCAGTAGCTTGAGGTGTGGCTGCTTTTTTCGTAAAGCTGGATTTGATTCGTTCACCAGCGTCAGCTTCTACGCTGGATGAATGACTCTTGACATCCAGACCCAGCTCCTTCGCACGAGCCACTACCTCCTTGCTTTCTTTTCCCAGTTCTTTGGCGATTTCATACAATCTTACTTTAGACAAATCTTGTCCTCCTCTTCTATTACATAAGAGACCTCATTTTCTTTGTAAAACCAGCATCTGTCACGGCGAGCACTTTTCTGGCCTTGCCAATGGCAGAGCTTAATTCCAGTGTTGAAAACACGGTTGATACTTCTACTTGGTAGTAACGACTTTTATCAGTGATTTTCTTGCTGAGATTAGGAGCTGCATCCTGGGCCAAAAAGACCAGATGTGCTTTTCCCTCCTGGATAGACTTAACGGTCAGCTCCTCACCAGAAATGATGCGGCCAGCCCGCTGAGCCAGTCCCAGCAAATTTGCAAGTTTCTCTTTATTCAAGACCTAACTCTCTTCTTTTGACCTTATGATCAACATAAGCGATTAACTCATCATAGAAAGCCTCATCCACTTCCATACTAAAGCTGCGGTTAAAGACCCGCTTCTTCTTAGCTTGAAGGGCTTCTTGATTATCCAGCTTGATATAGGCTCCACGGCCGTTGGCCTTGCCTGTCGGATCGATAAAGACTTGACCTTCCTTGTTCTTGACAATCCGCAGCAAATCACGCTTGTCAATCACTTCGTTGGAGACCACTGATTTTCTTAAAGGGATTTTTCTTGTTTTTGCCATTCCAGCCCCCTTAATCTAGTTCTTCAGCTTCGCTTTCTAAACCAGCTGTTTCTAGTACAGTTTCCTCTGCAGCTGCGTCAAAGTCTGTTGCTTCTGCTGCTGAAACTTCTGTCTCCAAAACATCTGCATCCGCAAGAATTTCTTCAGCTTCCTGAGCAAATCCGCCCAGTTCATTGGCTGCTTCCATTTCTTCAAACTCTGTGGCAGACTTGATATCGATTCTAAAGCCTGTCAAATGAGCTGCCAAGCGTACGTTCTGTCCGCGACGGCCGATAGCCAGAGAAAGCTTGTTGTCCGGTACAACAACCAAAGCCCGCTTGTTATCTTCTTGGTTAAAGATAACTTGGTCAACCTCTGCAGGAGCAATAGCGTTGTAGATAAATTCAGCTGGATCTGCTACCCACTCGATGACATCGATATTTTCTTCAGTCGGCACCATACGGCCACTCTTGGGATCGTATTTGGCAGGATGGAACTTGCTCGTAATTTTCTTGATATTAGCTCCACCGCGTCCGACGATTGTACCGATGGCATCCACATTAGGATTGTGGCTGCGAACCGCTACCTTGGTCCGATCGCCAGCTTCCCGTGACACGCTCATGATTTCTACAGTTCCGTCATAGACTTCTGGGATTTCCTGCTCCATCAAGCGCTTAATCATTTCTGGATGGCTGCGGCTAACAAAGACATTGACACCGCGAGGATTGTCTTCTACCTTATAGACAAAGACTTCGATACGATCGTGAGAGGCAAAGACCTCACCAGGAATCTGGTCTTGCTTCGATAATTGTGCTTCAATGCTGCCAAGATTGACATAGATAAAGCGATTGTCAAAGCGCTCCACCGTTCCTGACATGATTTCATTTTCATGTTCTTTGTAGGTATTGTAAGTGATAGCACGAGTTTGTTTGCGCATCTTTTCCATGATGGTTTGCTTAGCAGACTGAGCAGCGACCCGGCCAAATTCAGCTGGCGCTTCTTCAAACTTGATCTTATCTCCCAACTCATAGGCTGAACTGATAGCCAAGGCATCTTTGAGACTGATTTCCAAACGGCTGTCAAAGACCTCGTCCACGACTTCGCGAACAGTATAGACACGGAAATCTCCTGACTTTTCGTCAAACTCAATAGCTGCGCTGTCTGCCTGACCATAGCGACGACGATAGGCTGAGCGGAGTGACTCAGTCACTGCGTCAATGATATCTTCTTTCTTGATTCCTTTGTCTTCTTCCAAAATACGGAAGGCCTCTAGCATTTCTTTACTCATTTTCATGTGACTTTTGCCGAAACAAAAGTGTTCCTTTCTTTTCTATATTGCTTCTGCGGCTAAAACTTAACGGCTAATCTGGCTTTGGAAACCAGACTGTAGGGAATTTCGACTTCTTTTCTGCGAGTCTTGTCCAGATATTCCATGTGCAGAACATCCTCTTCAAAGCTCAGCAAGGTGCCTTCAAAGGCTTTCTGCTTGTCAACAGCCTTATAGAGACTGACATGGATATAGCTTCCGACTGCATCGGCCAGCTGTTCCTTGGTCTTGAGCGGGCGCTCCAAGCCAGGACTGGTCACTTCCAGAAAATACTGTTCTGGGAAGGGATCTGGCTTGATTTGATCCAAGAGCGGACTGATAATATCCGTCAAATCCGCTGTATCATTGACCGTAATGCCCTCAGGCTTATCTACAAAGACACTGAGAACGTAGTCCCCGCCCATCTTTCCGTACTCAATATCGACTAATTCATAGGGGGCCAAAATGGCTGGTTCAATAACCTCCCTCACCAATTCAACAATCGTTGCGATATGACGACACCTCCTCACAGATAAGAGGCGAAGATACTTCCTCGCCTCTCTTTCCTTATTCATTACTAGTATTATAGCACGACAAGTCCCAGAATGCAAGGGAAATGTGTCTTACAAGCTTTTAAAGACAGAATGCTACTTAAAATACTCTTATTTTTAAGCAAAATTCTTTCCTAATAATAAAGTCTTCAAGGAGTATTTCCTCAAAGACTTTTTCTTATTCAAACGCTGCTTCCACCCGGTAGATAACTTGTCCTTTGTTAGCAAATTTCTGCTCATACTCAGTCAGGACATTGTCCTCGAAGTCGCTGGCATGCAAATCCAACCACACACCCTTTAACTTCATACCATACTGAGAAAAGCTTACTAGGCTATATTCAAAAAGGCCACGGTTGTCCGTTTTGAAGTGGATTTCTCCATTTTCTGGCAAAATCTGCTGATAGGTCGCCAGAAAGGACTGATAGGTCAGACGGCGCTTTTCATGACGTTTCTTGGGCCAAGGATCCGAGAAGTTCAGATAGAGGCGGTCAATCTCGCCCTCTTCAAAATAATCAGTCAGATCCGAACCGTCCACCCATAGAAGCTTGATATTGGGCACATCCGTTGCTAGCACCTTGTCCAAGGCATAGCTGAGAACCGATTTCTGAATATCAATCCCGATGTAGTTGATCTCAGGATTGGCCTTGGCCATACCGGATACAAAAGCTCCTTTACCGCTGCCAACCTCTACATGAATGGGATGGTCATTGCCAAAAATCTCCTGCCATCTGCCCTTGGCGTCTGCCGGATTTAAAATCACATACTGGGGATGCGCCTCTAGCAGTTCCGTCGCTCCCTTACGATTCCTTACTCTCATTGTCCTCTTCCGTATTTGGAACGGAAGTTTCGTAATGCGTAAATCTCCCGGTTCACATTTTCTAAATCATTGTTTTCATAGTATTTGGCAATCTGCATCAGATAAGAATACTGACCAAACCAGTATAGCTTATTGAAAACAGTCTGATTATACTTATAGCCATAAGCACTCAGCCACTCTTGCCAACCTGAATCAGGCACATAATGGCTTAAAATATGTGCTACATCCATCATCCTGTCTGTCAGGCGCACAGAATCCCAATCCACCAAGTAAATAAGCCCGCTGTCGGTCTCTACCCAGTTGCTGTGGCGCACATCTCCGTGAACGATGGTCGCGTAGTCCTCACGAAAGGCTGGTACTGTCTGGCGTAGGTCGCGGATAACTGATTGCAGATATTGATTATTCCTCAAAGCAAGCGGCACTTGATTGAGCCAGGCATTCAGCAAATCAGTTGGCATTTCCAAAGTATAGCCCAGCTTGGTCAGCTGCGTCATCAATGGGCGCGAGCGATGCAGCCGTGTCAAAATGTTGATGACCTGCTTTTTGGACATATCATTTGGGGTCAGAATAGTGCCTGAAAGCCACTCCTGCCCGCTCATTACGTTGCCGTCCGGCATCCGGCGGCTCCACAAAAGCTGCGGTGCGATTTGTTCTCGAGCTAAGCCTGCTAAGATAGGGGTTGTATTCATCTTGACGAAAACGCGTCCCCCGTCCGGATAAGTCCCCATATAGGCCTTTCCGCTCTTACCAGCTATCGGTGTCAGGGTCAGCTCGTTATCAACCAAGTCCATATTTCCCCTCCGTAAAAAGTTTCTTTATCATTTTACTAGTTTTACCTCTTTTAGTCAACCAATCTCCGTAACTTAAACGGCAGATAGAACAGATAGAGTAGGGCAGTCGCTCCCAGCATGGCCAGCACTGCTGTCTTGTCTTGGAAAAATAGCAGAGCAGTCAGCACTTCAGCCAAGAGAACGCTGATGCCAATCGAAGTAATAATTTGTCTGGTTCCCTTAAGCTTTTCCCCTCTTTCTATCGGAAAAAGCTGGGTCAAAAACTGATAGTCAAAAGCTTCATACAAGGCTGTCAGCTGGAAGACTAAGAGGTAATTGAACAAGACCGCAAAAGCTGCAGCAATCCAAGTTTGACTGACAAAAACCAAGGCCAAAAGAGCCAAAAAGAGCAGTCTCAAGGTCAGAGCAAAGAAGTCTCCATTTCGCAAGTAAGAGCGCAAAAAGAGATTCTGCCAGGTCTTGCCATGCTGCTTGCCCACAAGTCTCGTCAAACCATCCAGATAAGCCCGGCGCTTGACACTGTTTGAAATGCCTTTAACATTGGTAAAGAGAGCAAAGAAGCGCAGAATCATCTGCTTTCGGGCTGCTTCATAAGCCACCAGCGCCTGCCAATCTAGGCCATTTTTAGTAAAGAACTTCTTGGCCTTAGCCTGAAACAAAAACCATTTTAAGACTAGCATAAAGAGGCAGTAAAGCCCGAAGCCCCAAACAGGCAATCCCAGAGCCAGAAAAAGCGGAGCTAACAGTAGCAATAGCCCAGTCTGTAAGACTGCGTACAAGAGATAAGAACGTAGAATCTGTCCTTTGATGAAAGACTTGACTTCTGCTTCTCTGACCAAGAGAAAGAGAGCATCCGGCTTTTCCAGATAGGTCGCAATCCGTCCAAAGGGCAGGATAAAGAGCGATAGAATAACCAGACTAGCAATAATGGGTAGGTGATTGGTCGGAAAATGCCGCAAAAGCTGACTGTACTGAACACCTAAAAATCCCATAAAAATCAGCAGAAAGAGTACGAAATGATCATTAAAAACATAGCGCAGGTATTTCAGACACTGCTGACGAAAATCCTGCTTTCGTTTGGCAAATAATTCTTTCATAGCGCTGCCTCTTCTGTCAGGGCTAGATAGATGTCATTCAGGCTAGCATCCGGCATTTGAAATTGAGCACGCAACTCAGTCAAGCTGCCCTTGGCCCGCACTTGACCCTTGTGCAGAATTACAAAACTATCGCACATCTTCTCAGCAGAGTCCAAAACATGGGTGCTCATCAGAATGGACTTGCCCTTCTTCTTTTCCTCCTCCAAGAGCTGGATAAGGTCTGCAATAGCTACCGGATCCAGACCTAAAAAAGGCTCATCTACGATAAAAAGGCTGGGATCAACTACAAAAGCACAGATAATCATCACTTTTTGCTTCATCCCTTTTGAAAAGTGAACAGGGAACCAATCCAGTTTTTCCTTGAGTCGGAACATTTCCAATAGCTTATCCACACGCTTAAAAGCTGTCTCCTGCTCAATGTCGTAAGCCATAGCTACCGTCTCAATGTGCTCGCGCAGGGTCAATTCTTCGTAAAGACTAGGCGTTTCCGGAATAAAACCGATCTTCTTGCGGTAATCACTGGGATTAGTCCGCAGCTCCAGTCCATCAATCTGAATTTGCCCCTTATAAGGCGTCAGAAGACCAATAATCTCATTGATAGTCGTGGACTTGCCCGCACCGTTGAGACCAATCAGACCAACCAGCTGGCCATTGCCCACTTCAAAGCTGACATCCTTTAAAACCGGGATATTAACATAGCCGCCCGTAAGCTCTTTGATTTCTAACATATTTTCTCCGAATTCTGGTATAATGGTTCTTATATTATAACAAAATCTAGCGAATAGAGGTACCATTTATGGCTGATTGTATTTTTTGTAAAATTATTGCTGGAGAAATCCCTTCTTCTAAAGTCTATGAAGACGAGAAAGTCCTTGCTTTTCTGGATATTTCCCAGGTAACACCAGGTCATACCTTGGTTGTCCCTAAAGAGCATTTCCGAAATGTTCTGGATATGGATGCCGACAGCACCAGTCAGCTCTTCGCTCGCGTACCTGACATTGCTCGAAAGGTGATGAAAGCCACAGGTGCAGCCGGTATGAATATCATCAACAACAACGAAGAAATTGCTGGACAGACTGTCTTTCATACCCATGTGCATTTGGCACCGCGCTACAGTGATGCAGATGACCTCAAGATAACTTTCGCAGCCCACGAACCAGACTTTCCAGCTCTGGCCGAATTAGCTGAAAAGATTGCACAAGCTTAAGGAGGGAATATGAAACTTTCAAATATTTTCCTATTTATCGGTGCCGCAGCAGCCAGTTACAAACTGGTCGAAAACCGTCAAAAAATTCAAGAAGAAATCATTGAAACAACAGATAGTCTAGACAAAGTAAAGGACAGTCTAGCCAATATTCAACGAAATATTGCCATCATTCAAGAGCAAAAAGAGCAAGTCAAAGACATCGCTCAAGAACTTACTTATAAATATAAAGTCCTTGAAAACCAAGCTCAAGTGCAGATCCAGCAAGTCAAAGACATCTGGGAAAAGTACGAGTCTTGATAGAGAAAAGGTGGTTGATAGGGAAACAAAAACTCCAATCCGCTACCGCGTCAAGAACCTCCTGTCATTACCAAAAGAGGCCGAGACATTTTGTCCCGGTCTCTTTTTATATTTAACTTTTTACTCTGTAGTCGCATTGACTACTGGCTGACTTTGTGGGGTGCTGACACTGACATCTGTAGCTGGGGCAGAGGAAGCTGCTGGAGCAACCTGAGTCGTATTCGTAGTTCCAACTGTTGTATCTGTCGTCGGATAAGAATAATTCTCATAACCATTATTATAAGTAGGCTGACTATAAGAATTCTGGTAACTGCTATAGCTTTCTGTGCTGCTAGATGTACTGCTGCTATTGCTGCTTCTTAGACTGTTGCCGCCCATAATATCTTCATAGAGAACAGCATTGGTCTTCAGACTCTTAACTGTGTCCAAGCCCAGAGACTTGCGGATTAGATTCTGCATGCTCAGCAGATGCTCTGACGTCACTAGCTGATAGCTTCCACCATCAGGCAAGGTCGCATCTTCTCCACGCAGCTGCTCAGACTTAATGTTTTTAAAGGCGTCTTTATAGCCTAACAATTGAGGAATGCTTTTTGAATCAAGCGCGATATTAGTCTGCATATTGTTGCTGACAGCTTTTAAAATAGTCTGATAACGGCTGAGACTGTTGAGACTAAGAACTTTTTCAACCACTTTCTCAATTACTTCACGTTGACGCTTTTGGCGGCCATAGTCGCTATCTGGATCCTGATAGCGCATGCGAGCATATACCAGCGCTTGATCACCATTGATTTTTTGCTTGCCAGGTTCCACCTTGGCAGTATACTCAGGCTCATTATCTTCAATAGAAATTGGGAAGTCAAAGGTATTATTGACCTCAATACCACCTACTGCATCTACTAACTGAACCAAGCCCTGCATATTAATCATCACATAGCGGTCGATGTGGATATTCATCAAGCCCTCAATAGTCGAAATGGCTAACTCTGCTCCGCCTGTCGCATAGGCGGCATTCAGCTTGGCTTCAACTGTCTGACCGTTTTCGTCAATCTGAGTCAGAATATCACGTTCCAAACTCATCATGACTGTTTTCTTGGTCTTAGGATTGACACTCAGGAGAATCATGGTATCGCTGTTCCCGACCCAAGTATCCTCGCGGGATCCGCTCCCTGTATCTACACCCATCAGCAAGATAGTCATGGGCTTAGTTGCAGAAATAACATCTGTCTCATTTCCCAAACCCTTATAAGTCTTGGACAGTTCATCTGTTGACTGACCATAAATCGTCCAAGCATAAGTACCGATACCAGCTGTCGTTACGACAAGGAGACTGAGAAACATCATTATAATCTTTTTAAACATATCTTTTTTAGTCTATCAGCTTACCCATCAGGTAAACATCAAGAAATATCCCTTCTTTTAAATAGGCTCCTCTTTTTTGTAAGCCTTCAATTTCAAATCCTAAATCTTTATAGAGGTGAACTGCTCGTTCATTTCTAACCTGAACGCTCAATTCCAAACGTCTAATAACTTGAGAATCTTCTGCCCAAGTCAATGCCTCTTCCAGCAATATGCGTCCCAGTCCTTGGTTCCAGAAAGCTTTCTTCACTACAACAAAGACTTGACCAATATGGCGAATTCGCTCATGGAAATCAGCTGTGATGCTGACAAGGCCAGCAATCTTACCATTCAAAAGCGCCAACAGATAAAGCTGATTACTGGAAGCAGCCTGATGCTCAATGAATGAAGCCATCTCCTCTTGATTCATCAAGATTCCAGCCTCATCCAGCGTCATATAATCTGACTCAGACCCGACCTGATTGAGGAAGGCAATCAGATCAGCAGCATCTGTTTTTTCCGCTTCTCGCAAGCATAATTCATATTCAGTCATTCTGCAGTTCCTCAAGCAACTCTTGGGCTCGCTTTCCTTTGGCTTCAAAAACCAATTCACGCCCGTCTTCCTTTTTCAAGAGGCTTAATTTGAGATAGTCTTCAGGTAGATTTTCTCCTAGCAGCTCTCCCCATTCAATGACCGTCACACCCTCCCCGAAGAGAAAGTCATCCAAATCAATGGAATCTGGATCGCCTCCGATGCGGTAGACATCCAGATGATAGAGCGGCAAGCGCCCCTCGTATTCCCGAACAATGGTATAGGTTGGACTTTTAATCATCTGACTGATGCCCAAACCTAGAGCCAGACCCTTAGTAAAGGTTGTCTTCCCTGCTCCTAAATTTCCCGTTAAAACCAGTACGTCCCCTGCCTGAAGCAATTTGCCCAGACGCTGACCCTGCTGGATTAATTCTTCCTCATTATGACTAAACATTCTCTTATTATACCAGAAAAAAATTTTTTCTGCTTAATTTTGCAAAAGAAAAATCAGCCAGGAAAAGTTGATTTTTTATACTGAAAATATAAGCTATCCAAACTTTACTAGACACAAGGAAATCCAGCAATGTTTAGACCTAATTTAAAGCCAAATTTACGAAATTCAAAATAAAGAGAAAATCCAAAATCCAAATCATAGAATGCACATCCTTAGCTTGACCTTTGAAGATTTTGACCAAGGTGTAGGTAATAAACCCAGCTGCTATCCCGTGAGTGATAGAATAGGCAAATCCCATAAAAATAGAAGTAAAGAAAGCTGGAATGGCTTCTGTCATATCATCCCAATGGATATTTTTTAAGCTAGCCAGCATCATAATCCCCACGATAATGAGAATCGGTGCAGTTGCAGCATTAGGAACAATAGCCAAGAGTGGGCTAAAGAAGCTTGATACCGCAAAGCAGATGGCTACGACCAAGGCTGTCAGACCTGTTCGGCCCCCAGCTCCGATACCAGCTGCAGACTCCACATAAGTCGTCACGTTAGAGGTTCCAGCAATGGCGCCAATAGAGGTTCCGATGAGGTCCGAGTAAAGCGCCTTATCCAAGCCTTCTGATTCATGGTTTTCCCCAGAAGTCGCCACAATCCCGACCTTTTCGCCTGTACCGATTAAGGTACCAATGGTATCAAAAATATCTGTCAATGAAAAAGCTAGAATAGCCATAAATGTCTGAGGCCAGCGAGCTGAATCTGCTAAAAGGGCACCCAGACCTTTCGGACCTACTGCCACCCCAAAAATCTGCCCCAGTTCATTAACAGCAGTACCAATGTTATTCTGCCCAAAATCAATAGATGACAAATCAACCAAGCCAACCAGAATAGCCACAACTGTCGTGACTAGAATGGATAGGATAACACCACCCTTGATATTTTTCACGATAAAGAAGATTGTGATGGCCAAACCAACTAGGGCTACTAGGACCGCTGGATTGTTAAAGTCTACCAGGCCTGGAGTTGCTGCTGAATTAGCCGTAATAGCCGCTGCAGCTTTATCTGCTCCCTTGCCAGCTACTGTATAGTTTCCCGGATCGATTGAAAACTTGAGCAAGCCAGCATTTTTAATACCTACATAAGCCAGAAAGACTCCAATCCCTGCTGAAATAGCTGCTCGCAAGGAGCCTGGAATTGACTCAATGATCATCTTACGCACCTTGGTCAAAGTGATAATAAGCGAAATAATTCCGCAGATAAAGACCATAGCCAAGGCTTCCTGCCAAGTGTAGCCCAAGGCAAAGACGACCGTAAAAGTGAAAAAGGCATTCAACCCCATACCCGGCGCCTGCGCATAAGGCAGGTTGGCAAAGAAGGCCATCATCAAGGTGCCGGCAACAGCCCCGATAATCGTAGCTAGAAAAACACCCTGCTTGGGCATACCTGTCTGAGCCAGCATGGCCGGATTGACAAATAAAATGTAGGACATGGCAAAGAAAGTCGTCAGACCCGCCAAAACTTCTGTCCGGACATCTGTCCCTTTTTCGGTCAGTTTGAAAAATTTATCCATTTTTCAATAAATCTCCTTTTGAGTAAAATTTCTAATATCTAGTTCAACAAAAAAGAAAAAAGATTGAATTTCGTTTATTTGCGAACGATAACTTAGATTATAATAAAAAACATTCACTTTTTCAAGATGAATGTCTCGCTATTCTTATTTTTTATTATCTCTCATCAGAAATACCAAACTCATAAACTGTAAAAAGGCAAAACCAATAATGAAAGGCAGACGATTAGGCTGCAAAGTTTGCAAAAGCTTCTGTATAACCAGCTGTGGATGAAGCAATAAATCCCAGCTATTGAGGCGATCATAACGTCCTATATAGATAGCCAGACTGGACACAACAGACAGAGCTGCCGTCAGCAATAGATCCAAATACCAGTTAAGCTTCCAGCCTTCCTTGATGACATACCAGCTCTCCATCCCACAGAAAATCCCGAATAAAATACTGGAAACAAAAGCTAAAAAGAGCAGGAAAACACTAGGCTTACTCAGAACATCTGCCACCCAAGTCATGTGAATCAAATCTGTAATCATATAGAAAGTGTTAGGGAAGAAAAGCAACCACAGTAGGAAAAGAAGAGGATAAATCCATTTCTGCTTCTTGAATAAAAGTGTCAAGACAGCTGCATCATAGCTAATTAAGGTCAAGGTCATATTCCAGATGAGATAGGTCGGACCGCCATTTAGAGATTGGATATAGATAAAAAAGGCAATCATCAGAAAAAGAGCATGAATCATGATCGGTTTACGCATACGAAAAGCTCCTCCTTGGTGTGTCATAATTGTGACTGATTAGAGCACCATTATAACATAAGTCGTGTTATTTACACTGAATTCTGTTATAATAGTCTGTATTATCACTGAAAAGAGACTCACATGACAAAAAAAGTAATCGCTGTGGACTTGGACGGAACCTTGCTTGATTCTAACAGCAATTTGTCTGACTTCACCAAAGAAACCATCAAAAAAATTTCCCAAAAGGGCCACAAGGTCATTATCACAACAGGCCGGCCCTACCGCATGGCTTTGAAATATTATAAAGAATTAGAGCTCAATACGCCCATGATCAACTTCAATGGCTCTTTGACTCACATTCCAGAAAAGAAATGGGAGTTTGAAAAATCGCTGACGCTGGATAAGTCCTTTCTGCTGGATATGGTTAAGCGTAGGGATGAGATTGAAGCGGATTTCATTGCTGGCGAATACCGCAATAAATTCTATATCACCAATCCCAACGAGGAAATCGCTGATCCCAAGCTCTTTGGCATCGATGCTTTCAAACCAGAAAACCAGTTTCAAGCTAATCTGGTAACGGAGAATCCTAACGCCATTCTCCTGCAGACACGAGCAGCTGACAAATACGCTCTGGCAGAGGAAATGAATGCTTTTTACCAGCATGAACTTGCCATCAACTCTTGGGGCGGCCCACTCAACATTCTCGAGTGTGCTCCCAAAGGGGTCAACAAAGCCTTCGCCCTTCAGTACCTGCTTAATGTTCTCAATGTGGATCGTAAAAATCTGATTGCCTTTGGTGATGAGCAAAATGATACTGAGATGCTGTCCTTTGCTGGTACTGGCTATGCCATGAAAAATGCCAATACTGACCTGCTGCCCTACGCCGACCAGCAATTATCTTTGACTAACGACCAAGATGGCGTCGCCCACGAGCTCAACAAACTCTTTTTATAAAAGTAGACAATTAGCCAAACTCTGTTTGAGAGTTTGTCTTTTCTTTTTTGTCTTCTCTCGACCTCAATCATGCTCAAAAGCTTTAAAAATAGAAGCTTATCCGCCGTATCATAGTTTTAAAGGTTACTTTCGCTCACATTTGTAAGCGTTTGCCATTTGTTCGAGTTTGTGATATAATTAACATAATCAAAAACTAAATAACAGGAGGAAACTACTTATGAAAGCAGTTGTTGTAAATCCAGAAGGAACCAATGTCCAACTCGTCGAAAATAAGGAACTTCGTCCTCTTGAAACAGGGGAAGCTCTCGTTGACATTGAATACTGCGGTGTCTGCCATACGGACCTGCACGTCGCGCATGGTGACTTTGGCAAGGTACCGGGTCGCGTTCTCGGACATGAAGGTATCGGTATTGTCAAAGAAATTGCTCCAGATGTAAAAAGCCTCAAGGTCGGAGACCGCGTCAGTGTCGCTTGGTTCTTTGAAGGCTGCGGCGCTTGTGAATACTGTACAACTGGTCGCGAAACCCTTTGCCGTACAGTAAAAAATGCTGGTTATTCCGTTGATGGTGGGATGGCAGAGCAATGTATCGTAACTGCTAATTATGCAGTCAAAGTTCCAGAAGGACTCGATCCTGCCCAAGCTTCTTCTATCACCTGTGCCGGCGTAACTACCTACAAAGCTATTAAAGAAGCCCAGCTGCAGCCAGGACAATGGACAGTAATCTTTGGAGCAGGTGGATTGGGTAACCTAGCGGTGCAATATGCCAAGAAAGTCTTTAATGCCCATGTTGTCGCTGTTGATATCAACAATGACAAGCTAGCTTTGGCTAAAGAAGTCGGTGCTGATATCGTCATCAACGGCCATGAAGTTGAAGATGTCACTGCTCTTATCCAAGAAAAAACTGGCGGTGCGCATTCTGCAGTAGTAACAGCCGTTTCTAAAGTTGCCTTCAATCAAGCTGTTGATTCTGTTCGTGCTGGCGGTCGGGTAGTTGCCGTTGGATTGCCATCTGAAATGATGGACCTCAGCATTGTCAAAACCGTTTTAGATGGTATCCAAGTCATCGGTTCCCTCGTTGGTACACGTAAGGACTTGGAAGAAGCCTTCCAGTTTGGCGCTGAAGGATTAGTGGTTCCTGTCGTTCAAAAACGCCCTGTTTCAGATGCTGTGGATGTCTTTGACGAAATGGAAGCGGGTACCATTCAGGGACGTATGGTACTTGACTTCACGCACTAATCCTTTAAAGCATGTCAATCCCAACATTTACCAAACTCTTGGAAACGTATGATGGGCAGACTTGATATTATTTAGAAACTTTTGCCATTATAGAGGGAGACTAAAGACATAAGATGCGATTTTTTGTCTTTGGTCCTCCTCTTTCTTTTTTGATAAACAAACACTTTCTTAAACACGATTCTTTTCTTTCATTTCAAAAGTCTCTTTCATATTATTTCAATATCTTTTCATATATCAACCTATTGTATTTTCTGTTTTCCTAATTTATTAAAACATTTCTATATCTATGGTTTGCTTATACCTATATTTATCAGGGGTTCAGCAAATACTGACATTTTTGAAAGAAAATGTTCTTTTTAAAGACAAACGCTTGCATTTTTCATGAAAACGTTTTATAATAAAACTGCCTTAAAGTTTTCTTAAAACTTAAGTCAAACATTTTATAAGGAGGAATGTCAATAATGAGTATCGGAATCATTATTGCTAGCCACGGTGAATTTGCTGCTGGTATTCATCAATCAGGTTCTATGATTTTCGGTGAGCAGGAAAAATTACAAGTTGTTACTTTCATGCCCAACGAAGGACCAGATGATCTCTATGCAAAGTTCAATGACGCTGTGGCTTCGTTTGATGCGGACGATGAAGTGTTGGTCTTGGCTGACCTTTGGAGTGGCTCTCCATTCAACCAAGCTAGCCGTGTCATGGGTGAAAATCCAGACCGCAAGTTCGCTATCATTACAGGCTTGAACCTGCCTATGCTGATTCAAGCTTATACAGAAAGGATGATGGATGCCAACGCCGGCGTTGAAGCTGTTGTTGCTAACATTATCAAAGAAGCCAAGGAAGGAGTCAAAGCTCTGCCTGAAGAGCTGAACCCTGCTGTTGAAGAAGCAACTGCTCCTGCTGCAGCTGCTCCAGTTGCCCAAGCAGCAATCCCTGAAGGGACTGTAATCGGTGACGGCAAGCTCAAAATCAACCTTGCCCGTATCGACACACGCTTGCTGCACGGTCAGGTAGCAACAGCTTGGACGCCAGATTCAAAAGCAGATCGTATTATCGTTGCCTCTGACTCAGTAGCTCAAGATGAACTTCGTAAAGAATTGATCAAGCAAGCTGCACCAGGTAATGTCAAAGCCAATGTTGTCCCAATCGACAAATTGATTGCTGTTTCAAAAGACCCTCGCTTTGGCAACACTCATGCCTTGATTCTGTTTGAAACTCCTCAAGACGCCCTTCGTGCTGTTGAAGGCGGTGTGCCAATCAAGACCCTTAACGTTGGTTCTATGGCTCACTCAACTGGTAAAACGATGGTCAACAACGTACTGTCAATGGACAAGGAAGACGTTGCTACTTATGAAAAGCTGCGTGACCTTGGCGTTGAATTCGACGTACGTAAAGTACCAAATGACTCTAAAAAAGATTTGTTTGATTTGATTAAGAAAGCCAACGTGCAGTAGAATCAAACGTTTTGCTTTTATTAATTTACGAAAGGATTTAGAACATGTCTATTATTTCTATGGTTTTAGTAGTCTTTGTTGCCTTCTTAGCTGGTCTAGAAGGTATCTTGGACCAATTCCAATTCCACCAACCGCTGGTTGCTTGTACCTTGATTGGACTGGTAACTGGTAATTTGGCTGCCGGTGTTATGCTGGGTGGCTCTCTCCAGCTGATCGCTCTTGGCTGGGCTAATATCGGAGCTGCTGTAGCACCTGATGCCGCCCTCGCTTCTGTTGCCGCTGCCATCATCATGGTACTGGGTGGAGACTTCTCAAGCAAAGGAATCGCTGTAGCACAAGGTGTTGCTATTCCACTTGCTGTTGCTGGTCTCTTCTTGACTATGATTGTCCGCACTTTGTCAGTCGGTTTGGTTCACGGTGCAGATGCTGCTGCGAAAAAAGGAGACATTAAAGGAGTTGAACGCGCTCACTTCATCGCTCTCTTCATGCAAGGAGCACGTATTGCTATTCCTGCAGCACTTCTTTTAATGATTCCTGCTGAATCTGTTAAATCTGCTCTTGAAGCTATGCCAGCTTGGCTATCAGAAGGTATGCAAATCGGTGGTGGCATGGTCGTAGCCGTTGGTTATGCCATGGTTATCAACATGATGGCAACTCGTGAAGTATGGCCATTCTTCGCTATTGGTTTCGCTTTGGCTGCTGTCAGCGAACTCACTCTGATTGCCCTCGGTGCAATTGGTGTCGCTATTGCCCTCATCTACCTTGCCTTGTCTAAAAAAGGCGGAAATGGTGGCGGTGGAGCAACAGCTTCATCTAACGATCCAATCGGCGATATCCTAGAAGACTACTAAGAAAGGAGACACACTATCATGACAGAATTAAATACTGTAAAACCTGATGAGTCAGGAAAATTGACTCTTTCAAAGGCTGACCGTCAAAAAGTTTGGTGGCGTTCTACTTTCTTGCAAGGCTCTTGGAACTACGAACGTATGCAAAACTTGGGCTGGGCTTATTCACTGATTCCAGCTATTAAGAAGCTTTATACTAAAAAAGAAGATCAAGCTGCTGCTCTTGAGCGTCACTTGGAATTCTTCAACACTCACCCATATGTAGCAGCTCCAATCATCGGAGTTACACTTGCGCTTGAAGAAGAAAAAGCAAATGGTGCAGCAATTGACGATGCGGCTATCCAAGGGGTTAAAATCGGTATGATGGGACCTCTGGCTGGTATCGGAGACCCTGTCTTCTGGTTCACAGTTCGTCCTATCCTTGGAGCACTTGGTGCATCTCTTGCTTTGACTGGAAATATCATTGGTCCACTTATCTTCTTCTTAGCTTGGAATGCTATCCGGATGGCTTTCCTCTGGTACACACAAGAATTGGGCTACAAGGCTGGTTCTGAAATCACTAAGGACATGTCTGGTGGTATCCTCCAAGACATTACCAAAGGTGCTTCAATCCTAGGTATGTTTATCTTGGCTGTTCTGGTTGAGCGCTGGGTATCTATTAAGTTTGTCTTTAACGTTTCATCTGTTAAGCTAGATGATAAAGCATATATTCATTGGGACAAATTGTCTAGTGGCTATAAGGGTATCCAAGAAGCATTTGCTCAAGTAGGCCAAGGACTATCTCAAACCCCTGAAAAAGTTACAACTTTCCAACAAAACTTGGATTCCTTGATTCCTGGTTTGATGGGACTGCTTCTAACTTTTGCTTGTATGTGGTTGCTTAAGAAGAAAGTATCCCCTATCACTATCATCATCGCCCTCTTCGTAGTTGGTGTACTAGCTCACGTTGCTGGTTTGATGTAATCAAAAAGAAGGTTTCGGCCTTCTTTTTATTGTGGTATAATAGCTATATTATTTAAAAGGGAGTTACTCTATGGCACAGTCACAAAATAAAACAGTTGAGTTTAATACCACTGGCGTTTCCTATCTTGGATTAGGCGGAAAGGTTGGGAAATTTCTAATCGGCGAGACAGCTCTGGAGTTTTATGCTGATGCCAATGTAGAAGATTATATTCAGCTGCCTTGGTCTAGCATCACTACTATCGGTGCTAATGTTTCTGGCAAAAAAGTCAGCCGCCATTTTGAAATCTGGACTGACAAGGGAAAGTTTCTCTTTGCCTCCAAAGATTCTGGTAAGATACTCAAAATTGCGCGGGAGCATATCGGCAACGACAAAGTCGTTAGATTGCCGACTCTGTTACAAAAAATTGCTGGAATCTTTAAGAAGAAAAAATAGGGTTGAAAAAGTTTCTGCCCTATTTTTTATATTTCCGACTAAGACAAAACCAGCTTGTACCACCAAAATGGAGCTAGCACAAAAAATTGGAAAGTGAATCAGTCTGAGAATGCACTATTTCAGCCCCTTGAAATGATGGGATGAAGTAAGCTGATATTATCAATGCAAGACCGCATCATTAGATTTTCAAAAAGGATAAACATCAGCTAAATTTTTCTCGAAAGTCCATGTCTTGACACCTTCAACATCACGGACATCTAGTTGTTTAAATCCGTTCTTTTTGTAAAAACGACAGTTGCTTTCTGTATGAGTAATTAAAGTAAGCCGCTGGCATTTTTCTTCTTTTGCAAGCAATTCAAGTCCCTTTGAGATAAAAAGACCGCCAACTCCCTGTCCTTGATAATCAGGCAGCACACCCAGCAATTCAAGATAAAGAGTTGAAATACCCCTTTTTTTAGCTTCTTTACTGCCCTCCCCAAAGACTTTTTGAAAGGCTAAAAGCTGGGGAATATATTGCCACATCCTCCATGCTCCTGCCCGCAAAAAGGAAAGCATACCGACAGGATGATTACCGAGCTTATGAATGGTAGCGACCGCCATAAGACGCCCGTCCACTTCAGCAAGTAGGCAAATATGATGACGCATCGCCGCCTTAACCATAACTGCATGCAATCTATTTAGAAAATCAATATAAGACTGACTGCTGCCAAAGAGAGGACGGAATTTTTCTCTGTAGATCTCATGCTCAGCAAAAGCAGCAGTTAAAACCGAGACTGCTGCAGCAAGATCCCTTTCATCTGCTCTTCTAAAACGAATCATGATAACTACCTCTTCAAATCTTTTCTGCTAATTTTTCTAAAAAAGCTTGACGTTTTTCAGCTGTAGACTGAGAAATATTCCCGAAATTCAACCAACGGCGCTGTCTAGCACCGATAGACTTAAAGGTATGGCCCAACATGGCTTTCTTGACGACATCACCACAGAAATACTTAAGATAGAAGGTCGGTGCTGCAGAGGTAGTAATAGCTAACACCTCTTTAATATTGGTCAAACAACCAACTAACTGGCGAGTCTTCGTCTCCTCGTAAATCTTATTTTTCAAAAATACCTTATCTTCAAAGCCCTTGACAATAGCTGGCATATCCGCCCACCAGATAGGAAAAATCATGATAAGGCGGTCACAGGACGCAAGAGCTTCCTGATATTTTAAAACCAGCGGGTCTAGTGCCTGCCCTTTATTAAAAAGCGCTAGCTCTTCCTTGGTATAGACAGGATTAAAACCATCCTCATAGAGATCGACCAGTTCATAGGTCTGACCTTTCTTCTCCAACAAGTCCTGAACCTGCTCTAAAATAGCATGGTTAAAGCTTTTATCATAGGGATGTGCATAAACAATGAGATTTTTAATCATGTTTGTAACCTCCTAGTAAATCATTGAACATTGAGCGATAGACTTCCTCATCAAAAGGCTCCAAGCCTTTGGCAATAAAATGGCCATAGCCTGTGATGAAAGTGTCCAGCTTGAGCAAGAGAATCTTTTTTTCTTTCTGACTCTCAATAGGCAGCCGATCCAGATAAGCCACTGTCTTGTTCCCGATTTCCAGAAGCTCACCTTTCCGATAAGCCTCTGTCGCCACAGGACTGAAAAAGAGAAAATCCATCATCTGACTGTTGGTCTCATATTCCGATAAAAGAAAGAGTCCTATCTGCCAAATGCAATCCAGAGGATCAGAGACTCCATCTAGATACTGCTCCTCTAAACGCTTAAGCTGCCTCTGGTTTTCCAAAAGACAGACCTGATAATAAAGATCCTCCTTGTTCTCAAAAGCCTTGTAAAAAGCACCAGTCGTAACCCCCAGCAGAGATGCCAGTTTTCTCAAGGGAATATTCCGATAGCCATACTCTCTGATAAGCTGGCTTGCCTTCTCAATCATACGGTCGCGCGTTGTTTGTTTTACCATAAGAACTCCTTCAGATAACTATGTTACCTTTATTTAAAGATAACATAGTTATCTTTTTCTGTCAAGATTTTTCCTATCCTGGGATTTACATTTTCCGGAAAATCCTGTATAATAGTCGAAACGGATAAGTACTATTGGGCACTTTTCAGAAAGTCTGCGGTGGCTGTGAGCAGATAAGGAGAAAATAGGAAATTCTACCGTTAGTTTAAAAATGAATAATTAAGCAAGTGCACTTTTGTGAAGTTGGATGGAACCGCGGCTCTGCCGCTCCAACAGTTTCATAAAGTGCTTTTTATTTTTGGAGGTACCTATGTTAGATTTAAAACGCATCCGTACGGACTTTGATTCTGTTGCTAAAAAATTGGCTACGCGAGGTGTTGATGCTGCTACCCTTAACCAAATGAAAAGCATTGACAAAGAACGTCGGGATTTGTTAGTCAAGGTCGAAGAACTCAAGGCTGAGCGCAATACTGTCTCTGCTGAAATTGCTCAAGCTAAACGCAACAAAGAAAATGCTGATGACAAGATTGCTGCTATGCAAAAACTTTCTGCTGAGGTCAAGAACTTAGACGCAACCTTGGCTGAGCTGGATGCTAAGTTGACTGAATTCACTACTACTCTGCCTAATATTCCACATGATAGTGTTCCTGTGGGAGCAGATGAGGACGAAAACATTGAAGTTCGTCGCTGGGGGACACCTCGCCAATTTGACTTTGAAGCTAAGGCTCACTGGGATTTAGGTGAAGAACTGGATATCTTAGACTGGGAACGTGGAGCAAAAGTTACTGGTGCTCGCTTCCTCTTCTATAAGGGCTTGGGAGCTCGATTAGAGCGCGCTATCTACAACTTCATGCTGGACGAGCATGGCAAAGAAGGCTACACCGAAGTCATCACTCCTTACATGGTCAACCACGATTCTATGTTTGGGACTGGGCAATATCCTAAGTTCAAAGAAGATACCTTTGAGCTAAGCGATACCAACTTCGTTCTGATTCCGACTGCTGAAGTTCCACTGACCAACTATTATCGAGATGAAATTTTGGACGGAAAAGAATTGCCAATCTACTTCACAGCTATGAGTCCATCATTCCGCTCTGAAGCTGGCTCTGCTGGTCGTGACACGCGCGGTCTCATCCGTCTGCACCAGTTCCACAAAGTTGAAATGGTGAAATTTGCCAAGCCAGAAGAATCTTATCAAGAGCTGGAAAAGATGACTGCCAACGCAGAAAACATCCTGCAAAAGCTGAATCTGCCTTACCGCGTTGTAGCACTCTGTACTGGAGATATGGGCTTCTCAGCTGCTAAGACCTACGACTTGGAAGTTTGGATTCCGGCTCAGAACACCTACCGTGAAATCTCTAGTTGCTCTAACACAGAAGATTTCCAAGCTCGTCGAGCTCAAATCCGCTACCGTGACGAAGCAGATGGTAAGGTCAAACTCCTTCATACTCTCAACGGTTCTGGACTGGCTGTCGGACGCACAGTAGCAGCTATCTTAGAAAACTACCAAAACGAAGACGGCTCTGTGACTATCCCGGAGGTTCTGCGTCCGTACATGGGGGGATTAGAAGTTATAGCGCCAAAATAAAAATCAGATCATCCTGATAATTTGCCTGTATCATCAGGTCTGAATGCAGACTTATTTTGCTAAAATTAAAAAAATCCGAGTTCAACTCAGAGAAAATCAAAAACAGATTTTCAAAGAGTATCATCTCGGATTTTTTGTTATCTTTCTGGCTCGCAATGAGACTGTATAGTAAAAACAAACATAGAGGACAATTACGACGGCTAGCAGAGCTTCTGCATGACTTAGCCAAACAAGCCAAGCCCAACCTAGATAATCAAGTCCTAGTTTCAGGGCAAAAGCTGTATTGACAAGAGGAAAAGTCAAGGCTGACCAGCTAAGCTGAGGTCCCAGTCGGAAAATACGAGGTAAGAGGCATAGGACCAAGAGATAAAAGGCCTGCGATAAGAGGAGCAGTAAGGCAACAAACCAACCTTCAGCATCAGAACCAGCCAGACGGATATAACTTCCCAGCAAGAGTGAGAAAGGCGCACAGTAAATAGCCCACTGCGGCTTTAAAGCATCAGGCAAACTTTGTGACCGCCTTGCTCTGTAAAATAAGGGATAGAGAATCAAACTCAGTAGCAGAGCAAAAAACCAAGCCAAATAGCCCAAAAACGGCTGATGAACTACACCCTGAGTCAAGCTTGCCATGGCCAATCCAACATAGAGGACCGTCCAGCTCGGGGTCAAAGCTAATCCCTCAGCCTTAAGCACATACTTCCATGTAAAGATAGCTATTAGAAAAATATGCAGCAACAAGGCCATGTACCAAAGCAGCTGGCCCACCCAAAATAAGCCAAGCTTGCTAAGGAGCCTTTTTCAATTCCTGACGATAGTCCGAAAATAACAGCACTAAAGCCAGTGTCAGATAAAGCCAAAGTATCAAAGCTAGACCATTCAAGAAGTGGAAAAAGATAGAATGGTAGTTCAGTAAAAGATTAGCTAGGCCAAACAGGCCAAGAATCAACCCAGATAAGAGAATGGGCGGTCGTTTGCTGTTCACGAAGCAACTCCTTTATAGTAATATCTCGAAGCCCCTTTTCAATGACAATCAGACGTTTGTTTGCCATCATTTCTATGAAACTTCTAAAATATGCCGCAGCTGGACTGCACTCGGTGAGACAATGGGAAGAAAAGCTCCTTCGTTCCAACGGCGGATAAATCCAGAAGTCGAATTACTCAAGTATCCTCTGCCTCCACTAGCCTGCAACTCCAAGAGCAGACTTTGAGCTACCACATCAACTATATCAATTCGCAACTGGAAGAGCTCCTTAGGACGCTCAACAAAATAGCCAGGCTGGAGAAGTCCTCTATAGAGCTGATCCTGGATTTCAGTCAGAGCAGCCACTTGCTCCTCCCACTCCTCTCTCAAAATGGAGCGAACTGACAGATTGGCCTCGACCTCCGCCAGAGACTTCTCTGCTAAGCCAAGAGCCAAACCAAACTGATAACCTAGAAAAGCTGGGCGATTTTCTGCCAAAAAGTCCTGGGCATCTTGAGCAAGAATCCATTCCTCTTGCAAAGGCACATGGTTAAAGGTCAGGGCAGCTGTATTTCCCCCTTGCAAAGATACAAACTCTAAATCCGCTGAACGAGAGAAATTCTCTGCGTCAGATGGCACAGCCAGAACCAACGGCTGGCGGCTCCCATCTTCGAAACCAGCAACAAATATGCTGAGAAAGCGATCCGCGCGAGCATTGGTTACCCAAGGCAGACGCCCCTTCAGATAAAGCTGCCCATCTTCTTCCACAATAGAGACATTTAACTCTTCTAAGTCCGACAGGAATTTGACAGCATTGGACAGGGCTGTCGCACCTGCATATTCCCCTGACAAGAGCCCTTCCAAATAGTGGTTTCTAAAGTAGAGATTAGGAGATTTTAAAATGTTATCAATAAAGGTTCTTTGCCCCCAAGAGATAAAGGAGGCGGTCAAAGAATGGTGAGCCAGCTCCTTGAGCACTTCAATCACATCCGTATCATTGCCACCTCGGCCTCCCAGCTCTTCTGGAACGCCAACCCGAAAGGCTCCTTCAGCGGCGATACGCTCAATCAGTTGGTTACCCGCTGCACAGGATTCTTTGTCAATTTGGTCAGCGTGATCATCCAACCAGTTGATAAACTCTTCTGAAAAAAATGTCATTTGCCACCTCCTCAAAGACTAGGCATAAGGCTGCAATTCTGGATTAATTGGCGTGTTGGCCAGATTATTGGCATAATTGCATAGGGTCGCAAGGCTAACACCCAGAACTACATCCAGTGCATTCTCATGCGTATAGCCTGCTTCTAGGAAATCTGCCAAAGCCTCATCTCCAACCCGTCCCTTGGTATTGATGACAGCAATGGTAAATTTAGCAAGCGTATCTAGCTTCGGATCTGTATCAATCGGAGTACGATTGCGCAGAGCCTCCAAAAGATCATCATTCATTTGAATCTGCTTGATTGAAAAAGCTGTATGACCCGCCACACAGAAAGCACAGCCATTGGTAACCGCAGCCGTAATCTGCACTACTTCACGCTCAGTCGGTGTCAGGCTGTTACGGCGATTGATGGCTCCAACCGTCCGATATGTTTCCAAAGCCGTTGGCGCATTGGCCAAAAGACCGATAAGATTGGGAACGTAGCCACCGTTATCTTTTTGAACAGTTTCCAGGACTTCTTTTACCTCGGCTGGTGCGGACTCAATTGTGTGGATAGTAAATTCTGACATATGAAACCTCATTTCTTTTAATTAGAAACTATCTTAACATAGGACCAATAGCTTGTATAATATATATTTTATATAAGTCCTATAAAGAGAATATAATGCGATTTTTCAAACTAAAATATATTACCCTCGTAATGTGGCTCCACATCAATTTCAAACAAGAATCCGAAACGAGAAAAAGAAGCCTTTGGGCTTCGATTTTTTAATATTTCCTGAATCGCTGATAGCGATTTTCCAGTAATTGCTCCAAGGTCAGCTGAGACAGACTATCCAACTCAGCAGCGATTTCTTCTTTCACTGCAGCCAGTAATTCATGGTTGTTAAAGCCTCTTTCAGGAATGACCTTATCCACCACTTCCATCTGCAAGAGCTCATGTGAAGTAATTTTCATCAGTTCTGCCGCTTCCATAGCGCGGCTGCCGTCTTTCCAGAGGATAGAAGCAAAACCTTCTGGACTAAGAACTGCATACATAGAGTTTTCCAGCATCCAGACCTTATCTGCTACAGCTAAAGCCAAAGCCCCACCAGAGCCCCCTTCACCAATGATGATGGCAATAATCGGTACTTTGAGATTGCTCATTTCCATCAAGTTACGGGCAATAGCTTCCCCTTGGCCACGCTCCTCAGCACCGACACCAGGATAAGCACCTGCCGTATTGATAAAGGTTACCACAGGACGGCCAAATTTTTCCGCCTGCTTCATGAGACGCAGAGCCTTACGGTAGCCTTCCGGATGCGGCTGTCCAAAGTTTCGGCGCAAATTATCCTGCAAATTGCGACCTTTTTGAATACCGACCACCGTCACAGGCTGACCCTTTAGTGTCCCAATACCGCCAATCACTGCACCATCATCTCGAAAAGAGCGATCTCCATGCAGCTCGACGAAGTTATCAAAAATTCCTTGTGCAAAATCCAGCGCAGTCAAACGAGCCTGATCACGCGCTTCTTTAATAATCCGAGTGATTTTTGTCATGCTTGACCTCCATGGAATGCTAATAAGATAGCAAGTGTATCTCTCATATCACCACGCTTGACAATGGTATCCACAAAACCATGCTCCATGAGAAATTCAGCCTTTTGAAAATCATCTGGCAGCTTCTCACGAACCGTGGACTCAATAACTCGACGCCCGGCAAATCCAACCAGAGCCTGTGTTTCAGCCAGAATAATATCACCTTCCATAGCGAAAGAGGCTGTGACACCGCCAGTTGTCGGATCTGTCAAGACGGTCAGATAGAAGAGACCTGCTGCAGAGTGCCGCTGAACAGCCGCAGAGACCTTAGCCATCTGCATCAAACTCATAATGCCCTCCTGCATGCGGGCACCGCCAGAAGCCGTAAACAGAACGACTGGCAATTTATGCTCTGTTGCATACTCAAAGAGACGGGTAATCTTTTCACCCACAACTGTCCCCATAGAAGCCATGATAAAGTTTGAATCCATGATTCCAAGAGCTGTTTTATGCCCCTTGATACTAGCTGTTCCAGTCAGAACCGCCTCATCTAAGCCTGTCTTCTCTCGGGTAAGAGCCAATTTTTCCTGATAGTTAGGGAAGTTCAGAGGATCCTTGGTTTCAATTCCAGTGAACATCTCTTCAAAACTGTTCTCATCCACAGTTAGATTTAAGCGCTCATGGGCAGAAATACGGAAATTATAGCCACAGTTAGGACACACACTGTCATTCCCAAGATCTTTTTGGTAAATGGTATGCTTACAACCTGGGCATTTCGAAAAGAGTTCGTCTGGTACCTCAGGCTTTGCTTGAGGTTTTTCCCGACTCGCTCGATTAGGATTGATACGGATATATTTATCCTTCTTTGAAAACAAAGCCATCGTTTACGTCTTCTCCTTTTCAAGATTTTATACTCAGGCACATCAAACAGCAAGAGCCGCCGTCTTTCAAGTTTACAGAGCAGCTCTTATATGTCGTATCTATTGTTTCTCTTGATAAGCCGGAAGGAACTTCTCCATGAGAAAGGCGGTATCATAATCACCAGCAATTACATTAGGATCTGAGATTAAGTCCAGTTGGAAGCCGCTGTTGGTTACAACCCCGTCAATTTCTAGTTCATAGAGTGCACGCTGCATCTTCATGAGAGCATCAAAGCGGTTTTCTCCGTGAACAATTATCTTCGCAATCATGCTATCGTAATAAGGCGGGATGGTATAGCCAGGATAGACGGCTGAATCCACGCGCAGCCCCACTCCACCGCTTGGAAGATAAACATTTGAAATCTTACCAGGACTCGGCGCAAAGTTAAAGGCTGGATTTTCAGCATTGATCCGACACTCAATCGCATGCCCTCGGATTTCAACATCATCCTGACTGAAGGACAGCTCTTGACCGTTTGCAATCTTGATTTGCTCTTTTACAATATCCACACCGGTAACAAACTCGGTGACTGGATGCTCAACCTGCACCCGAGTATTCATCTCCATAAAGTAGAATTCACCCTTGGCCTCATCGAGAAGAAACTCAATTGTACCAGCATTTTCATAGCCGACAGACTGAGCAGCCCGAACAGCTGCTTCACCAATCTGCTGACGCAGGGTTTTCCCAATTGCCACAGATGGACTTTCTTCCAGCACTTTCTGATTATTACGCTGCAAAGAGCAATCCCGCTCGCCCAAGTGAACCACATGCCCCTGCTGATCAGCCAAAATCTGCACTTCAATATGGCGCGCTGGATAAATGACTCGTTCCATATACATGGCACCATTACCAAAGGCCGCTTTGGCTTCGCTAGATGCAGACTCAAAGGCCGCTACTAAATCCTCAGCCTTTTCAACCTTACGAATGCCTTTGCCGCCGCCGCCAGCAGAAGCTTTAAGCATGACTGGATAACCAATCTTTTCTGCGACTTCCAAAGCTTCTTCAGAGGTATGAACTTCTCCATCAGAACCTGGGATAACTGGCACTTTCGCCTTAATCATCTGAGCCCGAGCATTAATCTTGTCCCCCATCATGTCCATAACAGCACCTGAAGGCCCAATAAACTTAATGCCGACCTCTTCGCACATGGTCGCAAATTTAGAGTTTTCACTCAAAAAACCAAACCCAGGATGAATGGCTTCTGCACCTGTCAGAACAGCAGCAGACAGAACTGCATTCATATTTAGATAAGAATCAGTGGACTTGGCTGGACCGATACAGACAGCCTCATCAGCCAGTAGGGTATGGAGTGCTTCCTTGTCAGCCGTTGAATAAACAGCTACCGTATCAATTCCCAACTCGCGAGCTGCACGAATAATTCTGACCGCAATTTCCCCACGGTTAGCAATTAAAATTTTACGAAACATGGTGAAAGCTCCTTTTATCTACTGGCCAATCGCAAAGGTCAAGGTACCGCTGGCTGCAAGTTTTCCATCAACTTCTGCTTTCGCCTCTACAACCGCAATGGTTCCGCGACGCTTGACAAACTTAGCTGTCATAATCAGCTGATCACCTGGTACAACTTGCTTCTTGAACTTAACCTTGTCCATACCAGCATAGAAGACCAGTTTGCCCTTATTTTCTTCTTTGGATAATTCCAGCACGCCGGCTGTTTGAGCTAGAGCTTCCATGATCAAGACACCTGGCATAACAGGATATTGAGGAAAATGTCCGTTAAAGAAAGGCTCATTGACTGTCACATTTTTCAGAGCGACAATCTCATCTTCGCTAACTTCCAATACGCGATCCACTAAAAGCATTGGGTAGCGGTGCGGAAGTGCTTCTTTTATTGCATTGATATCAATCATTTGATGCGTACCAGCCCTTTCCCAAATTCAACCATTTCTTCATTCTGAACCAGAATTTCTGTAACCAGACCATCTTTAGGTGCTGGAACTTCATTCATGACCTTCATTGCTTCAATAATCATCAGGGTTTGACCTTTTTTAACTTGGTCTCCAACTGATACAAATGGCGGCTTGTCTGGACCAGCTGCTAAGTAAGCCACACCAACCAAAGGACTTTCCACAACATCACCTTCAGCAGCAGGTGCCGGAGCTTCTGAAGCTGTTTCAGGCTCAACAGATGGAGCTGCTTGAGGAGTTGTTTCAATCACAGGTGCACTCGCAGCCTGCAAAGGTGCAGCAATTGGAGCAGCGCTGGCTGTTGGAACTGCAGCCTGACCTTCATTCTTACTAAAAGTCAGCTCATCGCTCTGATTTTTGTAAGAAAACTCACGCAGACTAGACTTGTCAAACTGCGCCATTAAATCTTTAATTTCGTTGATATTCATAGGTTTTTAAGCCTCCCAGCGTTTAAAGGCAAGAACGGCATTGTGGCCGCCAAAGCCAAATGTATTGGAAATCGCATAAGGGATTTCCTGTTCCTTACCTTGACCGTAAATAACGTTGGCTTCAATATAGTCTGGCAGCTCTGTTGTACCAGCTGTTTTTGGCACATAGCTATGGCGCATTGCTTCAATCGTCGCAATAGCCTCAACCGCGCCCGCGGCACCGAGCAGGTGTCCTGTAAAGGATTTAGTAGAAGACACCGCTACATCTTTACCAAAGACAGAGACAATGGCTCCGCTTTCGCCTTTTTCGTTAGCAGGGGTTGATGTACCGTGAGCATTGACATAAGCTACATCTTTCGGCTCAATTTCAGCTTCTTCAACTGCCTGTTTGATCGCCTTGATAGCGCCCAAACCTTCTGGATGCGGAGAAGTCATATGGTAAGCATCACAAGTGTGGCCGTATCCTACTACCTCAGCCAAGATAGTAGCTCCGCGCTTCTCAGCATGTTCCAAACTTTCCAGAACCAGCATACCAGAACCTTCACCCATGACAAAGCCATTGCGGTCCTTGTCAAAAGGAATAGAAGCACGCTTAGGATCTTCTGTCGTAGAAAGAGCTGTCAGAGCCTGGAAACCAGCAATCGCAAATGGTGTAATAGAAGCTTCTGAGCCACCAACCAGCATCACATCTTGATAACCGAATTTAATCGAGCGGAAAGCTTCACCAATCGCATCGTTAGCTGAGGCACAAGCTGTATTGACAGACTTACAGATACCATTGGCTCCAAAGCGCATCGCAACATTTCCTGCCCCCATATTTGGCAAAGCTTTTGGCAAGGTCAAAGGTTTGATACGTTTAGGACCTTTTTCATGCAAGCGAACAACCTGTTCTTCAATTTCCTGAATCCCGCCGATACCTGAAGCCACGATGACACCAAAGCGATCCTTATCCAACTTATCTACATCTAAGTGAGCATTGTTGACCGCTTCTTGAGAGGCATAAATCGCATAAAGTGTATAATTGTCATAACGGTTGGTATCCTTTTTGACAAAGTATTTATCAAAAGGGAAATCCTGAATTTCCGCCGCATTGTGAACACTGTATTCACTATGATCAAATTTAGTAATTGGACCGATTCCAATATTGCCTTCTTTTAAATTATTCCAGAATTCTTCTGGAGTATTTCCGATAGGTGAAGTTAAACCGTATCCTGTTACAACAACTCGATTAAGTTTCATATTGAGCTCCTTTATTTAGATGAATCAACTGATTTTCTACTCATTAATATTCAAAAACTATGACTTACTGCATAGTAAAGCCGCCATCAATCGTGATGACTTGACCCGTCAGATATTCTTGACCCGCCAAGAAGAGAGCAACATCTGCTACTTCTTCCGGAGTACCAAAACGCTTCATCGGAATGAGCGCCAGAGACGCCGCCTTTACTTTTTCTGGAAGCACATCTGTCATATCAGATGCGATAAAGCCTGGGGCAATGCAGTTCACACGGATATTACGCGCTGCCACTTCACGGGCTACTGATTTAGAAAAACCAATCAGACCGGCCTTGGAAGCTGCATAGTTTGCCTGACCGATATTTCCAGCCAAACCAACGACACTCGATAGGTTGATAATAGCACCCTGACGAGCTTTTGTCATCGGTTTCAGGACTGATTGTGTCATATTGAATGTTCCAGTCAAGTTCACTTTCAGCACCTGCTCAAAATCTTCTTCCGTCATTTTCAGCATGAGCTTATCACGTGTAATACCAGCGTTATTGACCAATACATCTACAGACCCCAGAGCCGCAACAGCTTCTTCCACTATCCGCTGAGCATCCGCAGATTTAGACACATCCCCAATAACAGCCACGACTTTACCAGAATAGCCGGCAAATTCAGCCAAAATATCATCAGAAATCCCGCTTAGTCCGTTTAAGATAACATTGGCTCCGACACTGGCAAATTTATGCGCAATTGCCAGCCCAATCCCACGAGCGGACCCTGTAATTAACACATTCTTGTTTTGTAATTCCATGATGATTCCTCATTATTTTTCTAGAAGAGCATTCAAACTTTCTACATCTTCAACTTGGCGTACATCTGCAGATTTATCAATTTTCTTAATAAAACCAGACAGAACTTTGCCAGGACCGATTTCGATAAATTCAGTCACACCAGCTTTCTGCATTGTAGCAATGCTGTCATAAAAGCGCACTGGCTCCATTACCTGACGAGTCAAAAGCTCTTTGACTCTTTCTTTTTCCATCACAGTTGCTTCAGTATTTCCGACTAATGGCCGTACAAAATCTGAAAACTCAACTGTTTCCAAGACTTCTGCCAATCGTTCACTGGCTGGCTTTAAAAGCGCTGTATGGAAAGGTCCGGATACATTGAGCGGGATTAAGCGCTTGACACCAGCATCTTTCAAAAGTTCCACAGCCTTATCCACTGCCGCCACTTCTCCGCCGATAACAATCTGACTTGGCGTATTATAATTGGCTGGTGAGACTACACCAATAGCACTTGCTTCTTGACAGACCTCTTCAATGAGAGAAACCTCAGCATTTAAAACTGCGACCATTTTCCCTGAGCCAGCTGGAGCCGCCTCTTCCATGAAGCTACCGCGCTTAGCAACCAAGGCTACCGCCGTCTTGAAATCAAGGGCGCCCGCAGCCACCAAGGCAGAATATTCTCCAAGAGAGAGACCCGCTACCATGTCTGGCTCTATTCCTTTATCAGCTAAGAGGCGATAAATAGCTACTGAAGTCGTTAAAATAGCCGGTTGCGTATAGCGAGTTTGATTGAGCTTTTCCTCATCCTGATCGATCAAAGCTCGGACATCATAGCCTAGAACTTGGCTAGCCTCATCAAAAGTTGACCGAACAAGCTCATACTGATCATAAAGCTCGCGCCCCATTCCAAGGTACTGCGCTCCTTGACCGGCAAAGAGAAAGGCTCTTTTAGTCATTTCTAGTTACTCCTGCCCAACGTTTTGCTTCCTGCTGAATCTTCTCAGCAGCACCATAGTAGATATCTTTGAGGATTTCTTCGACTGTCTCTTCCTTACTGATTAAACCAGCAATTTGACCAGACATGACGGAACCATTTTCCACATCTCCGCGAACAACCGCATTGGCCAAAGCACCAGCACCCAGATTTTCAAAAACAGTCAAATCTGGATTTTCTTGCTTGAAGGCTTCTTTTTCCGCCTTTTCGAAATCACGCGTCAGCTTATTCTTGATAGCACGAACTGCATGACCAAAATGCTGGGCAGAGATAGTCGTATCAATATCGCGAGCCTTCAAAATCATGTTCTTATAGTTTTGATGGGCATTGGATTCCTTTGCAACAACAAAGCGAGTTCCGACTTGAACAGCCTCGGCTCCCAGCATAAAACCAGCTGCAGCACCAGCACCATCTGCAATACCACCGGCAGCAATAACCGGAATGCTAACTGCTTCTGCAACCTGACGAACCAAGGACATGGTAGTCAATTTTCCGATGTGACCACCGGCTTCCATACCTTCTGCAATGACTGCATCCGCACCGATTTTTTCCATCCGCTTAGCCAAGGCCACACTTGGCACAACAGGGATAACTGTAATTCCCGCTTCATGGAAACGAGCCATGTGCTTGCTTGGATTACCTGCACCAGTTGTTACTACTTTTACTCCCTCTTCAATGACCAGATCAACAATGTCGTCTGCAAAAGGAGACAGGAGCATGATGTTAACCCCGAAAGGACGGTCTGTTAAAGACTTAATCTTGTCAATATTAGCCTTTACCACTTCCTTGGGTGCATTTCCACCACCGATGATGCCAAGACCGCCGGCTTTTGAAACCGCGCCAGCCAAGTCGCCATCAGCAACCCAGGCCATTCCGCCTTGGAAAATAGGGTAATCAATGTTCAATAATTCTGTAATACGTGTTTGCATAATACCTTCCTTTTATCATTGCTTAAGTAATAGCTTGATCTCAAACTACCACACGCTAGATGTATTTCCTTTACTTTGACAGTCAAACTATTACCTAAACAAGAGAGAATATCTTTCGATACTCTCAGTTACTTGCTTATTTAGTTTTTTCTTCTACATAAGCAACCAAATCACCAACTGTGTTCAAACCTTCTTCAGTTTCGATTTGAATGTCAAATGCATCTTCAATTTCTGAAATCACTTGGAACAAATCCAATGAATCTGCTTCAAGATCATCGAAAGTTGACTCAAGAGTAACTTCTGATGGCTCTTTGCCAAGTTCTTCAACGATAATTTCTTGTACTTTTTCAAATACTGCCATGGATAGACTCCTTTAAAAATAAAATATTTTTTATCATGTGTTTCCACTTGATTAACTAAATTGTAACAATAAGCGTGCCCCATGTCAAACCTCCACCGAAACCTGACATCAAAATTGTCTGATTTCCGTTCAGTTTGATCAGTCCTTGCTCCACACACTCAGATAATAAAATCGGGATGCTAGCTGCACTAGTATTGCCATATTCCATCATATTGGCTGGAAGTTTCTCCCGCGCAACACCAAGCTTCTTAGCCATTTTATCCAAAATACGGATATTGGCCTGATGCAGCAACAGAAAATCCAAATCTTCCGCTGAAAGCTGACTGCTTTCAATGGTTTCCTTGATAGAACGAGCAACATCACGAATAGCAAAGTCGAAAATAGCTCTGCCGTCCATTGTCAGATAAGGCTGATTCTCACCTTTTTCTGAAAAAGGTGAAGATAAACCAATTTTTCCGCAGGTCAGACTATCTCCGCGAGATCCGTCAGTAAACTGACTTTCTGCCAAAAAATGCTGTTCTGAAGCACTTTCCAACAGGACACCGCCAGCACCATCTCCAAAGAGAACCGCAGTTGAACGATCCGACCAATCTACCGTCTTAGAGAGCGTCTCACTTCCTATGACTAGACCTTTTTGATAACGGCCTGAAGAAATAAACTTTTCCCCAGTAGATAGGGCGAAGATAAAGCCACTGCAGGCTGCCGTCAAATCAAAGGCAAAGGCATTCTTAGCACCAATGTTTGCCTGTACTCTCGCAGCAGCTGAAGGCATTAAAGAATCCGGCGTAATAGTGGCAACAATGATAAAGTCCAGGTCCTGAGCAGAAATTCCTGACTTTTGCAGCAAATTCTCTGCTACTTTTGTAGCTAAATCACTGGTCGTTTCATCTGACGATAAATGGCGGTTTTTAATCCCAGTTCGACTTGAAATCCACTCATCACTGGTATCCATAATCTCGGCTAGATCATCATTGCTGACAACCTGACGGGGAGCATAATGAGCCACCTGGCTAATCTTAGCATAGTTCATTATTTCAAATCCTCTAGGAAACTATATAAATTTTGCAGGCCCTTTTGCATCACTTGTCTCTCTTCTGGACTCATCCCATCCACTACCTGCATGACCATGCGGTTGTGGAATCGCTTGTGAAGACGATACAAAAGCCGCCCATTCTTTGTCAAATTCAGATGCACCACACGACGATCAACTTCCGACCGACGCCGCTCAATATACCCCTTACGCTCCAGATTATTCAAACTAGTCGTAACAGTCCCCAAGGTAACCATCAATTCTCGTGATATATCACTTGGAGTAGCATTTGGGGTTGTGCCAATGACATCTATTGTATGCATTTCCTTAATGGAGACATCGTTGAAGCGACTGCTTCTTAGGCTCGATTCTTCAATAACCAAGACATTATTGAAAATAGACGTTAAGTAATCATTTACTAACTGAAAATTCAAAACCAACCCTCCTTAAGAAAATACTTTGACAATCAAATTTTATCAGATAGAAAAGTAATTTGCAAGCTTTTTTGAAAATTAATTTGATTTTCAAATATTTTCGTAAACAACTTACAAATTAAGCAACCTTGAACCAATATATTATTTACCTGTGAAATTTGGACGACGCTTCTCAGAGTGTGCCCGAACTCCCTCTTTGAAATCTTCTGTGAAAGCCAGCGATTTCTGTAGTTCCAACTCTAGCTCTGCATACTCAGACCAGCCACTGAACAGACTCTTCCAAACCATTTCTTTCATTGCTCTGTAAGAATTTAGAGAGCCACGTTTCAGCTTTTTCAGCAACTGTTCCGTTGTTTTTTCCAACTTTTCTGCTTCACAGACTTTATAAAGCAAGCCGTAATCCAGAGCTTTCTCTGCAGTCAGAGCTTCCCCAGTCATAACCAGATGGGTCGCACGAGTCACCCCGATAGCACGAGTCAGTAAGTAAAGACCGCCAGCATCTGGCGCCAGACCAACCCCAACAAAGGCCTGAATGAAGCGGGATTTTTCAGTGGCAATACAGAAATCTGCTGCAACGACCATATTAGCAGCCGCACCAGCAACAGGGCCATCAACACTCATGATAACCGGCTTAGGCAGACGTTTCATAGCAAAAGAAATATCGTTCACCAGTTCTGCGATTTTCACCAAGGATTGGACATCATCATCACTGACAGCTCTCTGCATCTCAGCCAAATCCCCGCCCACTGAAAAAACCTTACCATTTGCATTGATAACTAAAAATTTGACGGACTCATCCTTAGCAGCAAGTTCAATAGCCTCTAAAATTTCCTCACACATAGGAATATTAAAGCCATTTGAAACTTCAGGACGATTGAAAGTAATCGTTGCCACCTCATCTGCTACGTGATAGAGAATTCCATTAAATGTCATTTCAGCTCCATTCCCGACCCGATTTCAAATCAGCCGTTTTGTTTTATTCTTAAATAATTTGATATTCAAATTATAAACAACTTATATTTTATCATAAAATATAAAAGAAAGGAAATAAAAAATGGGAAAAATTAGATGGTCTTCAAATTTAAAGTGTAAAAGCAATATTATGGATAAAAATAGTATAAAAACAGTGTTTGAATAATTTTCAGAATTTTGTTATAATTTTTAAAATAAGATAGGAGAATCTATGAAAGTTGTAAAATTTGGCGGAAGTTCACTGGCTTCTGCGACTCAATTAGAAAAAGTTTTGAATATTGTCAAATCTGACCCTGAACGTCGATTTGTTGTAGTATCAGCGCCAGGAAAACGCCATGATGACGATATCAAAGTAACCGATGCTCTGATTAAATATTACCGAGAGTATATAGCAGGAAATGATGTCACACCAAACCAACAGTGGATTATTAATCGCTATGCAGATATGGTTGCAGAATTAGGTTTGAAGCCAAAAGTTCTGGAGAAAATTTCCAAAAGCATCACAAGCCTTGCAACTTTGCCAATTGAAGATAATGCATTTCTTTATGATACTTTCCTTGCAGCAGGAGAAAACAACAACGCTAAATTAATTGCAGCTTATTTCAGTCAAAATGGCGTTCCAGCTAATTATGTACATCCGAGAGAAGCAGGACTCGTCGTTTCCAGTGAACCTGGCAATGCAAGAATTCTCCCTTCTAGCTATGATAAGATTGAAGAACTCAACAATTCTGATGAAGTTCTAGTTATTCCTGGTTTCTTTGGTGTAACTCAAGATGGACAAATCTGTACATTTTCTCGCGGAGGTTCTGATATTACCGGCTCTATCATTGCTGCGGGAGTCAAAGCAGATGTTTATGAAAACTTTACTGATGTTGACGGAATCTTTGCTGCCCATCCCGGCATCGTTCACAAACCACATTCCATTCCTGAGCTAACCTATCGGGAAATGCGTGAATTGGCCTACGCTGGCTTTACAGTTCTCCATGATGAAGCTCTGCTTCCAGCTTACCGCGGCAAAATCCCGCTGGTTATTAAAAATACCAACAATCCAGAACATCCAGGTACTCAAATTGTCCATAAACACAGCAAGGACCATCTACCAGTCGTTGGAATTGCTGGAGATGCAGGCTTTGTCAGCATTAACATGTCCAAGTACCTGATGAATAGAGAAATCGGCTTTGGTAGACGCGTCCTTCAAATTCTCGAAGACCTGAATATTGGTTGGGAGCACATGCCTACAGGAATTGATGACCTCTCTATTATCTTGCGCGAGCGCGAATTAACTCCTATCAAAGAGGAAGAGATCCTTCGTCAGCTTGTTCAAAAAGCAGAGGTTGATCATGCAGAAATTGAACACGATCTTTCCATTATCATGATTGTCGGCGAAAAAATGAAGAGTCATATCGGGGTTACAGCCACTGCAACCAAAGCTCTTTCGGAAAACAACATCAACATTCAAATGATGTCCCAAGGTTCAAGCGAAGTATCCATCATGTTTGTTGTTGAAAAAAATCAAGAAAAAGCTGCCATTCGTGCACTTTACCGAGCTTTCTTTGAACCCCAAACTCTGGAGTAAGACCAGACCTAGAAACCATTTTTATCAAACAAACTCTAATGAAAAAAGCAGAAACTAGTCTCAGACAAACTTCTGCTTTTTTCATTCAATTATAAAGAATACAAAGTCAAACTTTAGAATACACTAAAATAAGACTATAGAATACCTTGTCTCCAGTATATCCTATCACTAAAAATAAAAAGAGGTAAAAACCTCTTTGAAACTCCGCCAGTAGGACTCGAACCTACGACATCATGATTAACAGTCATGCGCTACTACCAACTGAGCTATGGCGGATAACTGCTAAGCGACTACCATATCTCACAGGGGGCAACCCCCAACTACTTCCGGCGTTCTAGGGCTTAACTGCTGTGTTCGGCATGGGTACAGGTGTATCTCCTAGGCTATCGTCACTTAACTATTGAATTAACTGTCCTGTCCTCTCAGACAAGCCTTGTCAACTCAAAATTGAATACAATATCAAATCTCACATTCCTCTAAACCATTCGCTGCACTCTGATGAAGCTCTTATTCTAGGATAAGTCCTCGAGCGATTAGTATTAGTCCGCTCCATGTGTCACCACACTTCCACTTCTAACCTATCAACCTGATCTTCTCTCAGGGCTCTTACTAACTTGCGTTATGGGAAATCTCATCTTGAGGTGGGTTTCACACTTAGATGCTTTCAGCGTTTATCCCTTCCCTACATAGCTACCCAGCGATGCTCTTGGCAGAACAACTGGTACACCAGCGGTAAGTCCACTCTGGTCCTCTCGTACTAGGAGCAGATCCTCTCAAATTTCCTACGCCCGCGACGGATAGGGACCGAACTGTCTCACGACGTTCTGAACCCAGCTCGCGTGCCGCTTTAATGGGCGAACAGCCCAACCCTTGGGACCGACTACAGCCCCAGGATGCGACGAGCCGACATCGAGGTGCCAAACCTCCCCGTCGATGTGAACTCTTGGGGGAGATAAGCCTGTTATCCCCAGGGTAGCTTTTATCCGTTGAGCGATGGCCCTTCCATGCGGAACCACCGGATCACTAAGCCCGACTTTCGTCCCTGCTCGAGTTGTAGCTCTCGCAGTCAAGCTCCCTTATACCTTTACACTCTGCGACTGATTTCCAACCAGTCTGAGGGAACCTTTGGGCGCCTCCGTTACCTTTTAGGAGGCGACCGCCCCAGTCAAACTGCCCGTCAGACACTGTCTCCGTAGATGATAAACCTACCGGGTTAGAGTGGCCATAACACAAGGGTAGTATCCCAACAACGCCTCCATCGAAACTGGCGTCCCGATTTCATAGGCTCCTACCTATCCTGTACATGTGGCACAGACACTCAATATCAAACTGCAGTAAAGCTCCATGGGGTCTTTCCGTCCTGTCGCGGGTAACCTGCATCTTCACAGGTACTAAAATTTCACCGAGTCTCTCGTTGAGACAGTGCCCAAATCATTACGCCTTTCGTGCGGGTCGGAACTTACCCGACAAGGAATTTCGCTACCTTAGGACCGTTATAGTTACGGCCGCCGTTTACTGGGGCTTCAATTCATACCTTCGCGTTACCGCTAAGCACTCCTCTTAACCTTCCAGCACCGGGCAGGCGTCACCCCCTATACATCATCTTACGATTTAGCAGAGAGCTGTGTTTTTGATAAACAGTTGCTTGGGCCTATTCACTGCGGCTGACCAAAGTCAGCACCCCTTCTCCCGAAGTTACGGGGTCATTTTGCCGAGTTCCTTAACGAGAGTTCTCTCGCTCACCTGAGGCTACTCGCCTCGACTACCTGTGTCGGTTTGCGGTACGGGTAGAGTATGATACAACGCTAGAAGCTTTTCTTGGCAGTGTGACATCACTCACTCGCTACTAAACTTCGCTCCCCATCACAGCTCAACGTTAGAGGTATAAGCATTTGACTCATACCACGCCTCACTGCTTAGACGTACATCCAATCGTACGCACGAGTTAGCCTACTGCGTCCCTCCATCACTTCATACTCTAGTACAGGAATCTCAACCTGTTGGCCATCGGATACACCTTTCGGTCTCTCCTTAGGTCCCGACTAACCCAGGGCGGACGAGCCTTCCCCTGGAAACCTTAGTCTTACGGTGGACAGGATTCTCACCTGTCTTGCGCTACTCATACCGGCATTCTCACTTCTATGCGTTCCAGCGCTCCTCACGGTACACCTTCTCCACACATAGAACGCTCTCCTACCATACCTATAAAAGGTATCCACAGCTTCGGTAAATTGTTTTAGCCCCGGTACATTTTCGGCGCAGGGTCACTCGACTAGTGAGCTATTACGCACTCTTTGAATGAATAGCTGCTTCTAAGCTAACATCCTAGTTGTCTGTGCAACCCCACATCCTTTTCCACTTAACAATTATTTTGGGACCTTAGCTGGTGGTCTGGGCTGTTTCCCTTTCGACTACGGATCTTAGCACTCGCAGTCTGACTGCCGACCATAATTCATTGGCATTCGGAGTTTATCTGAGATTGGTAATCCGGGATGGACCCCTCACCCAAACAGTGCTCTACCTCCAAGAATCTTGATGTCGACGCTAGCCCTAAAGCTATTTCGGAGAGAACCAGCTATCTCCAAGTTCGTTTGGAATTTCTCCGCTACCCACAAGTCATCCAAGCACTTTTCAACGTGCCCTGGTTCGGTCCTCCAGTGCGTTTTACCGCACCTTCAACCTGCTCATGGGTAGGTCACATGGTTTCGGGTCTACATCATGATACTAAAGCGCCCTATTCAGACTCGGTTTCCCTACGGCTCCGTCTCTTCAACTTAACCTCGCATCATAACGTAACTCGCCGGTTCATTCTACAAAAGGCACGCTCTCACCCATGAACGGGCTCGAACTTGTTGTAGGCACACGGTTTCAGGTTCTATTTCACTCCCCTCCCGGGGTGCTTTTCACCTTTCCCTCACGGTACTGGTTCACTATCGGTCACTAGGGAGTATTTAGGGTTGGGAGATGGTCCTCCCAGATTCCGACGGGATTTCACGTGTCCCGCCGTACTCAGGATACTGCTAGGTACAGAATCTATTTAAAATACGAGGCTATTACTCTCTTTGGCTGACTTTCCCAAGTCATTCTTCTATAAATTCTGAGTCCACATTGCAGTCCTACAACCCCGAAGAGTAAACTCTTCGGTTTGCCCTCCTGCCTCTTCGCTCGCCGCTACTAAGGCAATCGCTTTTGCTTTCTCTTCCTGCAGCTACTTAGATGTTTCAGTTCACTGCGTCTTCCTCCTCATTCCCTTAACAGAAATGGGTAACAGGCATCAACCTGTTGGGTTCCCCCATTCGGACATCCCCGGATCGAAGCTTACTTACAGCTCCCCGAGGCATTTCGTCGTTTGTCACGTCCTTCTTCGGCTCCTAGTGCCAAGGCATCCACCGTGCGCCCTTACTAACTTAACCTTATTTTTGACCTTTCAGTCTTAAACTCATTAATTTTCACAGCGTTTTCGGTTTATTTTCTTGTTACTATTTGATATCGGTATTCAATTTTCAATGGACAAGTTCTTTATCTAGTAAAACTAGATAATGGAGCCTAGCGGGATCGAACCGCTGACCTCCTGCGTGCAAAGCAGGCGCTCTCCCAGCTGAGCTAAGGCCCCACATAGCCCTCTCAAAACTAAACAAGACCCAAGTGCATTCCGTGTGTCCTTACGGACTCCTTAGAAAGGAGGTGATCCAGCCGCACCTTCCGATACGGCTACCTTGTTACGACTTCACCCCAATCATCTATCCCACCTTAGGCGGCTGGCTCCTTACGGTTACCTCACCGACTTCGGGTGTTACAAACTCTCGTGGTGTGACGGGCGGTGTGTACAAGGCCCGGGAACGTATTCACCGCGGCGTGCTGATCCGCGATTACTAGCGATTCCGACTTCATGTAGGCGAGTTGCAGCCTACAATCCGAACTGAGACTGGCTTTCAGAGATTAGCTTGCCGTCACCGGCTTGCGACTCGTTGTACCAGCCATTGTAGCACGTGTGTAGCCCAGGTCATAAGGGGCATGATGATTTGACGTCATCCCCACCTTCCTCCGGTTTATTACCGGCAGTCTCGCTAGAGTGCCCAACTGAATGATGGCAACTAACAATAGGGGTTGCGCTCGTTGCGGGACTTAACCCAACATCTCACGACACGAGCTGACGACAACCATGCACCACCTGTCACCTCTGTCCCGAAGGAAAACTCTATCTCTAGAGCGGTCAGAGGGATGTCAAGACCTGGTAAGGTTCTTCGCGTTGCTTCGAATTAAACCACATGCTCCACCGCTTGTGCGGGCCCCCGTCAATTCCTTTGAGTTTCAACCTTGCGGTCGTACTCCCCAGGCGGAGTGCTTAATGCGTTAGCTGCGGCACTAAGCCCCGGAAAGGGCCTAACACCTAGCACTCATCGTTTACGGCGTGGACTACCAGGGTATCTAATCCTGTTTGCTCCCCACGCTTTCGAGCCTCAGCGTCAGTTACAGACCAGAGAGCCGCTTTCGCCACCGGTGTTCCTCCATATATCTACGCATTTCACCGCTACACATGGAATTCCACTCTCCCCTTCTGCACTCAAGTTAAACAGTTTCCAAAGCATACTATGGTTAAGCCACAGCCTTTAACTTCAGACTTATCTAACCGCCTGCGCTCGCTTTACGCCCAATAAATCCGGACAACGCTCGGGACCTACGTATTACCGCGGCTGCTGGCACGTAGTTAGCCGTCCCTTTCTGGTAAGATACCGTCACAGTGTGAACTTTCCACTCTCACACCCGTTCTTCTCTTACAACAGAGCTTTACGATCCGAAAACCTTCTTCACTCACGCGGCGTTGCTCGGTCAGGGTTCCCCCCATTGCCGAAGATTCCCTACTGCTGCCTCCCGTAGGAGTCTGGGCCGTGTCTCAGTCCCAGTGTGGCCGATCACCCTCTCAGGTCGGCTATGTATCGTCGCCTTGGTGAGCCGTTACCTCACCAACTAGCTAATACAACGCAGGTCCATCTGGTAGTGATGCAATTGCATCTTTCAATTAATTATCATGCAATAATCAATTTTATGCGGTATTAGCTATCGTTTCCAATAGTTATCCCCCGCTACCAGGCAGGTTACCTACGCGTTACTCACCCGTTCGCAACTCATCCAAGAAGAGCAAGCTCTTCTCTTCAGCGTTCTACTTGCATGTATTAGGCACGCCGCCAGCGTTCGTCCTGAGCCAGGATCAAACTCTCATTAAAAAGTTTGAGTTCGCACTCATTACTGTCCACTGACAGATTTATTTTCGTTTTTTTTGACAGGTTACATATCTCTATGTCACCCTGCACTTGGTTCGTCTTGTTCAGTTTTCAAAGGGCTTTGTCTTTCGCGACAACTATATTAGTATATCACCTATACCTACTACCTGTCAATACCTTTTTTGAAAGAATTTAAAAAAATATTATTTTTAAATTGATGAATTGTTTTGCATACCTTTGAGGCTGGTAAATTGACCTACATTCTTTCTTTTAAAGGCGCAAAAAATGCCCTTTCGGACATTTTTTCTATTTTTGTTCTTGTTTATACTTTTCGAGTTCAGCTTTATTAGCCCAGACATAGTGTCCCGGACGAATCTCTGCCATTTCTGGTTTATCAACTGAATAATCGTGCTGTTCAGGATCATAGACCTTCAACACTTTTTTACGCTCCAAGATTGGGTCTGGAATTGGAACAGCTGAGAGCAGAGATTGTGTATAAGGGTGGACAGGATGGTTGAACAATTCCTCTGTCTCTGCCACTTCTACAATGACACCTTTGTAAATCACGGCGATACGATCAGAAATAAAACGAACTACCGAAAGGTCATGGGCAATAAACAGGTAGGTCAAGCCAAGCTCTTTTTGAAATTTTTTCAAAAGATTCAAGACCTGTGCTCGGACAGATACGTCCAAGGCGGAAATCGGCTCATCAGCAATCACGAAGTCTGGTTGCATGACCAGAGCACGAGCAATCCCAATCCGCTGACGCTGTCCACCAGAGAATTCGTGAGGATAGCGAGTTAAATGCTCAGCTAACAAGCCAACTTCATTGATGATATCTTTGACTTTTCTTTGACGATCTTCTTCGCTATCAAACAAATGGTAATTATAGAGACCCTCAGATATGATATAGTCAACCGTTGCACGTTCATTCAGGCTAGCTGCTGGGTCTTGAAAAATCATCTGAATCTTGCGAATCAAGTCTGCTTCTTCTGCTTTTGACTTTTTACCATTAATCTTTTTGCCTTCGTAGAAGATATCACCTGCACTGGTATCATTAAGGCCGATAATAGCTCGACCAATAGTAGTCTTACCAGAGCCTGATTCTCCTACAAGAGAGAAAGTTTCCCCCTTGTTGATGAAGAAATTTGCGTTTTTTACTGCTACAAATTTCTTACTTCCTTCGCCGAAGGAAATTTCTAAATCTTTAATTTCAACTAATTTTTCAGTCATTTCCTTCCTCCTAAGCTTCTAATTGATTGAAGCCCATTTTCGAACGAATTTTTTCATGCAGGTTTTCGATAATCTCTGGTTTATCAACCTTAGGCGCATCTTCGTGCAGCAACCAAGTCTTAGCCCAATGAGTATCTGAGACCTTGAAAGCCGGTGCTTCTTCTTCAAAGTCAATTGACATGGCATAGTCAGAACGCAAAGCAAAGGCATCTCCTTTGATCGGTGAATAGAGCGACGGCGGAGTACCAGGAATCGAGTAGAGGGCCCCATTCGCATCTGCCAACTGAGGCAAGCTGGATAGCAAGCTCCATGTGTAAGGATGTTTTGGCTCGTAGAAGATTTCTTCAACTGTGCCGTATTCTACAATTTCACCGGCATACATGACCGCAACCTTATCTGCAATACTAGCCACAACACCAAGGTCGTGCGTAATAAAGATGGTTGTGAAATGATATTCTTGCTGCAAGGATTTGAGCAAGTCAATGATTTGCGCTTGAATCGTTACATCGAGGGCCGTTGTCGGCTCATCACAGATAAGAATATCAGGACGGCAAGCCAAGGCAATAGCAATAACAATCCGCTGACGCATACCACCTGAGTATTGGAAAGGATATTCTTCGAAACGTTTTTCCGCATCTGGAATCCCGACCTTACTCATATAGTCAATGGCCATTTTTTTAGCTTCTTTGGCTGATTTTCCCTGGTGCTTGATAATGACTTCTGTAATCTGGCTTCCAATCGTATTAATGGGATCCAAGCTCGTCATCGGATCTTGGAAGATAGTCGCAATTTTTGCACCGCGAATCGGCTCCCAATCCTTGTTACTCCGAAGAGTTGTCAAATCTTTACCACGGTAGTCAATGGTTCCTTGAGCTACACGGCCATTTTCTTCTAGCATTCCAGTAAAGGTCTTGGTCAATACAGACTTACCAGAACCTGATTCACCAACAATAGCCAGAACTTCGCCTTCAATCAAGTCCAGAGAGACTCCACGAATGGCGGTTAAGACACGATCGCGAACATCGAATTCCACGACAATATCGCGAGCAGTCAATATTACATTTTCATTCTTTGTCATATTTACTCCTATCTATGTGTACGTGGATCGCTGGCGTCGGCTAAGTTTTGACCAACTACGAAGAAAGTAAGGGATACCAAAATCAGAGTTGTGAGTGGAATCCAAAAGAGGTAGGCATTCGTCGTCACGTTTTGAGAATAATCTGAAATCAAGCGTCCCAAACTTGGCACTGTTACAGGAAGCCCTAATCCAAAGAAGGACAGAAAGGCTTCGTAAGAGATAAAGCTTGGCAACATTTGTGAAGTGGTGGTCACGATAACAGATACCAACTGCGGCATAATGTTCTTCGTTACAATCTTGAGAGTTGGTGTACCAAGAGTACGAGAGGCAAGGTTGTATTCCAAATCCCGATAGCGCATAATCTGCACACGGATAGTGTAGGCAATACCGACCCAACCAGTAATCGTCATGGCAAAAATAAGATTCCAGAAACCAGCACCGATAGAGTAGGTCAAGACAATGACAATCAAGAGGGCAGGGATGTTTGAAATGATATTGTAGACTTCCATCATGACACGGTCGACTGTTTTGGAAATTCCCCAGATACCGCCGATGATGACTCCGATGGCCAGATTAATAACCGTCGCAATAATCGAAATAAGAATAGAGTTACGAGCACCAAACCAAACACCATCAAAGAGAGACTTACCATTACTATCCGTTCCAAACCAGTATTGAGCACTTGGTTTGATATAACGCATGCTAAAATCATTTACCTTGCTCACGTCATTAAAGTCGAAGTTTGAAAACATAGGATAAATGAAGCTCATGAGAATAATGGCAATCAGAATCCCTAGCATGGTAATGGTTGATTTCTTTTTCAGAAATTGACGCATGACTGATTTCCAGTAAGAATAGGCTGGAGCATCAATCGTTTCAGAGGCAAAATCGTCACGTTTGACAAATTGGAATTTGCTTTTATCAATTGTAGCCATTATTTACCTCCTTTTGATGTTAACTTAATACGTGGGTCCAGTACAGTCATCAGAATGTCACCCAGCAAGAGAGCAAAGATAGACAGACATGTGAAGATGAATACAAGACCAACAACCATAGAGTTATTGGATGCCTTAACAGAATCAATCAGCATCTTACCCATACCAGGAAAAGCAAAGACAGTTTCTGTCAGAGTCGCACCTGCAATAACACCAACGATAGAAGCTGGGATACTAGATACCAGCGGCACCATAGCGTTTTTAAAGATGTGCTTGTTAGAAATTTCTTTTTCAGAGAGTCCCTTAGCACGCGCAAAGCGGACAAAGTCCTGAGACTGCAAGTCAATCATATACCGGCGAATCCAAACAGCTGTCCAAGGAGCACTCAAAAGGCCTAGGATAACAGCTGGCAAGACATAAGAACGCCAATCTCCCGCTCCCAAGATTGGGAAGGAGTCTGGAAGACCGACAGCAGAGCCAGCCAAACGGACGATGTAGACCAAGGCGATGGTTGGCAGTGACATCATAAAGGTCAAGCCCGCTGTAGAAATGCTATCAAACCATGTGTTTTTGAGTCGAGCCATGTAAGAACCGAGTGGAATAGCAATCAGATAAGACAGAGCCACACCAATCAAACCGATAATGGCTGAGCTGGTAATCATGGATGGATTTTGATAGTTGCTTTGAGTCGCCGTATAGGCATCTCCCTTACCAAACTTAGCAATGTCCTGTGAATCGGCTTTGCTTGGCGTCTTATAGGTACGAGAATAGATATTTACAGACGATGTCTTTTTACCTGTTGGGAATTGAACTTCGGAAGACTTAGTTTGTCCTTGCCCTTGTGTAATAACCTGCAGAACAGGGATATTGGCATAGGTTGGATAAGAATTCCCTAAATTAAAGGTGATAAAGTTCTGGTGGACAAATGGGAACTGACCATTAAAGTAAAGCAAATATTTATGCTTGGTACCAGAACCCACAAGAGACCAGCCAACAGATGGATCATTTTCAAACCGGATATAACGCTCTAGGTTTGGATTTTCCTCATCTTGGATAACATTTGGATGGTCAATTTGAATCAAATTAGCATAGAACTCAAAGACACGTTCATACACAGGTACTTCACGTACAGCGTAGAATTCTCCGCTCAGTGGAAATTTCTGCAATTTCCAGCCATTACCGAGTTTATCAATATACTTCTGATAAATCTTCTCGTTTGCTTCAGTAGCTTCTGTGGTAACAGAAGAATCTTCCTTGCTGGCTTTCTCCTGCAGTTCCTTTGTATCATAATAGTCAATGTAGCCCATCCGCTCAAAGATAGTGTTTTCATAGTTAGTCTTTTTATCTTTATTGGTCGCTATCTTATTATAGTTAGGATCCTGCTTGAAAATCAACCTTCTTGGCACCATAGTATAGATAATGGCATAAGTCAGGGTCGTCACCAAGAAAATCGACACAATTGAGCGTAAGATACGCATAAAAATATATTTTTTCATTTATCGTTTCCTTTAAATTCCAAAAGAACTTTCTCCTCTATTAGAGAAAGTTCTCTTAGCAAGCTTATTTCACGTGGTCTGCTAATTCTTCTTGAGCTTTTTTATTAGATTCCGCACGTTCTTTATTCCATTTTTCCTGAGCGCTATTATAATCTTTTGTCGTTACAGGCTCATCCTGCAATTTCATGTATTTATAACTTGCTGCTTCACGCGCCTTAGCACCAGACCAAGCAAACGGTGCTGAGAAAGGCACTACCTTAGTCAAGGTTGGACGACCTGTTCTAGAAGTTACCGGAATCAACAAAGCACTATCAGTCAGCCAAGCCTGAGCAGCCGCATATTTTTCATAACGCTTGTTCAAATCTTGCTTTTCTGCACCAGCTTCGTCAACCAGCTTGGTATATTCATCCAAACCAACTTGTTTCGCTGCGGCATTATCTGTGCCATCAAATCCTAAGAAGGTCTTGGTGTTTTCACCACCAGGTTTGATAACATCAAGATAGGTAGATGGATCTTGATAGTCCGGAGACCAGCCGACATTATCTGAAATATCCCAGTCCTCTTCAGCAGCAGAAGGAGCAAACAAGGTAATGTTAGTCACTTCATCCTTAGACAATTGGTGAACATCAATCACAACATTATCTGTTCCCAAAGTCTTCTCAATGGATTGCTTGAGGGATTGAACGCGCTGTACTTTAGAAGTAGCTGTTTGATCAACCGGAATGTCCAGATGAATTGGGAATTCCACTCCATCAGCTTTCAAAGCTTCTTTTGCTTTAGCGAATTCAGCCTTTGCTTTGTTCTCGTTATAGAGACCATCTTGACCATCTGAGAAGTCAACGTCTTTCCATTCGTCGCCATAAGTTACTACTTTTTCCTTAACTAAGTCACCGAAGGACTTGTCACCAGCCTGCACAAATGTAGGTGGGATGTAAAGGTTACGAAGAAGTTTGTCTGCTCCGTCCTTACCATTAATCTGAGATGCATAGGACTCACGATTGAAGGCAAAGGTCAAAGCCTGACGGAAGTCCTTGTTAAGCAAGGCTTTCTTAGTTGAAGTCTTTTGAACTTCTGATGTCTTAGCCGTATGATTATAAGACTGGCGATCAATGTTAGTACCTACTAAGAAAGTTGAGGCATCTTGAGGTGTATAGACGATATTATCTTTAAAGTCTTTTTCAACCTTTTCATAAGTCGCACTAGTTGGGAAAAGTCTGGCTGTTGTCAATGCGCCTTGGCTGAACTGCTCAGCAGGTTTTCCTTGATCTTGTCCATCATAGAAAGAGAGTTTAACTGCATCTACGTGAACATTTTCTTTGTCCCAATAATTAGGATTCTTCTCAAATTGGATTTCAGATTTTGAAGTCAATGATTTGAGCAAGAAAGGTCCGTTGTAAAGCAAGCTTGTTGGATCAGTTGCTTGAGCGAACTTATCACCTTGGTTTTCCAAAAAGTCTTTGTTTACTGGGTAGAGAATTCCCATTGTAGTCTTAGAGTTCCAGAAACTTTCTGGCTCATTAAGAGTATACTCAACGGTATGATCATCAACTGCTTTGATTCCTACTTCTGAGAAATCAATCTTCCCAGAAATATAGTCCTTAAGCCCTTTTACAGAATCCTGAACCAAGTAGATTGTTTCAGATTTATTGTCTGCCGCATACTTAAGACCTGTGACAAAGTCTTCTGCTGTCACATCTGCGTACTCTTCACCTTCAGAAGTATACCACTTAGCATCTTTGCGAAGCTTGTATGTATAGGTCTTCCCATCTGGTGATACAGTCCATTCCTCTGCCATTGAAGGAACTAAGTTTCCATATTGGTCGTTTTCTAAAAGACCGTCAATGACATTTGCTGTCAAGTCTGTTGTAGCAGCTTTACTTGAAGTGAGATAGTTCAAGTTTTCAGGATCTGTCTCGTAGATATAATTAAAGGTGTTAGAACTGCCTGATTTTGTGTTTGGCTTAGAGCCTGAGCAAGCTGCAAGAAAGCCAGCCGCAAGAAGAGTTACTCCTGCTAACGCAAGGACTTTGCTTTGTTTCATATGGGTTTCTCCATCTTTTAGATTTTTAGATTTAATTAAGATTATAGCATAGATAGTACTAAAAGTAAAATAAATTTTCAGAATATTAAGTTAGCTCACTAACACCCTCAGATGTTTATGTAATCAGACTTCCTGCATGTCTGTCATCTAGGATTAGACAACATTAGCCTCGCCCATTCCGCCTCTAAAATCATCAAAAATCCCACTGTAGCTACAATGGGATTTTCTTTCTTTATTTAATATGTTCTGCGAGTTCTGCTTGAGCTTTTTTATTGGATTCTTCCTTTTCTTTTGCCCATTTTTCACGCGCTTTTTCATATTCTTTAGTCGTTATTGGTTTATCTTGGATTTCAACATATTTAAAGCTGTATTCACCCTTGTTTCCAGTCCAAGCAAATGGTCCTGAGAATGGAACAACCTTACGGACACTTGGTGTTGCACCAGATGACCAAGCTGGCATCAACAGGGCACTGTCTGTCAGCCAAGCCTGAGCTGCTGCATATTTTTCGTAACGTTTGTTAATATCCTCGTTTTCTGAAGCTGCATCTTCCAAGAGCTTGTCATACTCTTCAAAGCCGGCCTCTTTAGCTGCTGCATTATCTGTGCCAGGGTCAAAACCAAAGTAGCCGTCAACATTCTCACCAGTCTTAGAGCCAGTGATTTCCAGATAAGAAGATGGATCGTTATAATCTGGGCTCCAGCCGAGATTATTATTCAAATCCCAGTCTTCTTGAGATGCCGAGGTTGCAAAGTAGGTGATGTTATTCAAGTCATCATCTGTCATCTGCTGAATATCAATCACCACATTGTCAGATCCAAGATTAGCTTCAATAGACTGCTTCAGTGACTGAACACTCTTAACACCATTGGTATCTGCTGAGCTGACCGGAATATCCAGATGAATAGGGAATTCCACTCCTTCTGCCTGCAGCGCTTCTTTAGCTTTGGCAAATTCTGCCTTAGCTTTTTCTGGATTATAAAAGCCATCCTGAGCGTCGTCTAATTTGACTCCCTTCCACTCATCGCCATAGCTAGCCAGATTTTCTTCTACAATGCTGCCGAACTCTTTACCATTAGCCTGAACAAAGGTTGGCGGAACAAAGGTATTACGAAGTTGCTTGTCTGCTGCTTCTTCGCCATTGGTTTGGGCAGAATAGGCAGTACGGTCAAAGGCAAAAAGCAGAGCCTGACGGAAATCTTTATTGAGCAGTGCTTTCTTAGTGGAAGCTTTCTGTGCATCCGTTGTCTTAGAAGTATGCTCGTAAGACTGACGGTCGATATTAGTTGTAACAAAGAAGGTTCCTGAACCTTGAGGAGTGTAGACGATATTGTCTCCATACTGTTTCTTCACACTGGCAAAGTTGGAGCTATTTGGGAAAAGACGGGCAATGGTGTAGTTGCCGTCAGAGAAGCCACGCACCAGCGATTCTGTATCTTGCCCATCATAGTAAGAGAACTTGACAGTATCGATTTTCACCTTTTCCTTATCCCAATAGTTCGGATTCTTCTCTAAGCTAATTTGAGATTTGGAAGTGATAGATTTCAAGATAAACGGACCGTTATAGAGGACGCTGGTTGGATCTGTCCCCTGAGCAAATTTGTCACCTTTTGATTTCAGAAATTCTTCGTTAATCGGGAAAAGAATCCCCATGGTTGTCTTAGAATTCCAGAAACTTTCTGGCTGATTGAGAGTGTATTGAACAGTAGAATCATCCACCGCCTTAACACCAACTTGGGAGAAGTCAGTTATTTTACCATTGACATAGTCATCCAAGCCTTTAATGGATTTTTGAACGATATAGAGACCATCAGACTTGCTGTCTGCGGCATGCTTCAGACTGGTCACAAAGTCCTTAGCAGTCACATCTGCATACTCTTCACCATCAGAAGTATACCACTTCACTCCCTCACGAAGCTTATAAGTATAGGTCAGACCATCTTTTGAAACGGTCCAATCTTCCGCTAGAGAAGGCACTAAGTTACCATACTTATCGCTTTCTAGCAAACCATCCACTACATTAGCCATAATCTCATTGGTTGCCCGCTTATTGGACACAGTGTAATCCAGTGTATCTGGATCTGAGGTATAAACATAGCTATAGTTTTTCCCAGATGAATTGGAACCACCAAACGAACAGGCAGCCAAAATTCCTGCAGAGAGAATGACAAGCCCAGCAGCTGCAGCTAACTTAGATGTTTTCATAAACTTCCTCCAGTTTTCATTAAGATTACTTTCATTATAGCACTTCTGCGACAGGATGTAAACGCTTCAATGCAATAGAGAGTCATATAAAAAAAGAGACTGGGACAAAATGTCTCAGTCTCGCTTTATCGTATTCACAAACTTTTGATTCCAAACTGTTTATAAAGAATCAAAAATTCGCGGTTCAGAACCTTATTTAATGTGTTTTTCTAAGTCTTCTTGGGCTTTTTTATTGGATGCTTCCTTTTCTTTTTCCCATTTCTTAAGAGCCGCTTCATAGTCTTTAGCTGTAACAATATCATTTTGGAGCTCCATGTTCTTAAAGACATAGGCATCTCCTTTAATTCCGACATAAGAGTAAGACTTGGTAAATGGCACAACCTTCTGAACGACTGGTGAACCACCACCAGAAACACTAGGAATAACAATGGAGCTATCCGTCAACCAAGCCTGAGCTGCTGCGTACTTGGTGTAACGAGCATCTGTATCTTGTTTTTCTTGATCAGCTTCATCCAGCAAAGCCTTGTATTCATTCAAGCCAACCTTATTTGCCACATCAGCATTTTTCCCTTTTTCTATACCAATATTATCTGCAGCATCACCTGTTTCAGGGTTAAAGATATTCAGATAAGTTGATGGATCTTGGTAGTCTGCTGACCAGCCAGACATGTTGAGATCGTAGTCTTTCTGAGCTGCTGTTTCTGCAAAGTAGGCAGAATTATCAAAGTCATCTGTTGACATTTGCTGAACATCAATAACGACATTTTCTTGGCCAAGCGCTGATTCGACAGACTGTTTGAAGGAGTTCGTCCGTTGTACCAAAACCTTGTCAGACTGATCGACAGGGACGTCAATATGGATTGGGAATTCTACACCTTCAGCTTGCAAGGTTTCTTTTGCCTTGGCAAATTCCGCCTTGGCTTTATCAGCATTGTAGATACTATCCTGAGCATCCGCCAGCTTAATGCCATTCCACTCATCTCCATAAGATGAAAGTTGGCTCTCTACTACATCAGAGAAGTCCTTACCGTCCACCTGCACAAAGCTAGGAGGAACAAGCAAGCTACGGATGAGTTTAGTCGCTCCATCTTTACCATTCATCTGAGCTCCAAAAGATGTCCGGTCAAAGGCAAAGTTAATCGCCTGACGGAAGTCTTTATTTTGAATAGCAGCTGTAGTTGATGCCTTTTGAGCATCTGATGTCTTAGACGAATGATTATAAGTCTTACGATTCAGATTGAAAGCAAAATAGAAACTAGTTGAATTCTGTGGTGTGTAAATAATATTGTCTTTGTACTGCTTTTCTACAGAAGCATAGTTAGAGCTCGTAGGGTAAAGCCGTGCTTGAGAATAAGCCCCGTCTGAGAAGTTGCGGATCAAGGATTCCTGATCCGAACCATCAAAATAAGTCAGTTTTATATTTTCAACCTTGACATTGTCCTTATCCCAATAGTTCTGGTTTTTAGCATATTCAATGACAGACTTAGAAGTGAATGCTTTCAGAACATAAGGTCCGTTATAAAGAATGGAAGAAGGTTTTACGGTACCAAAATCTTTGCCTTGTGACTTCAAGAAATCCTCATTGATGGGGAACAGAATCCCCATGGTCGTCTTAGAGTTCCAGTAGCTTTCTGGCTGGTTGAGCGTGTATTCGACCGTGTGGTCATCAACTGCTTTTACTCCAACTGTTGAGAAGTCTTTAGACTCTCCTTTGACATAGGCATCCAAGCCTTTGATAGAGCTTTGGACGATAGGAAGAGCTTCAGAATTTTCATCTGCCGCGTGCTTCAAACCTGCTACAAAGTCTTGTGCTTTAACCTCTGCATATTCTTCACCATCTGATGTGTACCACTTAGCATCTTTACGAAGCTTATAGGTATAGGTCAAACCATCCTTTGAAACAGTCCAGTCTTCCGCAATAGATGGAACCAAATTGCCGTATTTATCATTTTCTAAAAGGCCGTCCACCAAGTTTGTAATAACATCGGACGTAGTAGCTCGATTTGAATTGACATAGTCCAAAGTATCAGGATCACTCAAATAGACATAAGAATAGGTATTACTGGCACTAGAGCTTCCACAAGCAGCTAAGATTAGTGTTGACACGACTGTCAGTCCAGTAATGGCCAACCATTTAGATTTTTTCATGAGCATTCTCCTTCTCAATTTATATTGTATTATTATACAATATTTTTTTATAAAAACAAATGTTTTATGTAGAAAAATAATAATTTTCTATTTTTCAGCTTGTATATCTGTATTATTTCAAATATTTTTCTATTTTGTGAGTTTTTCCGAAAGATGCTTTTATAAAAAATCTCTTTAAGGGGATTACCCTACTTTTCTCTACATTTATTTTGTAACCTTTTATTATCCTTGATTTATAAAAGAAAAGAGAATTTTATGATACAATGGTTATATCTTGTTTTAGGGGAAAGAAATGAAACGATTATTCCTATGTTTACTAGTTTTGGTCGGAATGACCGCCAACAAGGTGGCAGCAGATGATTTCAACATTGCCGCTAAAAGTGCAATGGCTGTGGATGCTACTTCTGGAAAGATTCTCTACGAAAAAGATGCTAATACTCCAATCGAAGTCGGCTCCATCACCAATCTTTTGACCGTCTATCTGGTCTATGAAGCCATTGACAGAGGAGACTTGACTGCCGATACTTATGTTGATATTTCAGACTACGCTTACAGTCTGACATCTAATCCAAATATCAGCAATGTCCCTTTGGAAGCCAAACGTTACAAAGTCAAAGACTTGATTGCCGCTTCCTTGATGTCCAGCTCCAACAGTGCCACGATTGCTTTGGCTGAGAAGGTTGGGGGCAGCGAAGAAAATTTCGTCCAAATGATGAAGGCTAAGCTTAAAGAATGGGGTATCAAAGATGCTACTATTGTGAACTCCACAGGGCTGAATACTCTTCTTCTGGAATACGCAACTGAAGAAACAGACTATACTGCCTCAGCTAGCACAGCTAAAAAAAGCAAGGACACTGAAAACAAATTCAGCGCCTACGACTTGGCTGTTATCAGCCGGCATCTGATTATGGATTTCCCTCAAGTGACAGAGATCACTTCCAAGTCCACAGCCAAAATTGCGGGGACGAGTCTGGAAAATTATAACTTCATGCTGGAAAACCAGTCCAACTTCCGCTCAGGTGTGGACGGACTCAAAGCCGGCAGTTCGGAGAAGGGAGGCTCTTCCTTTGTTGCAACGACTACTGAGAATGGCATCCGCATGATTACAGTTGTGCTAGACGTTGAGCAAACTGACGGAGACCCTTACGCACGCTTTGTAGCCACAGCGTCTTTGATGAACTATGTTTCGCAAAACTTCACCCAGACGACCATTGTGGCCGAGGGTGAAGCCTACAATAAAAGCCATTCAACCGTTATTGACGGCAAACAAAAGACCGTGCCAGCCGTTGCCAGCAAGGATTTTACCATCATTGAACGCATCGCCAATCAGGCGGAACACAAAGTAGAATTCTCCACCAACGAAAAAGGCTTCCAAGCTCCACTGAAAAAAAATACTGAGCTCGGAACCTTGACCTATAATGACCCTGAGCCAATCGGCCAAGGCTATCTGGAAAACAAAGCACCTTCTGTCACAATGGTAGCCGGCCAAGAGGTGGAAAAAAGTATCTTCTTCAAGGTCTGGTGGAATGACTTCGTCCGCTATGTCAACGAGAAATTATAAAAAAAGCCGCGAATCAAATGATTCGCGGTTGTTTTGTATGTTTTGTAAATGTTGGACTAGAACTAGTAAACTTCTTTGAATATTAACTCGCAATGCGGTTCTTTAAGCAGTGATTTAAAGTTTCGCCTAGACAAAGCTTTATCCAACTGATCCTTCCATTTCATAGCTAATCAAGCGGTTAAGCTCAACAGCATACTCCATAGGCAGTTCTTTGGTGAAAGGTTCGACAAAGCCCATGACAATCATTTCGGTTGCTTCGGATTCGGACAAGCCACGGCTCATGAGATAGTAGAGCTGCTCTTCGGAAATCTTAGAAACCTTGGCCTCATGCTCCAGAGCCACCTGAGAGTTATGAATTTCATTAAAGGGAATGGTATCTGATGCCGAAATATCATCCATGATAATCGTATCACACTCAATATGGCTGACAGATTTCTGTGAATTCTTTCCAAAGGTCACTTGACCGCGGTAATCCACTTTACCTCCGCCCTTAGCAATAGACTTAGACACGATAGATGAGCTGGTATGCGGAGCATTGTGAATCATCTTAGCCCCTGTATCTTGGTGCTGATTGGTATTGGCAAAGGCAATGGAAAGCATAGTTCCACGCGCTCCAGGTCCATCCAGATAGACAGACGGATATTTCATAGTCGTTTTCGCACCGAGGTTCCCGTCAATCCACTCAACTGTCGCATCTTTCATAGCCCGCGCCCGCTTGGTCACGAGGTTGTATACATTATCGGACCAGTTTTGAATAGTGGTGTAGCGCATATAGGCCCCATCGAGGGCAAAAATTTCAACAATCGCAGCATGCAAGCTATTGCTGGAATAAGTCGGAGCAGTACATCCTTCTACATAATGGACGCTAGCACCCTCATCAACGATAATCAAAGTCCGCTCAAACTGACCCGAATTTTCATTGTTAATCCGGAAATAAGTCTGCAAAGGAACATCTACCTTGACACCTTTTGGAACATATATGAAGGTACCACCTGACCAGACGGCGGAGTTGAGAGCTGCTAGCTTGTTATCTGTCGGAGGAACCAGCTTAGCAAAATACTGCTTGAAGAGCTCTGGATATTCCTTTAGAGCTGAGTCGGTATCCGTGAAAACGATTCCTAGCTTTTGGAACTCTTCCTTCATATTGTGGTAGACCACTTCTGATTCATACTGGGCCGCCGCACCAGCGAGATAAGCTCTCTCTGCTTCTGGGATCCCAATCTTCTCAAAGGTTTCCTTAATCTTCTCAGGCACTTCATCCCAGCTTCTAGCAGGCTTATCAGAAGCCTTTTGGTAATAAATCAAGTCATCAAAATTAATTTCTGACAAATCCGGCCCCCAAGTCTGCATCGGCATCTTCTTGAAAGCCTCGTAGGATTTGAGGCGGAAATCCAGCATCCACTCTGGTTCATCCTTGGCTGCAGAAAGCTCACGAATGACCGCTTCATTCAGCCCTTTCCCTGTCGAGAGAACAGGTTCAACATCGTCATGGAAACCAAACTTGTATTCACCGAGATCAATCGGTTTTGGTTCTACTCTTTCTTCTGACATAATTTCCTTTCACATTCTTACTTTTTATCTTCTTCAATTGCTCGCTTGAGGGCATTCCAACCCAAGGTCGCACACTTAATTCGCTGCGGGAATTTGGCAACGCCTGCTAAAAAGGCTCCATCTCCCAATTCTTTCTGGCGACTGTCTTCTTGACCCTGAACCATCTGCGAGAAAACTTCTGCTAATTCCAGCGCCTGCTCTTTTGTCTTGCCCAGAACCGCATCCGTCATCATACTGGCCGAAGCCGTTGAAATGGTACAGCCGGAATTCACAAAAGCAATATCCTCTATCTGATTTTTAGCATTAAACTTCACTGACAAGCTGATAACATCGCCACAGGTTGGATTATTGAGGACTACTTGCTCCACATCTTCCAGCTTCCCATGATGATGGGGGTGAGCCGAGTGATCAGTCACAACTGCCTTGTAAAGACTGTCTAACTTAGAAAGCGCCATTGAAAAACTCCTTTGTCTTTTCTAAAGCATCTACCAGCTTGTCACAATCTGCATAGGTATTGTAGATATAAAAGCTAGCCCGAACAGTCGCTGGCACCTGTAGATAGGTAAGCAAAGGCTGGGCACAATGGTGACCCGCCCGAACAGCTACTCCTTCGTAGTCTAGAGCCGTCGCGACATCATGCGGATGGAGACCATCCAAGTTAAAGGCAATCACGCCCGAACGCTGGGCCAAATCCTGAGAGCCATAAATGGTCAAGCCTTCCACTGCCTGAAGCTTAGGAAATACGTAGGCAATCAGGTCCTGCTCATGCTGGGCAATGGCATCCATACCCAAGTCTTCCAAATAATCAATGGCTGCCGCAAGACCGATTGCTCCTGCCATATTCGGAGTGCCAGCCTCAAACTTCCAAGGCAATTCCTTCCAGGTCGCTTCCTGCTCATAGACAAAATCAATCATTTCGCCGCCGAACTCAACTGGCGACATCTGCTCTAGCAATTCTTCCTTACCATAGAGAACGCCGATACCGGTAGGTCCGGCCATCTTATGTCCCGAAAAGGCAAAGAAGTCCACATCCAAATCCTGCACATCAATCTTCATATGCGGAATGGATTGAGCACCGTCCACCACCAAAAGCGCTCCTCGCTGATGAACCAGCTGGGCAATCTCCTTGATGGGATTGATGACCCCAAGGACATTAGAAGCATGAGCTAGAGAGACAAACTTTGTCCGCTCATTGAGCTTAGCACGAAAATCCTCCATATCCAGAGCACCATCTTTGAGATAGACATAGACCAACTTGGCTCCAGTCTTCCTACAAACTTCCTGCCAAGGAATGACATTGGAATGGTGCTCCATAATCGAAATCATCACTTCATCACCAGGCTGCAGCCTTTCAGCCGCAAATTGAGCCGCCCAGTTAAGGCCCGTCGTAGTTCCTCGTGTAAAGAGGACTTCTCTGCTTGAAGCTGCATTGATAAAAGAATGAACTCTTTCCCTGGCTGCTTCATAGGCCGCTGTCGCACGCTCGGCTAGCGTATGCACACCGCGGTGCACATTGGCATTGTCTCTAAGATAGTAGTTTTCAATAGCTGCCAGCACCTGCTTGGGTTTCTGGGTTGTCGCCGCATTGTCCAAATAAACCAAAGGCTCATCATTGACAATTTGGTCCAAAATGGGAAAATCTTGCTTGATTGCTTCTGCGTTAAATCCAGACATGAAGACTCCTATCTACTTTTACGGGACAAGGCCCAGCTTTTTATCTTTTTGCGAGAATAATATCGATATTTTCAATCATTTCATCACGGACTTCCTTAACAGGGATTTCTACTATCACTGAGCCCAAGAAGCCGCGCACGACCAAGCGTTCAGCCGTCGCCTTATCAAGACCCCGACTCATGAGGTAGTACATATCCTCTGGATCCACCTGGCCGATAGAAGCCGCGTGACCAGCTGTCACATCGTTTTCATCAATCAAGAGGATTGGATTAGCATCTGAACGAGCCTGGTCAGACAGCATGAGAACTCGGCTTTCCTGCTGGGCATCTGCTCCCTTGGCACCTTTGATAATATGGCCGATACCATTGAAGGTCAGGGTTCCTTTTTCTAGGATAACCCCGTGCTGCAGGATATTTCCGATAGAGTTGCAGCCATAGTTAGTTACTCGGGTATCAATCCCCTGAACCTGCTTGCCACTTGAGAGAGCCACTACTTTCATATCCGCATGGCTGCCCTTGCCATAAAGGTCGCTATCAAAGTCAGCCACAACATTGCCTTCGTTCATAACGCCGATAGCCCAGTCAATCATGGCATCATTGTCCAGCTTACCTCTACGGCTGATATAAGCTGTTACATTTTCGCCCAAGCGATCAATAGCTGAAAACTTAATCTGAGCTCCAGCCTGAGCAATAACTTCGACAGTGATATTGGCTGTTACTGGGACAGAGCCCTCGCCGTAAGTTTCCAAGCGTTCCAAGTAGTTAACCTTGGAATGCTTGCCTGCGATAATCAAAATATGCTTGTTAAAAGGAACATCGCTTTCGCTGTCCTGATAAAAAATTCCTTCAATTGGCTGGTCAATCTCAACATTGTCCGGCACATAAAGAACGGCACCGCTGTTGAAATAGGCAGTGTGGTAAGCTGCCAATTTGTCCTCGTCGTACTTGACCGCAGACATAAAATGCTTCTCTACCAGCTCTGGAATCTCTTCTAAGGCAGTGTGGAAATCAGTGAAAACCACACCTTGTGCTGCCAAGTCAGCTGGCAATTGCTCCAAAACAATATGAGTTCCCACTTGGACAAGCTTGAGATTGTCATCTAGGGCTGTAAAGTCTGGAACACTTGTCAGCGGCTCACTCTCTGAAATACGGCCGTCACCCAGATTCCAACGGTGAAATTTAACCCGCTCAATACGCGGCAATTCTAACTGGTCAATCTTATCAAAGGCCTGCTGGCGCAGTTGAAAGAGCCAATCTGGCTCTGCATGTAGCTGTGAAAATTCTTGAATCAATTCTTTAGTCATGTCATTCTCCTATCTTTTATCAAAGTCAAAAGAATGTTTGACTAGGCTTCTTCGGTATAGGTGAAGCCCAACTCTTCAGCCAATTTAGCATAGCCTTCTTTCTCCAAGCGGACTGCCAATTCAGGACCGCCAGAAAGAACGACTTTACCATCCATCATGACATGAACTACATCTGGAGTGATATAGTTGAGCAGGCGTTGATAGTGAGTGATAATCATAGCACCAAAACCTTCACCTCGCATAGCATTAACCCCTTTAGATACAACTTTAAGAGCATCAATATCGAGACCAGAGTCAATCTCATCTAAAAGTGCAAAAGTCGGCTCTAGCATGAGCAACTGCAAGATTTCATTGCGCTTCTTTTCCCCCCCAGAGAAACCTTCATTAAGGTAGCGCTCAGCCATTTCTTCTTTCATGTTGAGCAGTTCCATCTTTTCATCCAGCTTCATGATAAAGTCGCGGACAGAGATTTTTTCCTCGTCTTCCTTGCCAGCATTCATAGCTGCACGTAGAAACTCTGCATTAGTAATACCAGGAATTTCACTAGGGTACTGCATAGCCAGGAAGAGTCCCATGCGAGCACGCTCATCCACTTCCAACTCCAAGATATTGACTCCATCAAAAAGCACCTCTCCTTGAGTCACTTCGTAGTTAGGATTGCCCATGATGGCTGCAGACAAGGTTGATTTCCCTGTTCCATTCGGGCCCATAATTGCTGCAACCTCTCCTGTTTTCAGAGTGAGATTCACCCCTTTGAGAATTTTTTTCCCTTCAATTTCAACATGAAGATCTTTTATTTCTAAGACAGACATTTCTTTTTCCTTTCTTTGCTTAGCTGATTTACATACTTTAGTATACCAAAAAAAAGCCCAAAAGGCTTTTATTTTGTTTAGAGCTATTCTTATTTATTCCTCTTTTGACGCCATTTCCGCCGAACTTCCTCACGGTAGTAGGAGTTGCCAATAAAGCGGAGAATATTGAGCAAAGGAGTACGATTAGGCCCCAAAACTCCGACCAGCTCAGCAAAGAGCTCAACACCCAGAAGTAAGCCTATCATCAAGAGCACGCCACCAATTCGACTGGAAACATTCAACAAGAGAGAAATCATGGCAAAGACCAGCGAAATCCCGTAGATAACCAGCACTGTCCCGCGGTGGGTCAATCCCAAGGATAAGAGTCTGTGATGAAGATGATGCTTGTCAGGCGTGTAGAATTTCTGACCAGATAGAGTACGGCGGATAATCGCCAGAAAAGTATCCGTAATCGGCACTCCTAAGATAATCATAGGCGTCACCACCGCAACAGCCGTCGCATTTTTTAGCCCTTGCAAGGACAAGACGGCAATCATAAAGCCGATGAAGAGAGCCCCCGTATCACCAAGATAGATGATAGCCGGGTGGTAATTGTAAGGGAAAAAACCCGCAATTGACAAGACCAAGACGAAAATTGTCAGGGTCAAAAAGAGATTGTGCTGGGGCAAAAAGAAGTAAGAAACAATCCCCATCGTTACCAAGGAGATGATGGACACCCCACTCACCAGACCATCCAGACCGTCAATCAAATTAACCGCATTGGTGATAGAAATAATCCACACCACTGTCAAAATATAGGACAGCCAAGGCTCAAAATGCAGGAAAGGTCCGCCAAAAGGAAGCTTAAAATCATCCAATCGGAAATCCGTCAGCCACCAGATTAGGCTGGCCGCTAGAACAATTCCCCCCATTTTCAGCATAGGCGACAGCTCTTTGATATCATCGACCAGCCCTGTAAAGGCAATAATCAAACCACCAATCACGACCGGCCAAACATAATCAAAATAGGTCTGTCCAAAAAAATCTACAGCAACAATCTGTGGCATCAAGAGCAGAGTAGAGATAGAAAAGGCCGCTACAATCGCCAGCCCGCCACTGCTAGGCATGGGCTTTTTATTGATGCGGCGAGCATTGGGATAATCTACCGCACCAATCTTAAAGGCTAAGAGCCGAACCAAGGGCGTCAGAATCACCCCGATAAAAAAAGTTCCCAGCAATACCAAGATAAACTTTAACGGAAAAGTAATCATAGGCATTCAACCTTCTGCAGGCCGGAGACCGCATCTGTCACCAAAAGCAGATGACCGTGCTCCTGAAGCACCGCCCGAGTGATATCTGAATCATCTGCAAACTCACGCATCTTGGCCAAGAGCCAAGCTGGATAGCGCTCTGGAAAACCCTCAACATCTACTAAAATCGTCAAATAATAAGCAGAATCATGCTTATAAAGCTCTGATAAGTCAATCTTATAGTCCACCGTCTGGGCAAAGGCCGCAGCAGCCTTAATATCTTCAAAACGCAGGATATAGTAAATGTAACGCTCTGCATTTTCTGTCAACTGCTCATCGGCCGCCTGCTGAGAAAATTGCGCCCCTTCCTCTGCTTCGGCTGTTTCCAAAGATTGGACTGCTTCTATGTCTTCCTTACTCTTTTCAAAAATGCTCTTTTCCAATGTCTTGAGGAATTCATCTGGAGACATATGAGACAGCTCATCCATGTCTGGCAGATCTGCCAAATCCTCAAAACTCAGATTCTTATCTAATTTAGACTTGGTAACAAAAACATCTACCTTGTCTGGCTTAGGCGTCACACGGAAACTCAGCATACCGCTGTCCAAAAAATTATCCGGCATTTCCAACTCATCTAAGATGGTATAGAAAAACTCTTCTGTCTTTTCTTGGGGGACCAAGAAATCAGCCATTTCCATGCCACGTTCTTCCAAATCTTCCAGCTGAATCGTGATTTTTATGGTCGAATCACTAATCTGTTTCATTTCCATATCTCTACCTCATACACTTCTAGTCCTACTATTATACTAAAAAATCCCCCGTATTTCAAAAAATAGCTAGTATTGGTCTGAAAATGGCAATTACCCAAAAAAGCTCTCAGAAAATTCCGAGAGCTTATTATTTCACTACATGAGAGAGTCAGGGAAACATTAAAATCTCCCCCTTTTATCCCATCAAAGCTTTGATGGCTGCATAAACCAGAAGCACGCCGCCTAGGCCAATCCGATATTTCCCAAAAATTGTAAAGTCATGCTTTTTGACGTAGTCTGTCAGGAAACGAATCACAACTAGACTGACACCGAAGGCCACCCCCATGGCAACTAAGAGCAAGAAAATTTGCCCAAATCCCAGACTGTTCCCATTCTTGATGAACTTGAGAATTTTCCAGCCACTAGCGCCAAACATAATAGGAATCCCCAAATAGAAAGTGAACTCTGTCACGACAGAACGACTGACACCATTCAGGAGACCACCGACAATGGTGGCACCAGAACGGCTAGTTCCAGGGAAGAGAGCTAGAATCTGAAAGAGACCAATTTGCAAGGCAGTTTTGTAAGGAAGAGAAGCTAAATCTGTCACAGCAGGCTCCTCATGCTCGCGCCTTTCCAGATAGATAAAGGCCGCCCCATAGACAATCAGCATCACTGATACAGAGACCAGATTGTAAAAATGCGCTTCAAACCAATCATCCAAGAATAAGCCGATAACAGCAGCCGGCAAGGCTGCCACGACGACCTTAGCCCAAAGTTGCCAAGTCTTTTGAACCTGACGTGCTGACTTGCCTGGTTTAAAAGGGTTGAGCTTATCAAAATAGATGACAACAACCGCCAAAATAGCTCCCAGCTGGATAACGACATTAAACATTTCCATAAAGGCTGGACTTTGATTTTTATACTGGATAAAATCTTGAATCAAAATCAGATGCCCTGTACTGGAAATCGGCAGCCATTCTGTGATTCCTTCGATGATTCCGTAAATAATAGAGATAAAAATTTCAATGATAAACATAGAATACTCCTGAAACAAGGGTTTACTCAAGGAAAGTCACATTTAAATTCCCAAAGAGTATTAGGTCTTATTATATCACAATTTCAATGCTAGGAAAAGCCAGTAATAAGACTTTTCTGGATAGGCGAGGGCTTGTCTATTAGAAAGCTCCACCGCCTCCGCCACCTCCGCCACCGGAGAACCCACCACCTGAACTTCCGCCAGATGAGACGGAGAAATTGCTGGCTGTGGTGGCTACATGGCCGTAGTTTGAGAAACTGTGCATACTGCTATAGAAGGCATAGTGCAAGTTAGCCTGAACATAGCTGTCCATAGATGGATTTTGCAAGCGAATCTGACGCAGAGCCATGACACGGCTGACACGATCTGCATAGCCAAAGAGGGTCGCATAGACCAAGAGACGGTTCCAAAGGATAATACCTTCAATTTCTGTATTGTCCAGATGAGCAATATCTCGCAGCATATTGGAAAAACTTCGCCACAGATAGTAATCATGCGCGCCTTCATCATTCAGGACGCCATCTCGCCAATAAAGCTGCGCCTTACTAGCAAAAATGCAAATCAAAACAAGCCCCATCAGTGCTAAGGGAATATATATCCAGATAAAGCCTCCAAAAGCGCCCAAGTAGACAAATAAAAATCCAAGAGAAAACAGCAAAACAGCACTAGCTAGAATAATGGCAGTAATTAGTAATCTCTTTTCCTGAACTTTAAGAGGCCGGTAGTGACTAAAGAGACCCAAACGCTTGCCTTCAGAGCGCACTTCTTTAGATAAGGAGCGCAAACTGTTAGTAAATAAGGACTTGATATTACTACCAATGTTACGAATATAGGACTCATCCGCAGAAGACTTGTGCTTATAAATATCTTCTGAAATTTGATAGGCTGAAAAGAGATCTTTCACACTGGCTTGGGATTGTTTGTTGAAAGCCATGCCCAGAAAACGTCTTTCAAAGTCCGCCAGTCCATCATAGGTCGCTATTTGCAGAACAGGATTTTCAGCATCTCCCTGCAGGAGGAGATTGCCCCTATCCAGCAAGTCTAACAAAGTCGCCTGAACCATGTTTTCAAAGTTCAGCACTGCCTTGCCGCCCCTAGTCGGATCGACATCCTCCATGTCCACCGCGTAAATATTTTCCGCCAAGACAAGAGGAGACAAGTCCTGAGGAGCCTCATATAGACGGGCATTCTTGGGATAAGACTGCTTAGGCTTGATCTTCTGGGCAAAGACAAAATAAAGAATAGCCGCTGCAAGGATGGCACATAGGAGCAGCAAGGGCATATAAATTTCTCCTAGTTGCCGGTAAAAGACCGTCTTGCGGGCAATTTTTTCTTCTTGAGCTTTAAAGGTTGGCAAGTAGTCGCTCTCGTCTTCATTCTGGGACACAAGAGAGACTGCTTGTCGATCCCAATAGCCGTGGAGCTCGACATTATCACCCGAGCCAATTCCATTGAGTTTGACCAGATAGTCGGTGCCATCCTTATCCACGAAAGGCTGGGTTCCAAAGTAGCCACTATGAGCAAAAAGCTCGCTCTTATCTGGATTGCTCAAGCCAGAAACTGTCAAAACGACTTCTTCTATCCCCTGATCCCAGTCGCTGATAGGAGTCCAGTTGAGCTCAGCAATATCCTTGTGAAGAAAAAGGAGATTTCTCAGCTGCCAAGTCACAGTAACAACAACTCTGTCACCGTCGTTTCCTGAATTATAGATTTTGACCTCATAGCCATCTCCCAAGTCTTTGACTTGGGGGTTAATGTCCATATCTGGCTCACCATTCGTCAGAACCGAGACCGTCGGATTCCCATCAATGGCAAAGCCATTGGGCATCTTTCCAGCAGAGCCCAGCGACACAATTTGACCGTTATAGTCGTCATTAAACTTGTAGGTTACTTTCTCTGTGTAGGTAGCTGTATTGTCCTCACGCAAGGCCAGATCGCCTTGATAGGATTCAATATCATAGTCAACAGCCGAGACAACCTGACCAAAACAAAGACAGGAAAATAAGACTAATAGGAGACAAAAATATCGTTTCATACTCAACCTCTCTTTACAGATATTTTGTTCTATTATATCATTTTTATCAAGTAAGGGCTTACTAGGATTGAAAAGAACGGTAATTTTCGATAGAATAGGAAGAACTATTATTAGATAAGCAGGAGAAACCCATGAAGAAATTATTACTCACTTTATTTACAGCCCTCCTGGTCACCTTAGGAACGATCCATGTTATTCAGGCCGATGACTACCTGAGAATCGGTATGGAAGCAGCCTACGCGCCCTTCAACTGGACTCAGGATGACGATTCCAACGGTGCTGTAAAAATCGAAGGCACCAACCAATATGCCAACGGATACGATGTGCAGATTGCCAAAAAAATTGCTCAAGAGATGGGTAAGGAACCTCTGGTTGTCAAGACTTCCTGGAATGGCTTGATTCCTGCTCTGACTTCCGGCAAAATTGACATGATTATTGCAGGTATGAGCCCAACTGCCGAGCGGAAAAAGGAAATCGCCTTTTCCAACAGTTACTACACCAGCGAGCCAGTTCTCCTAGTTCGTAAAGATGGAAAATATGCATCTGCTAAGACTCTAGAAGACTTCAAAGACGCTAAAGTCACTTCCCAGCAAGGAGTTTATCTCTACAATCTCATTGACCAACTGCCTGGTGCCAAAAAAGAAACAGCTATGGGCGATTTTGCTCAGATGCGTCAAGCCTTAGAATCCGGTGTTATTGATGGCTATATCTCTGAGCGGCCAGAAGCCTTGACTGCCGAGACTGCCAACTCCAACTTCAAAATGATTCAATTTGAGAAAGGCTTTGAAGTCGGCGAAGAAGATGCTTCCATTGCCATTGGGATGCGCAAGGATGACAATCGTATCGAGCAAGCCAATGCAGCAATCGCTAAGATTACTACCAATGACCAAGTCAAGCTGATGGATGAGATGATTCAGAAACAGCCTGTTGATACGGATAGTGAAACAACGAATGAATCATTCTTCAGTCAAGTTGCTAAGATTCTGGCTGAAAACTGGCCTCAATTCCTACGCGGAGCTGGGTTGACCTTGCTTATTTCGATAACAGGAACCATTGCAGGCCTCATCATCGGACTGCTGATTGGAGTTTATCGGACGGCACCAGCTTCTAAGAATAAACTCCTGGCATCACTGCAAAAAATCTTCGGCTGGTTCTTAAATATCTATATTGAGATTTTCCGTGGAACTCCAATGATTGTTCAGTCCATGGTTATCTACTACGGAACAGCCCAGGCTTTCGGAATCTCTATCGACCGAACTATCGCGGCCATTTTCATCGTCTCCATCAATACTGGAGCTTATATGAGTGAGATTGTCCGCGGTGGTATATTTGCTGTTGATAAAGGGCAATTTGAAGCCGCAACAGCACTGGGTATGACTCATGGTCAGACCATGCGCAAGATTGTTCTGCCTCAGGTCGTCCGCAATATTCTGCCCGCAACCGGTAACGAATTTGTCATCAATATCAAGGATACATCTGTGCTGAACGTTATCTCGGTAGTCGAGCTTTATTTCTCTGGAAATACTATCGCTACCCAGACCTACCAATACTTCCAAACCTTTACCATCATCGCTGTAATCTACTTTGTCCTGACATTCAGCGTGACACGCATCCTGCGCTATGTTGAAAAACGCTTCGACACAGACAACTACACGACAGGTGCCAATCAAATGCAGACAGGAGAAGTAAAATCATGACAGAAACCATTTTAGAAATTAAAAACCTCAAGAAGTCCTACGGTGAAAACCAAGTCCTCAAGGACATCTCCCTCACCGTTCATAAAGGAGAAGTGATTTCCATCATCGGCAGCTCCGGCAGCGGAAAGTCAACCTTCCTGCGCTCCATTAACCTTCTGGAAACGCCAACTGGCGGACAGATTTTCTATCGCGGCAAGAATGTTCTGGACGAGAATTACGACTTGACCCATTACCGTGAAAAGCTGGGCATGGTCTTTCAGTCTTTCAATCTCTTCGAGAATCTTAATGTCCTTGAAAACACTATCGTCGCTCAGACAACAGTTCTGAAAAAAGAACGGTCAGAAGCCGAGAAAATTGCCAAAGAAAACCTCAACAAAGTTGGCATGGGCGAGCAATACTGGCAGGCCAAGCCTAAGCAACTCTCAGGAGGTCAGAAGCAGCGGGTCGCTATTGCCCGCGCCCTCTCCATGAATCCTGATGCCATCCTCTTTGACGAGCCGACTTCAGCCCTCGACCCTGAAATGGTCGGTGAAGTTCTGAAAATCATGAAAGAACTAGCTCAGGAAGGGCTGACAATGATTGTCGTGACCCACGAAATGGAATTTGCCCGTGATGTTTCCAGCCATGTTATCTTTATGGACAAGGGCGTCATTGCTGAAGCTGGCAGCCCGCAGGATATCTTCACCAATCCCAAAGAAGAAAGAACTAAAGAATTCCTGCAACGCTTCCTCAGCTAAATTACTTCTATTTTCAAAAACAAAAAAAGGAATCTGGAACTAAGTCCAGATTCCTTTTTTGATTTAATGAGCAATATCAGTTGCACAATTTTGAAGTTTAGTCTTCAAATTTTTCATGGTTTTTGTCGTAGAAATCAATCAAGCCAAGAGCTGTTTCAAAAGAGATATTTTTCACTTTTGCACGTCCTTGAGCAAGAGCAATGATAGACATTTCACGTGCATTTGTTTCTTTACTAATACGGTAACCAGTGATCTTCTTATCACGTACCCAACTAACAACAGATTCTACTTTCTCGAAATTAGATTTAGCCATTTCTTACTCCTCTCTATTCTAGCTACATCAACTACTATAATTGTTTTTATACAGTTTGTCAACTTAAACAAACCAAATTCGAACAAATTAAATAATTCTGAATTTTCTTTACTTAGCTTTGAGGGCTGAAAGTATCTGAGTCCGAATACTTTCGACACCTTCTGGATTTGCTGGAAGGAAGATGGTATTATTACCCGAACTATCTGCAAAATTATTCAGCGTATCCAGGTACTGATTGGTCAAAAGAATAGACATAATCTGCTCTTCTGTCAACTCAATGTTGGCGCCCTTCAATTCCTTGATCGAATCTGCCAAACCATCCACAATGGCCTTCCGCTGCTCGGCAATACCAACCCCATGCAGGCGGTCTTTCTCAGCTTCTGCAGAGGCAGCTGTCACAATCTTAATCTTATCCGCTTCAGCCAATTCCTGAGCAGCCACACGCTTACGCTGCGCCGCATTGATTTCGTTCATAGACTGTTTAACTTCAGCATCAGGCTCAACCTTGGTAATCAAGGTTTTGACAATGATATAGCCATAGGTCGACATTTCTTCAGCTACCTGTTTTTGGACCTCTAGGGCAATTTCGTCCTTCTTTTCAAAGAGCTCATCCAAGGTCAGTTTTGGAACGGAGGAACGAAGGGCATCTTCAATATAGGACTTAATCTGTGCTTCTGGCCGCATAAGTTTGTAATAAGCATCAATTACGTTGTTCTCATTTACACGATACTGGGTCGCAACATTCATAGTTACGAAAACATTATCCTGTGTCTTGGTCTCAACGACAATCTCGCTCTGCAGCAAACGCAGCTGAACGCGAGCTGCTATCTTGTCAATCCCTAAAGGAAGACGGAAATTGATACCACTGCTGCTGGTTTTGTGATAGCGTCCAAAACGCTCAATGATTGCCACAGATTGCTGACGAACCACATAGACTGCACTAAGCAGCAAGAATATTAAGATTATGATCAATATGATAAAGAAAAATGGAATAAAAAACATGTTCAAGCCTCCTTGATTCACTATAGTATATTCTAACATATTTAATTTGCAGTTTCAAACGAAAGCATACAAATTAGGCTAAAATATCTTTACAATCAGACAAGCATATTGTAGAGTGTTTCATTCCCGTTCAGATTGATAAAGGACGGATCAAACTGCTCAATACGGTTAATCAAAGAAGCATAATCATGCTTATCTGCCAGAGAAATACCAATCAAAACTGGTCCCGTTCCCTTGCTTGCCCGCTTGATATATTCAAAACGAGTGATATCGTCATTGGGTCCTAAAATATCATTCACAAATTCTCTCAGGGCACCCGGACGCTGCGGGAAGTTAACCACGAAATAATGCTTGATACCATCATAAATAAGCGCCCGTTCTTCCATCTCTGGCATACGGTTGATGTCATTATTACCACCTGAGATAATGCAACAGATAGTCTTCCCCTTGATATACTCGCTCAGAACTTCCAAAGCAGCAACACTTGCCGCACCAGCTGGCTCTGCGACAATCCCTTGCTTGGAGTATAGGTCAATGATGGTCTCTGAAATAAGCCCTTCATCTACACCGATAAGGTTTTGAACATTCTTTTGTGTAACCTCATAGGTTGACTCACCAACCTTCTGTACTGCGATGCCGTCAGCAAATTTGTCGATTTCTTTAAGCTTGACCGGACCTCCAGCTTCAAAAGCTGCTTTCATACTGCGGGCACCGTTGGCTTCCACACCAACAACTTCGATAGCTGGCTGACTTTCTTTGATATAGGTTGAGACTCCTGATATCAGTCCGCCGCCACCAACTGGTACTAAAACTGCATGAAAATCGATAGCTTCTCTCTTGGCCTCGTCTAAGATTTCATAAGCCACTGTTCCTTGACCAGCTTGGACATCTTCATTATCAAAAGGATCGATAAAGGTGCGGTTTTCAGCCTTAGTATAGTCAAGCGCAGCCTTGGCCGAAGCATCAAAGGTATCTCCAACCAGCTTGATATCCACAAATTCACCACCAAAGAAGCGGACTTGGCCAATCTTCTGCTGAGGAGTCGTGATGGGCATAAAAATAGTTGCTGGAATTTTCATTTCCTTACAAGTATAGGCCACTCCTTGGGCGTGATTTCCCGCAGAAGCACAGACAACTCCACGCTGACGTTCTTCTTCGTTAAGTTGAGAAATGGCATAATAAGCCCCACGAAGTTTAAAAGAGCGCACCCGCTGCATATTTTCTTTCTTTAGGTAAATCTTAGCCTGGTACTTCTCTGACAAATAATGGTCGTAGTCAAGAGGTGTATTGACAACCACATCTTTTAACACTTTATGAGCATGCGTGATATCTTTTGCTCTGAGCATATTTTTTCCTTCCCTGTCTTTCCAGTTTATTCTCTATCAAGCAAAACAAGGGGCTGGGAATTCGCATTCCAACCCCTAATGTCTTATATGCTTTTTATCTTAATTGTAAATCTTGAAAGCATCGTCGTCGTTTTTACCAACGAATGGCATTGCTTTACGCAATTCTGCACCGACCTTTTCAATCTCCAGATTAGCAGCTTGCTCGCGGTAAGCAGTCAGTTTTGGACGACCAGCTTTATAGTCATCAACGAAGTCGTTCGCAAATTTACCGTTTTGGATATCAGCCAAGACCGCCTTCATGTTTTCTTTGACTTGCTCAGTAATCACGCGCGGACCAGATACATAGTCACCATATTCGGCTGTATTTGAGATAGATTGACGCATCTTCTTGAAGCCACCTTCATAGATCAAGTCCACAATCAGTTTCATTTCGTGAAGCACTTCAAAGTAAGCCAATTCTGGCGCATAGCCTGCTTCAGTCAAGACTTCAAATCCTGCTTCAATCAGGGCAGTCAGACCACCACAAAGCACAGCTTGTTCACCAAAGAGATCTTCTTCTGTTTCTTCTTTATAAGTTGTTTCAAGAAGTCCAACACGAGCCGCACCAACACCTTTACACCAGTCCATTGCGATGTCTTTGGCATTTCCAGTAGCGTCTTGATAAACTGCATACAGAGCTGGTACACCAAAACCTTCTTCGAAAGTACGGCGAACCAAGTGACCAGGACCTTTCGGTGCACACATGAAGACATCTACATCAGCAGGAACTTTGATAAATTCAAAATGGATGTTAAAACCATGAGCAAATCCAACTGCGTTTCCAGCTTCCAAGTTTGGAGCGATTTCTGCTTCATAGAGATCTTGTTGGATTTCATCTGGAGCCAAAATCATGATAACATCAGCCAATTTAGCTGCTTCTGCTACTGTATAAGTATCAAAGCCATCTTCTTTAGCCTTGTCAAATGACTTACCAGGACGAACACCGATAATCACATCGTGGCCAGTATCACGCAAGTTTTGCGCATGAGCATGACCTTGTGAACCATAGCCGATTACGGCAATTTTCTTACCGTCAAGTGCTGCTACTTTTACATCTTTTTCGTATTCCATTGTTACTGCCATAAGTTTTACTCTCTTTTCTATTTTTATTGCCTGTTAGGCGGTTTTAACAAATTAAAGGTTTGGTTTAATCTCGGGTAAAGCCTGTCGCTCCAGTCCGAGCAATATTTTTGATACCATATGGGCGGATGACCCGAAGCAAGGCTTCGCTCTTCTCCGCATCACCGGTCATCTGAACGGTAATGGAGCTAGGTGCTACATCCACAACTGTCGCCCGGAATGGCTGGATAATAGACAGAATCTCTGCTCGCTTATCAGCTGGAGCTGAGACCTTAACCAGAATCACTTCACGCTCTAAGTGAGGACGGTCCGTGATATCTCGAACCCGAATCACATCAATCTGACGATTGAGCTGCTTGATAATCTGCTCGACTTCTGCCAATGAAGCCACATCAATGATAATGGTGATACGGGATACTTCCGGATTTTCCGTCGTTCCGACTGAGATACTCTCAATATTAACCTGACGTCTGGAAAGGACACCCGTGAAGCGGTTCAGAACCCCCGAACGGTTTTGGAGTTTAGCTGTCAACATTCTACGCATGGAACTTCACCCCCAACATCTCATGATTGCTCTTGCCGGCCGGCACCATTGGAAGAACGTGCTCCTTGCGAGAAATATCTACCTCGATAAACATCGGTACATCTTCCTTCAGCACTTCCAAATCCTGGACAATAGTCTCCGGATTGTCAAATTTATAGGATTTAACACCATAGGCCTGAGCCATGAGCTGGAAATCTGGCAATGTTTCAAAGACAGACTCAGAGGTACGACCATCATAGAAAGCTTCCTGCCACTGGCGCACCATGCCTAACGAATGATTGTTAAGCATGATGACCTTAATCGGAATCTTATAGATATTGAGAATAGCCATCTCTTGGTTTGTCATCTGATAGCCACCATCTCCAACAAAGAGCACCACTTCCTTATCCGGGTTGGCAATCTTAGCCCCAATCGCTGCTGGAACACCGAAGCCCATGGTTCCTAGACCACCAGACGTTACCAGTTGACGCTCGTTTTTATACGGATAATATTGGGCGGCCCACATCTGGTGCTGACCAACGTCTGTTACAACGATGGCATCACCCTTGGTCAGCTCACCAACGCGCTCAATGACAGCTTGAGGCTGTACAACACGTTCTTTCTTATCATATGAGCGAACCCGTTCCTTATCTTGCGTTACTTTTTCAATCCACTTGCTGGTATTATTATGCACCTGCTCTTCATTCAACAGCATCTGCAGGGCTTTCTTAGCATCCCCTACGATAGGAATATCTACGCTGATAATTTTTCCAATTTCCGCTGGGTCAATATCAATATGTGCTACTTTAGCGTTCTTGGCAAAGGTTTTCGGATTACCGGTCAGACGGTCATCAAAGCGGCAGCCGATACTAATCATAAAGTCAGCCTCAGTCATAGCAATATTGGCCGCAAAAGAACCGTGCATTCCACCCATACCTAAGAACAAAGGATGGTCTGTCGCAATAGTTCCCTGACCTAACAAGCTAGTGACCACTGGAATCTGATAACGCTCCGCAAACGCAACCAATTCCGCTGCTGCCTCGGCATAGCTAATACCACCTCCCGAAAGAAGGACCGGCTTTTTAGCCTTAGAGATTTGTTTGATAATCTTCTTAATCTGCAATTCATTAGGCTCAATAGTCGGCTGGTAACTCGGCAGATGCAACTTGCTGTCGTAGATAAAGTCTGTTTCCAGAGCCGAGACATCCTTAGGCAAATCAATAACGACTGGCCCAGGACGACCTGTCGTCGCAATGTGAATAGCTTCTGTAATAATACGCGGAATTTCTGCCGTCTCCCGCACCTGATAATTGTACTTGGTAATAGGAGTCGTAATCCCAACAATATCCGCTTCCTGAAAAGCATCTTTACCGATCCCAGCCTTGGCTACCTGACCAGTAAAGACTAAAAGGGGGACGCTATCACTCATGGCATCGGCAATACCGGTAATGGCATTGGTCGCTCCCGGACCGCTAGTCACAACTGCAACTCCGATTTCCCCAGTAGACTTCGCATAGCCTTCTGCTTCGTGAACACAGCCTTGCTCATGGCGGCCTAGAATATGACGGATGCCTTCAAAACTATAAATAGCATCATAAAGCGGCAGTACAGCGCCGCCGGGATAGCCAAAAATCGTATCAACACCAAGATTTTTCAAGGTTTCTAACACAAGCTCTGAGCCTGTCTTAGAAGTTTCTAATTTGATTTTCTCCATTCTTCCCCTTTCATTTATTTACAATTTTCTAAAAATTCAAAAAGCTTTCTACTATGATAACATTTTTGAAAAAAATTGCAAGCCATGCAGAATGTTTTTCTACATTTTTTCTCTAAATCCGAATGTTTTTTCTAATAAAAGATAAAAAGTCAGAACTATATTTATAGTCCCGACACTCCGTTGGAATATACCTCACACAAATATTTTCTTTAGCTAAAAACTATCTTATCCCACCTTTTCTCCAAAGCTGAATCTCCCAGCTATAACCAGCCTTTCTCTTGCCCGATTCGGACTGCTTCTGTTCGATTTTCAGCATCTAGCTTGGTCAAAATAGCAGACATATAGTTACGAACCGTTCCATTTGACAGGTAGAGTTTTTCAGCAATTTCTTTATTGGACAGGCCAGTCGCCGCAGCTTGCAGGACTAGCCTCTCCTGCTGAGAGAGAGGGTTCCTACTGGTCATTAGCACCTCCATCAATTCCGGCGAATATTCCTTTTGCCCATCTAGAACGGTATGGATGGTTTTCATCAAATCCGCAATGCTGCGCTCTTTGAGCACATAAGCATCTACATCCGCCTTAACAGCTCGCTCAAAGTAGCCCGGTCGCTTGAAGGTTGTGACGATGATGACCTTGATGTTGGGTCGATTGGCCTTAACCCATTCGAGAACATCTAGGCCGGTCTGGTGGGGCATTTCCACGTCCAAAATAGCTACATCAAGAGTTTCTGACTTGAGACAGTCAATGGCCTTCTGCCCATCCGCGGCCTGATAGACTTCTTCGACATCTGGCTGCAGCTGCAAGAGCTGAGCTAGAGCATCTCTCAGCATACTTTGATCTTCTGCTAACAAAAGTTTCATGCTTCCTTCCCTCCGTATGGCAATTCAATTCGAATCCATGTTGGATCTTGGCTGCTAAGAATCTCAAGCTTTCCTGATAAGGCAGACAGCCGCTCTCGAATACTATGCAACTCCCGTCCGGTCAGCTTCTGAAAACCACAACCATCATCCTGAATGTCTAAAACAAGTTTTTCGTTTTTCTTTACCAAAGAAAAATTGCTCTTTTTAGCCTTGGCATGCTTAATAATATTGGTAGCAGCCTCCAGCAAAATCATACTGATTGTTGACTGCTGACTCGGTGGGATACTGGCAATATTGAGCTGGTTATCTATTTTTACCTGAACGCCGCTCATCTCCAGCATGGCTCGAATGGTCACTAGTTCCTCGTCCAGCGTCCGATTCTTTAGATCGTTAATAATCCGCCGAACATCAGCCATGGACTTCTTGCTGATCTCTTGCACTTCCTGCAGTTCTTTTGCTGCCTTTTCATAGGCTTCCATCTGCAAAAACTGCTGAGCTAGCTCCGCCTTAACACTGAGCATAGCAAAGGTATGTCCTAGACTATCATGTAAGTCACGGCCAATCCGATTGCGCTCATTTTCTGCTAGAAAGAGATTCAGCTGGGCATTTTGTTTGGTCTTTTCTTCCTTGATTCGCTCGGTCGTCTGAATCCGATGGAGACCAAAGGTCAAACCATCCGAAAAGAGAAAAGTGACAATAAAGAAGAGTAGTTCTGCTGGACCAACATGACCCATCAAATAATTAGTCAGCACAATAGCAGGCTGCAAATCAATAAAGGTCCAAAAACGCCAGGATTTAAACGAGACATCATCCAGCTCATAAATCAGCAGATTAGATAGATAAAAAATATACCAGGTAAAACCTGTATTTAGCCAGACAGAACCATAGTATATGTAAACAACCAAGAACCACCAAGAAAAAAATTGAATAAGGCGATGGTTACTTAGCAAAACCGCATAGTAAGCCGCAACAAAAATAGCTGTCCCAAGCAAGAGTAAAAGCGGGTATTCCCCGCTGATTACTCCCGCCACTGGAAAGATGATAAAGACCAGCGCAATATGAAACATATAGTGGACTTGTTTAAGCTTTTCCCACATGCTTTTATTTTACCTCAATTCGCTTTTTGAGCTGCAGCACAAGAATGCTGACCAAAACCGTATAAATCAGAACAATCAAAGCTGCCTTGCCATTGAACTGATGGTGTTCTAGATAAGAGGACACGACTTGCATCAGTTGATAACTTGGCGTCAACTTACCGATTGGCTGGAGCCATTTTGGGAACATGGTCAGAGGGAACCATAGACCGCCCAGAACAGCCAGTGCCATATAGACGATATTTCCCACAACAGACATGAGCTGAGCACTTGGCAAGAGACTGACCAATACACCCATAGCAATAAAGACCACACTTCCTACCAGAAGGATCACGGCAATAAGAAGCCAGTCTACCATTGGCAGATTAACCCCGCGAACAAAATGCCCAATCGAGAAGACTACGATGATAGAAAGCATAAAAGTCAACAGCGTACTGCAAAGTTTTGATATATAATATTTTACCATAGAAATCGGCGAGTGCTGAATCATTTTTTGCCAATTATTATTTTTATCAGACTGCAAAGTGCTTGGAATGCTAAAGAAGGCACTAGACATGATACTAAAAAGAGTCATAGAGAAGAGGTAGCCTCGAAGCACAAGTTCAGACGTATCACTTCCAGACATCATTCCTGAGAAAATCAGGTAAAAGACGCTGGGCAGACCAATAGACAAGAGATAATAAGCAGCCTGCCGCTTCATTAAAATCAACTCAATCTTCATAAGACTTGCCATATTTTTCATGATTACTCTCCTATTCTTGTGTCGTTTCAAAAATACTATCCAAGAGGGTACGGTTACGTACTTCAATCTCTTCGATTGTACAGCCGTGTTCCTGAAGGACCTGCCAGACCTGTCCAGCATCTCTAGTAGCAAAAGATAAAGCCTTTTGCTTGATTTCTAAATCAGTCACATTATCCAGTTTTTCCAGCACAGACTGATAAGTCAGCGGCAAGGTAAAGTGTTTTTCCTGCTCCTCACTGCGCATGGCATAAGGCGTCGTGTCCCGAATCAACTCGCCCTTGTGCAGCACCAAAATCCGATCTGCCGTATGCTCGACTTCTTCGATATAGTGCGAAGAATAAACGATGGTCACTCCCTGCTGCTTGAGCTGATTAACAATTTCCCAGAAATGCTGACGAGTAGAGGTGTCCATAGCAGAAGTCGGTTCGTCCAAGAACAGAATCTTAGGACGGCCAATCAGACTCAGAACAAAAGAAAAGAGACGCTTTTGTCCACCAGACAGCTTGCTGGCCAACTGATTCTTTTGCTTGTCTGTAAATTGCAGCAAGTCATCAATTTCTTGATCAGACAGACTATTTGGATAAATAGCTTGGAAGAACGTCAAGAGTTCCTTGACCTTCAAATCCTCCACCACTGTATTTTCCTGTGGTAAAATCGCTACCGACTGCTTGAGATGATTGTCAGTTGGTTTGAGTCCCTGAATCCTTGCTTCACCCGCTGTCAGAAACTTATCGCCCAGCAAACAATCCATGAGAGTCGTTTTCCCTGCTCCATTGGGACCAATCAAGGCCACACAGTCACCTTGGGAGATTTCAAACGAAATATCCTTTAAAATCTCCTTACCATGAATGCTTTTTGAAAGCTTCTTTACTTCAATCAGTTCCATTTTACTCCTCCTTTGATTTGGTAAACCGTATGTGCATCTTTCCTTTATTTTTCCAAAGGCGAAAGAAGAACGAAAGCCAAATGCTTTTTTAATTCTTACAGCAACCTTTTATCATGTTGTTAACTATATTATAAGGCAAAGAAATTTTTCCTACTAGTTGATTTTGTCACCAGCTGACATGACAAATGTCACTATTCTGCTTTTAGAGCACAAAGCTAGCAAATATTGGAATAATCTGTTTATCTCCCCTCTGCATGAAGACACAAAAAAGCCGGTCCCCCTCGTTGAGAGGAGCCGACTAGTTGTATGTCTGTTGCAATTTAGATAGAAACTGGAATTAAAGCAGCCTAATCTAAAAATTTTTCAATAAACTAGCTACTCAATTTGTAAGATGAAATGACCAACGCTTTTTAAACTTTAGCTCTGCACCTCTTCTTTGAGACCATTGAGCTTCAGACTCAGAATGAACATTTCAGGTGTAATATCCTTAATATCCTTCAGTCCAAAACCTTGGAAGAAACTGTTCTTTTCCACCTCTTCGACATTGACCTTTTGCAAATCAATTTCAATTAAGGTCTGCAATTTCTTCTCTGCTGTAACTGAATAATCAATATTGACACCCTCCAGACTCTTAGCTGCTACATAGTTTGAATCAGACTGCATTCCTTCACGAATGATAGTCGTCATCTCCTCTGGAGTCAAAGTAGCTGATGCCGCACTAGCTTCTTCTGGCAAGGAAGTGAGCAATTCCATCCGAAGATTCAAGATTTTCTTGCCCTGATAGGTAATTGTATCACGATGATGGATTTCTTCAATGTCTCCGACTAAAGTTTTAGAGACAATCTCTGTACTTTCAGAAGAAGAACTGGATGACTTGCTAGAGCTGGAGCTAGAGCTGGATTTAGTCCTCCTAGAAGAAGCTGCTGATTCAGAAGAATGTCTAGGACGATGCTTGCTGAAGCTAGGAAGCACACAGCCCGTCAAGAGTACCGAAGCAGAAATAACAAGAATGAAAAATTTTTTCATAGTTCACCTTTTTTACTTTTTATTTGTTACAGTATAACATAATACCAGTTTCTTGTCTAAGTATTTTCTATAAAATAATAAAAGACAACCTTTCGATTGCCTTTTTATGCTATTCAACACTAAAAATATATGGATAAACCGGCTGACTGCCCTGATGAATTTCTACTTCGACATCCTCGAATTGTTCCATCAAATCTTGAGCAAGACTGCTAGCCAACTCTTCGCTGCCGTCTTCACCGATATAGATAGAGACAATCTCGCTGTCTTCATTGAGCATCTTGCTGAACGTTTCTTTCAAAGTTGCCAGCATATCTGGATTAGAAACAACAATCTTACCATCCACCATACCGAGGTTGTCATTTTCATGAATTTCCAAGCCATCAATCGTCGTATCACGAACCGCAGTCGTCACGCTGCCGCTGACTACTTCTGCCAAGGCTGCAGTCATACGCTCTTGGTTTTCCTCAATAGTCTTGCCGCCATCAAAAGCCAGGAGACTGGTCAAGCCTTGAGGAATCGTACGAGTCTCAATAACAGCTGCAGGCTGTTCAATCACTTCTGCTGCTGATTGGGCTGCCATGAAGATGTTTTTATTGTTTGGCAAGATAATAATATTGCGAGCATTGACTTGCTCCACAGCTTTGATAAAGTCTTCCGTTGATGGATTCATAGTTTGACCGCCAGAGATGATGTAGTCAACTCCCTGAGCCTTAAAGATTTCAGCCAGACCATCACCAGCCACTACAGCGATAATTGCAAACTCTTTTTCTTGAGCCGGCTTAGCTGAGCGCTCTTCCTTTTCAACCTGGGCTTCGTGCTGGTTGCGCATATTGTCAACCTTGACCTTGACCAGACTACCATACTTGAGACCTTCCTGCATAACCAATCCTGGATCTTCAGTATGGACATGGACTTTGACGATTTCATCATCGTTTACTACCAACAGGGAATCTCCCAAATCGTTGAGATAATTGCGGAACTCATCATAATCAAAGTCTTTTACATAGGTTGGTCCTGTCTTAAGAGCTACCATGATTTCTGTACAGTAGCCAAAAGTAATGTCTTCTGTTGCCACATGGCCAGCTACAGACTTATGATGCTCAGCATTGATCATCTCAGACATGGTCGCAGGTGTCGCCACAAAGTCCTCAGATGCGATATATTCGCCTGTAAGTGCAGACAAGAATCCTTCGTAGATAAAGACAAGCCCTTGACCGCCAGAGTCCACAACACCGACTTCTTTCAGAACCGGCAGCATATCAGGTGTCTTAGCCAGAGCAGCCTTTGCTCCTTCAAGAGCCGCTTTCATAACTTCTACAGCGTCATTAGTGACTTCAGCTTTCTTCTTGGCACCAATAGCCGCACCGCGAGAAACAGTCAAAATCGTTCCCTCAACCGGCTTCATAACTGCCTTGTAAGCCACTTCTACACCAGACTGAAAGGCCAGAGCAAGATCTTCACCAGTCAGCTCTTCATGCTCTTTCACACTTTGAGAAAAACCGCGGAAAAGCTGGGAGGTGATAACGCCTGAGTTACCACGCGCACCCATCAAAAGACCTTTCGCAAAGATACCTGCCGCTTCGCCAACTGTTGAAGCAGACTTGTCTGCCACTTCCTTAGCACCATTTTCAATGGTCATGCCCATGTTGGTACCTGTATCTCCGTCTGGAACTGGGAAGACATTCAAAGAATTTACATATTCAGCCTGTTTATTTAAGCGAGTAGATGCTGCCTGCACCATTTCTTGGAATAAACTAGTAGTAATATTTGCCACGATTATTCTCCTACGACTTTAATATTTTGGATATAAACATTCACTGCATGGGCAGTAATTCCGAGCTTGTTTTCCAAACTGAATTTAACACGCTCTTGGATGTTTTTGGAAACTTCGCTGATTTTGACTCCATAGCTTAACACAGTGTAGACATCAACTGCGATATCACCTTCATCAGTCGCTTTCACAACCACGCCCTTAGCATAGTTTTCTTTTCCTAAAAGGGCTTGAAAATTATCCTTGATTGCATTTTTGCTGGCCATGCCAACTACACCAAAAATTTCAGTCGCTGCACCGCCGACGATTGTCGCAATCACATCATCAGTCAGCTCAATTTGACCATCTTTTGTATTAATTTTCACAGTCATAATTTGTACCTCAAAAGTATTTTATAGTTTATTCTACCATATTTTATACAGGGTGTAAAAGAGGAAGGGTCTAAATCAACTGTCTAGGCGGAAATTTACAAGCAAAAAAGGACGGAAAATTTCCATCCTTTTAAATAAAAATTAAACGCGTTCAACTTTACCTGATTTAAGGGCACGAGCTGAAGCCCAAACTTTTTTAGGTTTACCGTCAATCAAAACAGTAACTTTTTGAAGATTTGGTTTAACAGCGCGTTTTGTTTGGTTCATCGCGTGAGAGCGGTTGTTTCCTGATACAGTCTTACGACCAGTAAAGTAACATACTTTAGCCATTATCGTGTTTCCTCCTATTAGATCTAATATTACGGATGTGCTAGCACCACATACCTTCCTATATTACCAAAAAACTTGACGTTTGACAAGTACATTTGTCCAAAGTTTCGAAATTAATCCGTTTTCCTAAACATAGCTAATCTTCAAAGAACCGAAAGCTACGTTGCCTTTGACATAGAGAGTTTTTCTCTTTTCATTGACATTGCGGGGATTGTAGACAGAGCCAAAGGCATTATCTACATCCAGCTCTACACGCCAGTCGCTGGGCACATAAAGCATCACACTGCCAAAAGACAGATCCACTTCAAAAGTTGCTGAGTCCCCTTCGATAGTCGCATTATCAAAATAAACCGATGCACTGCCAAAAGCACAGTCTAACTTTTCATAGGTGAAGTTATCTGAGTTGATATAGCGCGTGCCGCTGCCAAAAGCAATATCATCTTTTGAGGAAGAAGAGGCAGTTGAGAAGATACGCCCCTTAAAAATGCGCCGGGGCTTGAAAATCATATTGAGACCGATGCAAGCCAGAATACCACCCAAAACCAAGGTTCCTGTTGAAATAGCTAAAAAGTGGTAAACGGCATTGGCAATAATCAGCGCAATAACTGCCATGATCAGCCCAGTGCCAAAGTCTCTTTCTAAGAAATTTTCCAAGGCGAAATAGGCAAACATTGCAACTACTAGCATGGGCCAAATATTAAAATTGAAGGCAGGAATCCCAAAATTCCCCTGCAGCAGAACCCAAGCTGCCAAGACTAAAAAGCCGATTCCAAAAATTGTTTTTTTCATGAAAATTACCTCGTTTCGTTTAACTTTTCTTTTAAAATTTGATAGTAGTGTCGGGAAACGTGCACTTGTTTATGTGTGTCATAAAATTGGATAGTACTGGTTCCCGAAAATGATTTATCCAAAGCGTAAATAGCCTTGGCATTGGCAATAGTAGACTTTGAAATGCGACAGAAATATGCCGGAAGTCTCTCTTCTAATTCGTATAGCTTCAATTTGACTTCATAAGCATCATCCCTGCTATGAGCATAAATTTTGGTAGCATCCGTTTCAAAAAATAAAATATTCTTCAAATCGACAAAATATTCACTTGTATCCTTATAGAAAGCTATCGGTTGACGGTTGGCTTGTTCAAGAGCTGCTTGAATCCGAGCCACCTCTTCACCATATTGAGCCGTTCGGATAACGACTTCAGTTTCTGCCATATCTGTATCAAGCTCAATCCTAATCTTCATAGCCACTCCTTTCCTTGCTTCTGACTTCATTATAACAATTTTCAAAAAAGAAACAAGGCATTTTCAGTAAGTGGTTATTTTTGATAACTAAGTGGTAGCTTACCCTTCTCAAAAAATGTTAAGCAAATTTGATTTCTCATCCTAGACTCTCCAATAGATTCGTTTAGTATAAAAGCACGACTTACACATATTGAATATCTGTCTTATTTTATGATCAAACAAATTTGAAAACTTTTTTCCTTCTGATATAATAGTACCTCAGGAGGTACTATATGTCTAAACAAAAAATTAATCGCTTTGTCGGATCTATTGGAGCTTTTATTGGGATTCTTGTCTTTATTGCATATATTCCACAAATTATCGCTAACTTGCAAGGAGAAAAAGCTCAACCATTCCAACCACTATTCGCAGCAGTTTCTTGTTTAATTTGGGTAATCTATGGTTGGACCAAAGAACCTAAAAAAGACTGGATCCTTATCATTCCCAATGCGGCAGGAGTGATATTAGGCGGTCTAACTTTTCTTACTTCTTTATAAGAATTAGATAAACAAAACCAGCAACCCATGAAAAAGTTGCTGGTTTTCTTTCTGCCGATTGCAGGGATCGAACCTGTGACCTACGCGTTACGAGTGCGTTGCTCTACCAACTGAGCTAAATCGGCGTCTTTTCCCCTTTATTTTAGCATCTTGAGTTTTTTTGTCAAGTTAGAATTTCACAATTTCTTAACCCAAATCAAACAAGGGTTGCTTTTATCCCAAAGTTCAGGAAAAATTTCTAACTTTTTAAAGCCCTGAGCCTGATAAAAAGCGTTAGTTCTGTCATAGGTAGGATAATAACCTGGTGCTACCGTTTTTACTTGCAGATAGGATGCTTTTTGACGAGCAGATTTTTCTAAAACTTCTAGAAGTTGACTACCAATTCCCGCTCTATGATAGAATTTCTTAACAGCTAAGCAGTCAATCTCTGCACAATCTTCACTAGAATAAGATAAGCTTACAAAGCCAGCCAATTTACTCTCCTGATAAGCAACCCAAACTTGTAAATCCCTAGCTCCTTCAATGTAAGCTTGTGTACTTTCAGGTATTCCAAACCATTCTGGTAGATCCTTTAAAACTTCACTGACTGCTATCATCTTTTGTTTTTCTTCCTTCACTTCTTCAATCGCTACCATCTTTAAATCCTTTCATGTTTTAAGCTTTAGGACTAAACATATTTTCCATCTTACGAACCCGCACTTTCGTAGGCATCCAATCCCCTATCCCAGAGTTTGAGCGAAATGAAAAAGAAAACAAGGGAAATCAGAATCAAACCACCAATGTTAAAGAGCCCATTTTTGTCCTGCAAGAAATAGCTAGCAGGATAGTAGGCTGTAAAAGCAAAAGGAACGATAAAACTAATCAACCAACGAAGGAGCGAATTGTAAATGGAAATCGGGTACTTGGCAAAATCATTAAACATATAGAAAATGTAAATCATAGCACCTGACTGCTTGGTCCAAAAAGCGATACTGGCTGTCGCGATTTTCAAAGAAGTATAAATCAGGGTCGCAAAAGGAATGCAGACTAGGAAAAGCAAGAACTTGGGAATAGTCCAAGTAATGCTAGAGAACGTTGTCGCTAGTAAAATTCCACCGACCAAGAGCTCACCCAAGGCATCAATCTGAAAAGTCTCGACTAGGATGTGAAAGAGAGGATTGATAGGACGAGTCAGATACTTGTCAAACTCTCCCTTTCTCACCAATCGTTGCCCCAGTGCCCAGAGATTGTCAAAAAAGAGATGGTCCAGTCCCTTGGGAATCAAGGAAAAACCATAGATAAAGGCAATCTCTTGAAAGGTCCAGCCTTCTAGCGAGGGGATGTGTTGAAAGATGACATTGAGAAACAAGAGGTTCAAGCCTTGGGTCAGGAAGACACCTAAAACACCAACCACAAAATCAACCTTGTATTCCATGATTTGCTTGATGTACTGTCTGATAAAAATCAGATGCATGCGCTGATATTTTTTCATACTAACCTCCTTGAATGGTGATAAATGACTGGACTCTTTTCCAAATCAACTGAGACAAGCCCACCATCACTAAGAGCCAGAAAAACTGTAGCAAAAGCGCTTGATGAATCTGACTGGCATCGTATTTCCCAACGATAATCATAACCGGAGTGTAAATCAAGGATGAAAAAGGCAAAAAGGAAAGAATATTTGAAACAATTTTAGGAAAGAAAGCCAAGGGAATCAAACTCCCCGACATAAAGGCCACTATAGAAGTCTTGAGTAGATTAGAACCCCATAGATTTTTAAATACAAAGGCTGAAAATCCAAAGCAGATATTAAAGAAAAAGTTAATCAGGTAGGCCAGCGTTAAGCTAAAGAGATAAAGGACAGTTAATCCCAGCACTTCTACAATCCCTTGCCCAGAAAGGATTTTTACCAATACAATGACACATAGAAATGGAACTCCAACAGAAATAAAAATCAACCACTTGGAACCAAGTTCGGTGAAGAGATAGGAGGCCGCAAAATGAACTGGTCTCAGCAAGCGCATGATAATGGAGCCATCCTTGACCTCCTCCCCGATCATAAAAGAGCTATCCGACCTGGTCAGAAGGTTCGTCACAAAACTCATGATGATGTAGAGGGTGATATCCGCCATACTGAAGCCCTGAATCAAAGATTCTTGCGAGGAATCAAAGACTGCCTTCCAGAGATAAAAGGCCACAAAAGCTCCCATGACATCGCCAATTCGATAGAGAAGAAAGTTGACTCGATAGGTAATCAACTCCTGAACCCCTGCATTGATAAAGGGTTTGTAACGTCTCCACAATTTGACCATCTTAGAGCTCCTTTCGATAGAAGCGACGGATAATATCCTCAATATCCGTATCTAGCATCTTCAAATCACGAATTTCAAAATCAGACAGGGTTTGCTTGATAATATCAGCCGACTGGTAGCGGGAACTATCGAATTCAATATTGAGACTGTTTCCTTGTCTATCAATGGTCATATCCGAAAAATCTTCATAGTGAGAAACGAGGTGACTTTGACCTGGTAGTAGTTCAAAGGAGAGAGTCTTCATCTTGCCAAAGGTTTCCTTGAGCTGGTTAACCGTTCCATCAAAAATCTCCTGCCCCTTGTCAATCATAAAAATCCGATCACAGAGTTGCTCAATGTCGCTCAGGTCATGAGTGGTCAAGAGAATGGTTGTTTCTTCCTCCTGATTAATCTGGGTGATAGCCCGACGAATATTGTCCTTGACCGAAACGTCCAACCCAATGGTTGGTTCATCTAAAAAGAGAACCTTGGGATTATGAAGTAAGGAAGCCGCAATGTCCGCCCGCATCCGTTGACCAAGTGAAAGAGTCCGCACGGGATCTTTGATAAATTCCTTCAAATCCAAGACTTCATTCAAAAAGTCCATGCGCTTATGGAAAAGCGAGTCTGGCACATCATAAATTTCCTTCAAGACTGTATAGGTCTCTTGCAGTGCCAAATCCCACCATAGCTGGGTTCGTTGTCCGAAGACCACTCCAATATCCTTGACATAGTCTTGACGATTATCCTGCGGAATTTTGCCGTTGATTCGACAAAAACCAGATGTCGGTTTCAGAATTCCTGTCAGCATTTTGATGGTTGTCGACTTCCCAGCACCGTTGGCCCCGATAAAGCCTAAAATCTGCCCTTTTGGAACCTCAAAGGTTAAATCCTTGACCGCTTCAAAGGTCTGCTTTTCAGGATGAATAAAGGAGCGCAAAGCCCCCTTCAATCCCGGTTCCTTGACAGCCTTCACAAAATTTTTCTGAAGATGCTCTACTTCTATCATTGCCATACGTTTCTCAATATCCCATCATTCAATTCATGTTACAGATCATTTCCCTACTTAACTCAGGAAAATAGAATCTTATCTCCTCACTATACTACCACTTTTACTTTCAAACGAACATAGGTAATTTAAAAATAATTATCATATTTTGTCACACACCAAAAAAACCCACCTTTACAGGCAGGTTTCTGTTTTGTATTGTTCAGCTAGATTAAGCTTTACCTTCTCATTTCAATTCTTTAGCCAAGATACTCATGTTTTCTTCTAGATTCTCTAGGTAGTTTTTATCATTTTGAGGATCTGCTTCCAAAGGATTGAGAGTTTTTAGCCTGACACCTGTTGACTTTACGAGCGTTTCTGCCACTTTCGACGATGCATTACTTTCGGTAAAAATCGTCTTAACTTTATAGGTTTTCACAAATTCTTGAATTTCAGTAAGCTGCCTTGCATTTGGCTCTTGTTCAGGAGAAATCCCTGCAATACCTAGCTGCTGCAAACCAAACCGCTTTGCTAAATACGAGAACGCAGTATGTTGAGTGACGAAAGTCTTTTGCTTAGCCTTTTCAAAGATTGGTTGGTATTTTTTGGTCAATTCTTGAGCTTTAGCAATGAATTTCTTAGCATTTTTTTGATATATTTCCTTATGTTCTTTATCGAGTTCAGATAGCTTATCCGCAATAATCTGCGCTTCTTCACCAGCTTTTTCAGGATCTAGCCATGTATGAGGATCGTAGAGAGTTTTTTCATCGATTCCTTCGCCAGCTTCCACGTCTTCCAAACCCGGTACACGCTCCAAGGTCATTCCTTCGGATGCTTCCAGCACTTTCACCTTAGATTTTTGCAAATTTGGATCTAGGCTCCCCGCCCATGACTCTAAGGTATGTGAATGATAGACAAAAACATCCGCATCATAGATAGACGCTATATCATTAGCTGATGGTTCAAAAGAATGGATCCCTGTACTAGATTGAATCATGCGAACATCATTCAAATCACCAGATACTTCTTTAACCATGGCATAAACCGGATAAAAACTGGTCACAATCTTCAAACCTTTAGCTTGTTGTTCTTCTTTCTGAGTACACGCTCCCAGCATCAGAGCTAGTATACTCAGCGTTATTAATACTGCAGTTCTTTTCTTCATATTAACTCCAAAATTGTTGGTTCATCTTTTATTTATCAATAAAACATTCATATCTAAAAACAGATAAAAATCAAGGTGTTGTTTCTGTATTAGTAGCAGGTGTTGAAACAGCTGATTTCAACAAGGTTAACAGTTTTTCTACTTCTGCCATGATGTTATTATTATCCATAGTCCCTAAATTAAGATTATTTCGCAATCCTGTTAAGGTCTCAGTTGCATTGGATTTCAAACTTGGATCCGTCGTCTTTTCAAGTAAGTCTTCCGCCTCTTGCAACTTAGCTTCTACTTTAGCAGTTTCAACTTGAGGTACTTCTGGCTCAGTTGGTGTTTCCTCTTCAACTTCTTCTTGAGGTTTCTCTGGGCTAACAGCATCCTCCTTGTCATCTTTTTTACCTAAAACATGATCACTTGCATTCCCCCATCCATCGCTAGACTGTGGTCGCTCATCTGGATGTTCAACATAATACTTGATAGTTGCAAATAAATCCTCTAATGTATAGCCATTAGGAGCTCGGTAAGTCTTATCATCGAACCAAGCAAATTTGATGTTGTGGTAGTGATCCTTATGAGGGATAATCAGATTACCATTTTTTACTGCTACAGTATGCTCAACATTGTAAGGCAGACGAACGAGCGGTATCCGTTTCTCTCCTTGAACACGTTCGTAGATAGCAGACGCACTTTCTCCACTTGGATTGGCTTTGGAATCATCTGTTGGTGCAGGTGGAAGCAGACCTTTTTCTTTAGTATAGGTCTGAGCAGCTGCTTTTTCTTTAGCTGAAAGACTATCTTTTCCTATCCAGTGACTGTGTCCCATATGAGGGGTTACATAAGCATCTCCTTCGTCGCTGATAATATCGCGCGCATCAAAGATATATCCATCAGATGTCGTATATTTGTCAGCTAGCTGGGCTACTCGAACTTCGGTTTCAGTATACTCAATCTGTGAATTTGCTTTGCCTAGACGTTCTGGATGATTGATAGGCGCAAGAAATGCTAATAAGTCATCAATTAATTGCACCTTATCACTTGTTTCATCATTCAAACGCTTCACTAAATCATCCAAGGCTTGAAAATCTGACAAACGTCCCTTATTTTCTAGCAATTGCTGATGGGCCTGAGTCAGAAGACCATATACTTTATCGTAAAATTCTTGATTTTTCGGTTCAACTGATTCTTTCTTAGCTTGCAGGACATGAGATATGCTTTTCTGCTTCGCCAATTTATTTTCAATCGCTGTAATAATCTCTTTAGGCAAGTCTTTAGCTAAAAGATAGCGGGACACTCCTTTATCCTCTAGCACATAACCGTCAGCTATTTTCCTAACGACCTGCTGGATTAAATCCTTATCCAATGAATCCGCATGTTCCAAATTTAACTTTGGAGGAAGAATCGGTTTTAAAGCTGGTTGAGATGGAGTTGGTATAGGTCTATAAGGTGTCAATCCTAACATAGGTTTATTAGGCTGACTTATAAGAGGAATTGTCCGAGCAAGCTTTTCTTCCAATGCTGACATTTGTGTATAAGGAATAAAGTGATAATGATTACCATGCGGCACTGCTACTCCATTTTGGGTTCGACTAGTAATTTGTGCTGGATCAAAGATCAAGCCATCTGATTCAACATGACGCTGACTAAGTGGAAGATTATAAAGTTGCTGAAGGAGACTCTTAACATCTTCTCCTTGACTCGGTTGATAGTTGTTTGAAATTTGAGTAAAAGTAGGTTGTGTCTGTATCCAGCCACCGTTTCCATTATTATACGAAGGGCTGACTACAGTACTAGCTACTTTTCCTCTACCTGATAGGTAAGCTTGAGCTGCAGCTAGCTCACTAGGCGACAAATCACTTTTTGGGATATAGTGAAAATGATCACCATGAGGTACAATATACGCTTCTCCCGTATCCTCAATAATGTCTGAAGCATTAAAAACATAGCCATCATCTGTTGTGTAACGGCCTTGAGCTCTAGCTGTTGCTACTTCATTGCTTATTTTCGTAACATTATGACCATGTTCCTGTTTTTGACGATTAATCTCTTCCTTACTGCGAATATTATCCGCACGAGCTATATCTTTCAGATAAACATAATATTGTCCATTAACCTTGATAACATATCCACCCTTGACTTCATTGACAATATCCTCAGTCCTAAGTTGATAGTTGGGATCTTTCATCAAAAGATCTTCGCTGAAAATAGCATCATATGGAACTTTCCCATTATAATAATGATAGTGATCGCCATGAGAAGTGACATAACCCTGATCAGTAATTTTGATAACAATCTGCTCCGCGTTAATCCCCTCTTTTTTGCTTACTTCGTCAGGCGTTAACTCCTCAGACTTTTCAACACCTTGCTTACCATCAATATAGCTAACTCGATTGGATTTTTTAATCGAACTGTTTGCCTGATAATAACCTAACTGATGAGCAAAAAGACCCACAGTAGCAATGACAACAATTCCTGTTAAGTATTTCTTATTTTTTTCCATTGAATATCACTTTCTTTTTTGATTACATAGAATTCGCTAAAACCTATCACAATTTACAATTAACTCATAATATACCCCCAAAGAAATCATCTAAATATTTTTTCTATAAAATATAGAAGAAACCCAATTTTTAACAACTTACTAAACTAATTAACTAGTTAATTAACTGGTTAATATTTTACTCCTCATCATCTAGTCTGTCAAGATTTTTTTATTAGATTGTAAGAAAAATATTATTTGTTCTTTATTTGTCCAATTGTCATAATACAAAAAAAGCTTATCCTTTCGGATAAACTTTTTTAAAAATATATCAAGCTTCCTATGCTTTACCTTCTGAACCGAATACGTCGATACGTTCTTCAACTGATGCTTGGATAGCTTTTACACCGTCAGCCAAGAATTTACGTGGGTCGAAGAGTTTCTTCTTGTCGTATTCTGCTTCGTTTGCTTCGTAGTCGCGAGCGAATGCACGAGTTGCGTTAGCGAATGCGATTTGGCATTCAGTGTTAACGTTAACTTTCGCAACACCAAGTTTAATAGCTGCTTGGATTTGGTCATCAGGAATACCTGAACCACCGTGCAATACGATTGGGAAACCTGGAAGAGCTTCTGTCAATTTCTTCAAGTGGTCAAGGTCAAGACCTTCCCAGTTTGCTGGGTATGGGCCGTGGATGTTACCGATACCTGCTGCCAAGAAGTCGATTCCAGTTTCAACCATTGCTTTAGCGTCTTCGATTGGAGCCAATTCACCTTTACCGATGATACCGTCTTCTTCACCACCGATAGTACCAACTTCAGCTTCTACTGAGATACCTTTAGCGTGTGCTTTTTCAACAACATCTTTAGCCAATTTAAGGTTTTCTTCTACTGGAAGGTGTGAACCATCAAACATGATAGAAGTGTAACCAACTTCGATACACTCAAGTGCATCTTCGTAGTGACCATGGTCCAAGTGAATCGCAACTGGTACAGTGATGCCCATTGATTCTACAAGGTTAGCGATCAAGTTACGAGCAACTTTGTAGCCACCCATGTATTTAGCAGCACCCATTGAAGTTTGGATAAGCACTGGTGCTTTCTTAGCTTCTGCCGCACGCAGGATAGCTTGAGTCCACTCAAGGTTGTTTGTGTTGAATCCACCAACTGCGTAACCATTGTCACGAGCTGCTTGGACAAATTTTTCTGCTGAAACGATTGCCATTCTTATCAGGCCTCCTCTTATTTTTTGTGGTTAAACCACTTACATTGTTTATTTTATCACTTTTCCACTAAAATTGCTAGTTTTTCCTGAAATTTTAAAGAATTGCAGGGAGACGCTTAGCCTTTTTAAGCGTCTCTAGTGTAAAAAGAAAAAGCTGACCGAAGTCAGCTTACTTGATGCGGAGAGAGGGACTTGAACCCTCACGACCTAAAGCGGTCACAGGATCCTTAGTCCTGCGCGTCTGCCAATTCCGCCATCCCCGCGATTGAGTACCTTACTAGTATAACAGGACAGCTAAGGCTTGTCAAGAAAATTCTTTAGTTTATTTCAAAAAATCAACTTTCTACTCAATCAGCAAATCTAGGAAATCTAAGCGAAAATGAAGCTAAGGCAGGAACACAGAAAACTCAGTGCTGCTGAGTCGCAATAAAGACAGCCACCGTTTGGTCGGGATCGTATTTTTCAAAGTCAATAGTGTAGTCTCGATGAAGCTCACCTGTTTCTTCTGCCTGCCAAATCCTCTGCCAAGCATGAAGAATCGCTTGAGGATCCTCCTTATCCGCTTCAAATACTTGATAGGTCTGCTCGGATGTATCAAAATCATAGACTTCCCCATCTGTCAAACGGCAGATAGAGAGACTGTAGTCTCCTTTGTAATCACTGGCATAGTCATGATAGACAGCATAGACCGGTTCCCCTTGGGAAAAAGCTTCTTTCACCGCTTCCTCTTGTTCCTGCCAGAGAGCTTGAATTTTTTCTACACAATACTCATCTTGAAAATTATTAGTACGAATACTAGCTAAAATGTTTAGAAACATCTTCTTTCCTCCTTTTGTTTTTCATTATAACATTTCTCTAAAAAAGTCGCTTAGGTCAGACAAAGCAAGTCTATCTATCCAAGCTCTTTTCTACCGCTGCTGTGACAAAGGCTGTATAAAGACCTTCAGGTCGGTTCGGTCGGCTAGAAAGCTCTGGGTGATACTGACAGGCCACGAAGAATTTATTTTCTGGGATTTCCACTATTTCGACCAAGCGATTGTCCGGTGAAACTCCGGAAAATACAAATCCGGCTGCCTCAAACTGCTTGCGGAAAGCATTGTTAAACTCATAGCGATGACGGTGACGGCGCTGCACGACTTCTTGATGGTCGTAAGCTGCTGCTGCCTTAGAGCTAGGCTTAAGTTTAGAAGGATAGAGCCCCAGTCTCAGCGTCCCACCCAAGTCTTCGACATCAATCTGATCACGCATGAGGTCAATAATCGGATACGGTGTGTCTGGATTGAGCTCCGCTGAGTTGGCATCTGCCAATCCTAGGACATGACGGGCGAATTCGACACAGGTTAACTGCATGCCCAAGCAAATCCCCAACATAGGCACATCCTGCTCACGCGCATAGCGGATTGCCTGAATCTTACCCTCAGTTCCTCTCTGACCAAAGCCACCCGGAACGATAATCCCATCCGCACTTCCAAGAAGCTCTGCGGCGTTTTCGGCAGTTACCTGATTCGCATCAATCCAGTCAAACTTAACCTCCGCATCATTGGCATAACCTGCATGCTTGAGCGCTTCAACAACTGAAATATAGGCATCTGGTAACTCGACATACTTGCCGACCAGAGCAATACGTACATGCTTTTCCAGACTCATCACTTTCTCTACCATGGCTGACCACTCTGTCATATCTGCCGCCGGCACATCCAGCTTCAGATGGTCACAGACGATTTGGTCCATCTTTTGCGCCTGCAAATTGAGAGGAATTTGGTAAAGATGCTCCACATCTAGCGACTCAATGACCGCCTCCGGCGCCACATCACAGAATTGAGCCAGTTTGTTTTTGATATTTTGTCCAGCTGGCTTCTCTGTCCGAATAACCAGCATATTAGGCTGAATCCCCAAACCGCGCAACTCTTTGACAGAATGCTGAGTCGGCTTGGTCTTCATTTCACCGGCTGCCTTGAGATAGGGCAGGAGGGTCGTATGGATATACATGACATTATCTGCACCGACATCCGCCTTCATCTGGCGCAAAGCTTCTAAAAAAGGAAGAGACTCGATGTCGCCCACTGTGCCACCGACCTCTGTGATAATCACATCCGAGTCCGTCGTCCGTGCTGCCCGCTTGATCTTGTCCTTGAGAGCATCTGTAATATGTGGAATGACTTGGACCGTCGCCCCCAGATACTCGCCTTTTCGCTCCTTGCGCAGGACTTCGCTATAGATTTTACCAGTGGTGACATTGGAGTATTTATTGAGATTGATGTCAATAAAACGCTCATAATGCCCCAGATCCAGATCCGTCTCAGCTCCATCATCTGTCACAAACACTTCCCCATGCTGGTAAGGACTCATGGTTCCGGGATCAATATTGATATAAGGGTCAAATTTCTGAATCGTAACTTTGAGACCTCGATTCTTTAAAAGGCGGCCCAAGCTAGCTGCCACAATCCCTTTCCCGATAGAAGAAACTACACCACCGGTGACAAAAATATATTTAGTTGACATACGTGCTCCTTTTCATAAAACAATTCGTTCCAGCAAGCATCACAGTTGCTGGAAACTTAGCCATAGGAGGATTTTCCATAATCTGTCCGAAAAAGAAAAATAGCTCCCTGGAAACAGGAAGCTCTGACCTCTAAAAGAGGTGCCCGAACAGTATGATATCGCAAACCTAAAAAATTGTCAAATGATTTCATTCGGTTTTCATCCATTTTCACTAATACTGATGACATGTGTTTCGAATTCTACATCAGGCATGCACTCTGCTAAATCGTGACGGATTTCTTTCAAGACTTCCGACTCCTTACCTTAAAAATCTTCATACTACTTCTCACCATTCTGATAAGAATTCTGCCTGCCGATTATCATCTCTGATTTTTTTAACCTTTTGAATAAATAAAAATCTAATAATAAAGTACAGGGCATTCAAGATGACAAACATATAAACAAAGGTAATCCAGTTGAGCTGGAATGGCATATAATCCCCTGTCTGAAGAGAAGTCATAATCTGGATATTCCTTGCAGCATAGATGGCCACAGGCAGAGTGAGCAAGAAAAGTAGATTGCTGATCACAATGTAGGGGTTAAGCAGGATACGATAAACCTCTCTCTCCTCATATCCTAGTAAATCAAACATCAATAGAGTCTTCATATTACCATTCAAACCGATAAACACTGCTAGGTAAATCAATAAACATCCCGTTATGACACCGATACTTTGGTTGATAATAGCGCTTGCTTTGTTGGAGGTCTGACTTCTTTGTACAGCTGATAATTTTTCCTCTAGGGAGCGAACTTTTCCTTCACCTTTTTCTTGAGGCTTATTGGTCAATCTACCATTAAAAATATCATTAGTCTCATCTACCATGGCGGATGCTTGGTCTTTGGGAATATATATTGTCTTTAAATCAGCATTCTCCGCAAATCCAGCGATCTTTATCTGATGTCGCTTTCCCTTTACTATTAACTCTAGAGTATCCCCAACTTTAAGACCATAATTCTCTCGCAACTCAGGATTTACAAAGACACCTTGTGTGGGATCTAGGATTTCTCCCTTACTGCCAATCAGCTGAAATAATTCATTTTGGCTTGTAAACGAAAGGGCCTGATAGGCTATAGTTTCGCCTTTTATCATTAGCTCAACATCGTATCTCAGATAGGTTACAGAATCTGAAGCTGGCTTAGCCTCCTCCTTTTGGTAGTTATCATAGCTGATTTCATAAGAATAGTGCCGGCCTTCCTTCTGAGATTCAAGGATTTTAGAGGAGCTAAAAGTCAGAGACAAGCTTAAGACAAACATGATACTAAACGTAACAATCGCAACCAACAAGAGACCTAAGGTGCTGAAATGATTTAGAGTTAGTTTAAATTTGAATTTATGCTTCATCGGCAGCTTTTGAATCAGCTTCTCCATTAAGCCGGGGCGGATGCTTTTTCCATCTGTCTGTTTCATCATTAAAGCCAAATCTGTCTTTCTCACTGTCAGTCCCGCCAGATAAGTAAGAGCTCCTAGGAAAAGACTTAGGAAGAGGGTTCCCGTCATAACCGACTGCAGAGAAAGTCCTTTACTCAACCCTTGAACGAGATAGGTCTGGCTATTAGCAGAAAGGAGAATATCAGAGCCCCAGAAGCCCAAGACTAAGCCAAGCAAAGAACTGATTAAGGATAACCCACTAATTAATAGCGCATAGCTTGCCAGCATACTGGAGAAGGAAAAGCCAAGGGACATCAGCTGGGCCAGCTGTACTTGATTTCTTTGGAGCGTCCCTCTGATGAATAAGGATAAAATGAGGGAGAAAATGGCTACCATGGCGACAGTAATGTTTCTGATTAAGAGTTGATTACTTTTCAAAGCTGTGAAATAATTAGCCTCATTGCCTGATAATTGCTCTCCACCTAAACGAAGTATATTGGCATCAATCGCAAAATGAACGAAGAAGAACATAAAGGAAGTGAAGATTATAATCAGAGATAGAATAGACACTATGGTCTTCTTAGCAAAAAAGTCTTTGGATAGATATTTAAACAGCAAATCCATATTAAATCTCCCAACTCATTTGATTCGGCGACAACTTCTCCATATTCATGTCGTCCCTAACAATACGACCATCTTCTAAGAGCAGTATTCGGTCAGCTGTTCTGGCAATTTCTCGATTATGTGTCGTAAAAAGGATACTGGTTCCGTAGGTTTGCTTGATAGCATGCAATAAAACAATAATGTTCTTACTATTTTCGCTGTCCAGAGCGCCTGTCGCCTCGTCACAGAATAAAACAGCCGGTTTCTTGATCACGGCTCTGGCAATGCAGACTCTCTGCTGCTCACCACCCGACAGCTGATGAGGGTATTTGTTCAAAAGCTTCTCAATTCCCAATAGCGAAGCCAATTCTTCTAGGTCTGCTGCTTCTGCGGCATACTTGCTGCCCAGCTGAATATTCTCCTCCACTGTCAGATTAGGAATTAACATATAGTGCTGAAAGACCAAACCAATGTCTTCTCTCCTAAACTTAGCCACTGCTGATTTACTCAGCTGACCTATCTCCTTTCCTTTGTATAAGACCTGTCCAGAACTTGGTTTCAATAGAGAAGATAGGATATTCAGCATCGTTGACTTTCCTGAGCCACTGTGACCCAAGATTGCTACAAACTGCCCCTGATCAATTTTTAGATCCGTATTCTGCAGAACATACTCATCCTCATATTTTTTGCTGATTGATTTAGCTTCTAGTAGTGTTTCTGTCATCGCACGCTCCTTTTCTTTGTTTATTATACCATTTTTTATTGAGTAATGTCTCCTATTTTCAGAAAAGCAAACTGTGCTCATTTCTCATTATTTCAACCACGACTCTGACAAAAGAAATCAAAAGCATGCAAAAAAGCTCCCTAAAAACAGGAAGCTGCTAGTCAGTGAAAATCAAAATTGGAAAGCCTATTCCAGTTAATTTTCCTCAATACTGATGACATGTGTTTCAAATTCTACATCAGGCATGCACTCTGCTAAATCATGTCGGATTCGTTCCAAGGCTTCCAGACGCATTTCGACAGAGGTATTGGCATTCCCCTGAATGATGAAAATGGCATCCTTGGTCTCCTCATCAAACTTATAATACTCGCTGTCACGGACATCCAGCCAAGCCAAAATGCCTTTGGCATCCCGATAGACATAGTCCGTCTTGGCAACATGCTTCTCCTTGGACAAAATAGGCAGAAAAACATCTTCCTTTTGGCTTACGGTGAATTCTATCTGACCTTCAATCTTATCAAAATCATGCCCACCAATAGCCAGTAGAGAATGTAGGGCTTCGACATTATAAATATCAATAATGCTATTAATACGAGGGAGCGAGCCTCGGTGCTGGATATTGCGAATCAGAGCAGGAACCGTCGGAGGATTTTTCTTGACACTGCGACCTACGCGCTGCAGTATCTCTATATAACCTTGAACCACTGGCGACTCAAGCACCTCATCCAAGTCGCAAGCCAGAGCCCAGTCTTCCATTTCCTTTTTCTTTTTTAGAAATGAAGGAGACAGTTCTGCATGCGGATTAACATTCTTGGCAATCCCGATAGCAACACTTTTTATGCCTAGTTCACCCAGACTCTTATCAATGACAAATTTCATAACAGCATACCTCCATCTTTTCTTTGTTAAATTTTATTAGTATTCTACACCTTCCGAACTCATATTTCAAGGAATATTAAAAGAAACAAGGGACGAAATCCCTTGTTTCTTTTGGTTGATTTATTCTTCCTCTTCAGTCTCCGTATCTTCATCAGAGTAGTCGTCATCTTCTTCGTTGAGTTCGACTTCTTCACCTAGATCATCCGGAGCGATTTCGTTGATTTCAGCATCGTAAGCTTCCACTTCATTCTTCTCATCGTCTGGATTTTCCTCATCGTATGAGAGAGCTGGATCTGCTTCGTAGCCGTCCTCATCTTCTGGATCGTCATCGCTGTAGTCAATGGCATCCTCGTCGCCATCCATAAAGGCATTGACGCGTTTCTTCTTACGTTTCTTAGGTGCGTCGTCCTCATCAGTCTCTTCCAAGGCGATGATCTCTTCATCCACTTCGTCGATGGCATACCATGAACGCAGGCCCCATTTATTATCTCCCAGCGGAATAAAGCTGCCGTCTACATTGAGTTCTGTGTAGAATAAAGGCAGAGAATCACGAATCTCACTGTTTGATTTTCCCAGATAGTTTTGAATTTCATTGACCAGATCATTAAAATACATCTCATGGTCGCGGCCGCGGGCTTCCAAAATGGCACGCGCCACTTCAATCATAGAAAGCTCACTTTTTTCCTGTCCAGCAAATACTTCTAATTCCAAAGTTGATCTCCTTTAAGATTAAGTAAAGGCTTGTCGCCCTCTTGCAATTTTTCGCTACTTTCTATTGTACGATAAATTTCTATTTTCGTCAAAAGAAAATCCAGGAAAAATCACGGAACAAGTACAAAAGAAACTAGTGCATTTATACACTAGTTTCAAATGATATCGTTTTGAATGATGAAGCTTATTTCACTTTCGCAGTGCTAGTAATCACTTCGACAGCTTTCTTGATAGCGATGTCGTGTTTCAGCATATCTTCTGACAGCAATTGACGAACACGTTCTACTTCCATGTTGTAGTCTGTAGCCAATGAAGTTACTTCTGCTTCGATTTCTTCTGCGCTAGCTTCAAAACCTTCTGCCTTAGCAACAGCTTCTACGACAAGGTTTGTCTTAGTGCGTGACTCAGCATCTGCTTCGTATTGCTTGTGCAAGTCTTCCTGAGTAGTGCCAGTGATTTGGAAGTACATGTCAGGTGAGATTCCTTGGCGTTGCATATTGCCTAAGAATTCATTAACAGCGCGGTGCACTTCTTCGTGGACCATTTCTGCTGGCAAGTCAACGATTTCCGCGTTTGCTACTGCTTGATCAATAGCTGCTGCTTCTACCGCATCCTTATAAGCTGTTTCCTTAGCTTCTGACAATTCTTTGCGGTACTTTTCTTTCAGCTCATCAAGCGTTTCCACTTCTTCGTCGATATCTTTTGCAAGTTCGTCGTCCAATGCTGGAACTTCTTTTTCTTTAACTTCGTGAATAGTTGTCACAAACTTAGCTTCCTTGCCTGCCAAGTCTTCTGCTTGGTAGTCTTCTGGGAAGGTTACGACAACGTCCACTGTTTCACCTGCACTGTGACCAACCAACTGCTCTTCAAATCCTGGGATGAATTGACCGCTGCCCAGTCCAAGTGAGAAGTTGTCACCCTTGCCGCCGTCAAATTCAACTCCGTCAACAGATCCAACAAAGTCAATCACAACTGTATCACCGTCAGCTGCTGGACCTTCTTTGAGAACCAACTCAGCCAAGTTGTTGCGCTCACGCTCAATGCGCTCATCTACTTCAGCGTCAGTCACTTCTTTAGTAGCTTCAACAGTTACTTCCAAGTCTTTGTAAGCACCCAGCTTAACTTCTGGCTTAGTGACTACTTCAGCTTTGATAACCCAGTCTTGACCTTTTTCCATAGACTCGACATCAAACTGAGGCTGAGCAACTACTTCGATACCCGCTTCTTTGACAGCCGCTTCGTATGCTTCTGGAAGAAGAGCGTTCAACGCATCTTGGTAGAGGGCTTCTTCACCAAAACGTTGGTTGAAGATAGCACGTGGAAGGCGACCTTTACGGAAACCTGGTACAGCAATATCTTTTTTTACTGAGTTAAATACACGGTCCAAGGCAGGCTTGATTTTCTCTTGACTGATGCTAAAAGTCAAAAGGCCGCGATTTGTTTCTTTGTTTTCAAATGATACAGACATTCTGTCATTTCTCCTTAAAATTTATTGAATACAACCCATTATAGCATAATTAGAGTTTTTTTCAAAATTATTTTTCCTTTTATCCCTTCCTGATTTTATCCTCTGTATAGGCCGCTCTGGCGCCGCCGATTAGCTTGGGACGGCTGGCTAAAGCCGTGACATGGGCAGCTCCCAATTCCTTGAGAATCGGTCGGATAGGAATCTGCACGTGCTTGACATGCATGCCGATAGCAGTATCGCCAATATCCAGCCCCGCCTGAGCGACAATAAACTCTACCTCAACAGGATCCTTCATGTATTGAAAAGCCGCTAGCTGACCGCTGCCTCCAGCATGAAGAGTAGGCAGAACATTGACAATTTCTAAATCTTTCTTATCCGCCAAGGCTCTTTCGACTACGAGGGCGCGATTGAGATGCTCACATCCCTGAACTGCTAGGAAGATACCTTTCTCTTCTAAGACATCCAATATGGTTTTGACAATGACCTGTCCGACTTCCAGACTGGAATCCTGACCGATATGTCCTCCGACAACCTCGCTGGAGGATAGACCCAGAACAAAAATATCTCCCTCAACCAAGGCAGCCTTGTCCAAAACATCTAGAACAATCTGACGAGTTTCCGCTCCAATCTTAGCTAAGTCCATGTCTCACCTCGTTTATTTCACTGCGACTGTCTTTTTCAAACCCTCTGGGAAGGCTTTGTAGAGGGCAAAACCGACTGCTAAACCAAAAGCATTCTGCATAAAATTACTTAAGATTTCGGCTAGGGCAGCCCCGACACCATTCATAATACTACCAAAGAGGGCATAGCCACCGACCATAGCTACTGCAGCCAAGACCAGCCCAAGGTAGCGTTTCTTGCCCTCAAAGCCAGCAAAGAACCCCTGAAGTCCGTGGCAAATCAGACTGAAAATCATCCACTGAGGATAGCCAGCAATCATATCAATCAAAAAGCCTGAAAGACCTCCGACAATAGCCGCTTCCTTGCGGCCAAAGTAGAAGGCTGCAAAATAAATCCCTGCATCCAACAAGGTCAAAAAGCCTGTCGGAGTTGGGATTTTTAAAAAATTCCCCAAAACCACAGATAGAGCTGTGATAAAAGCTAAGATAACTAATTTTTTAACTTGATGATTTCTCATACTGAACTACCCCATATTGATCTGAGCGCTGAATCGCTCGGTAAACAAAATCTTTAGACAATTGAACTGCTGCAAGTGGAGACTTGCCTAGAAGCAGCTGACTGGCAATGCTGGAAGCAAATGTGCAGCCTGCTCCGGTATTGTTGCTGGCCAGCACTGGCGATTCCATGACCTCAAAATCTCGGCCGTCATAGTAAACATCCACCGCCCGCTCCTTGCTTAAGCGATTGCCGCCCTTAATCACCACATGCTTGGTCCCTAAATCATAGAATTCCTTGGCTGCAGCCTGCATATTCTCCAGACTTTTGATTTCTTTTTGGGTCAATAGCTGAGCTTCTGCTAGATTTGGCGTAATGATGCTGACATGAGGGAAAAACTTGATGATTTCTTCTCTCAGAGCACTGACTTCCAAGTCATGATTTTCCTTGCAGACCAGAACAGGATCCAGGACTACTGGTATATCCGCATGCTGCTTGACAAAAGCCAATGCCTGCTCTGCTATTTCCAGATTGGGTAAAAGCCCTATCTTAATAGCAGAAAAAGGAACATCCTTGAGACTAGATAACTGCTGGGCAAAAACCTCTTCCTCAACTGGGATGACCTCAAATCCCTTATCGGTCATAGCCGTCAGACAAGTCACAGCTACAAACCCATGCAGACCATTGACTGTATAGGTAGTCAAATCAGCGTGCAGTCCGCCACCGCTGAAAATATCATTGCCTGAAAGGGCTAAAATCAACTTATTCTTCATAACGAATCTCCTTTAGATAAAGGCCGTTTGGACCAGCTGTTGGTCCTGCCAGATGGCGATCTTTCTCCGCTAAAATCCTCTGAATCTGCTCTACCGGCATTCGCTTGTTTCCAATCTTGAGCAGGGTGCCGACCATATTGCGGATCTGCTTGTAAAGAAAGCCATTGCCCGAAAAAGTAAAGACCAGAAAATTCCGCTCTGCATCATAGCAAACCTTGGCCTCGGTAATGGTCCGAACCTTGTCTTCCACACTGGTCCCCGAAGCCGTAAATCCTGTAAAATCATGCGCCCCCTCTAACTGAGCAATCGCCTCTTCTATCAGACTCAGCTCCAAAGGATAAGGATAATGCGTAGCATAATGGCGCATCATAGGATTTTTAGGCCGGCCAATGTCCACCAAAAATTCATAGGTTTTGCTGTGCTTATTGTAGCGAGAGTGAAAATCATCCGATACCCGCTCCACACTAATAAAATCAATATCTTCCGGCGTCTGGGTATCCAAGGCAAAACGCAATTTCTCTTCATCCCGTTCCTTCGGTAAATCAAAATGCAGTACCTGTCCCAGAGCATGGACACCGCTGTCGGTCCGACCTGCTCCATGAATCACCACAGGCTGGCCTTTATTGATACGGGTCAGGGTCTTTTCAATCTCTTCCTGAACACTTCTGGCATGGGGCTGTCGCTGAAAGCCAGCAAATCCATAACCATCATAGGAAATAATCGCTTTATATCGTGTCATGTGTTTATTTTAGCAGGAAAAAAAGCACCCAGCAAGACCCAAAAGCAATAACTGTACGGGGACAGATTTTTCTGAAAAATATCGTTTAAGAATCGGGGATTCTTTCTGTTCCGACTTGCCATTATACAACAAAACAACCCATCTGAATCAGACTGTCAGTGACGACACAAACAGAGTAAATTCAAATGGGTTATTGATTACATATTGCTAAAGGTCATTATTTGCAGCTACTCATGTAGGCAATTAAACACTTTTTCTTAGGAACCCCAAATGGAGTTTTCATCCATAAAGCTGTTGGTGTTCTTGAGCAACTGCGTAAAGACAGCGTACTTGAAGTCCTTGGTTGCCCGTTCATCGACACGAGACTTCTTCAGATCCTTGTCAACAGCTTCTGCAAAGCCAGCTTTCAACTCTTCATAAGTCGTATAGACTTTTCCGTTGACAGTCACCGGCTTAATACCTGAGCTTTGTGCTTTATCCACAACTTTTCTGAAGTAAGCTTTCTTGAAGGCTTCCATGGTTTCAAATTCGCCTTCAGAAATTTGCTTGATGATAAAGTTATCGCTCAAACCAGTCACACCTTGCTCATTGGCTGTCTTACGGTGTTTATTGGAAGCATAGCTTACAAAGCCTTTTTCATAGCCATAGTAACCCCAGATTCTGAAGGTATTATGCTTGAACATCAAGGCGCCTGGCGCTCCAGTATTGTTTTGGCCGCCGCCATAGATACCCGTCATAAAGTCGATAGCAATGTAACTAGAGTCATAGTCAGCAGGATTATAGGTTCGATTGTCAACCGCACGGTTAGACAGCAAGCCTTGGTCAACCAAGTCATCTACAGATGAGACAGACATATTCGCTTTCTCCTCAGCCGTCAACTCTCTTACGACGTCGTATTGGGTTCGAGGATCCACAACTTTCGGTTCAACCTTCTTGAACCATTTGGCTGCTGCTTCATTTCCTTTATCTACAACCGCTTGGCCTTCAAGGTAATCCAGCAGCATGAGGGTATCATTATATCCCTTCATGTAATGGTCGATGTCTGCTCGGTTCTTGAAGAGACTTGGCGAGCTATTGAAAATGAGGCTGCCATTATTTGGACGATCAAAGGCCATATTGAGACCCAAAGCACCCCAGCCCGGCTGATCAGGAACAGGTGACTGGAGCATACCTTGGGCATACCCTTCTGGTCCGATACCTTGTCGTCTGCCGTGACCGCCCAGATAAATATCTCTGTCATTGACGTGGGTGAGTTCGTGAGTGAAGACGGACACACCATATTCCGTCAAGAGGTCAAAGGCCTCGAAGTTCACACGGATTGAACCAGCAGCATGGGCACCGTAGCCATTTGACTTGTACCAGCCACCAGCTCTGCCGCCAACTAGGTTAAAGAACTCGCGGGATGGTGCATAAGGATTGCCCTTATTATCATTTCCGTTGACATCAATCCAGCCACGCCCTTCTACATCGAAACCATCCCATACAGCCGTTACATTTTCCTTGACCATTCTTGGCTTGATATTATCTGAGAGCAGTTTGTACCAAGTGTCTACGTGATTTCGATGCTGGGTCGCTACTTCCTTGATGCGCGCATTAAATCGTTCATCAGACCATGACCGGCGCTTGTCTCTGTTGACAAAGGCCATGGTGCTATAGTTTGACAGAATGGCTAAGCGCGTATTCTTCAAGGTTAGCAGAGGAAGGATATAGTTGCTGAAGTACTCTGAGTTGAGGTTGTCAAAGACGCGATACTTAGCCGTCTTAATCTCCTCGACTTCTGACTGGCGTTCTTCAAACTGAATAAATCCTCGGGTTGCATCCTTGAACCAAGAATCCATATCCGCAAAGTCAGTCAGCAGGCGTCGGTTGTAATCCAAGTAAGCCACCAAATCACTAGATTTGGACTCAGCCTTCAACTGGCGCGCAAACATATTGACATTGTCTGCCCCTTTCAGTTGATTTTCTGTCGAACGACCAATCTTAATCAAGCGATCCAGCAATGGCACTTTTTCACCATAGAAGTCTGGTTTGAAGAGCACCAGCTCCTTGAGGTTGTAGTCGCCAAACTTGAGATCGTAATAACGGTTGAGATAGGTCAGACCGAGCATGATAGCGGTCTTGTTCTCTTCGATTTTAGCTTTCAGAGCTTCGTTGGCTGCTGGATTGTCAGCATGGAACCTTGTCCATTCATTGGCCAGGAGCTTACCAAGCATATCCTGCAAGTTGGCTTTCACCTCAGCCAGAGATTCATCCAAGAAGAGGCGCTTCACTTTATTGACCTTATCATTATCATTAGGCAGACCAACAGAACGATAGACTTCATCACTGTATAGTTCAAAGCTCTTCAAGCGCTCAGTCAGCTGAGTCAGCAAGTCTTCTTTGACCGCCGTTGAGTGATTTGGAGTATAGACTGTACCAAGCTCTGCAATCTGATATTCCGGCAGAGCCGTCTGTTCAAATCGCGCTTGATTTTGAAGATTGTAGATAGTCTTGCTTCCGTCTGCAAAATGGACTAAGATCTTATCTGCATCCGTTCCTCCAGCAACAAACTGATTGCCCTTCAGGGCTTGAACCGCTAGAACTTTCTTGGTCAACAGGTCGCCCGCCTTACCAGCATCCACCAGCTTATTGGCCTCATGAATCAAGAATTCTTGATTGTAGAAAGGCATAAAGCGTTCTAGGTTTTGATAAAGCTGTTCATTTTCTGCCTTGTAACCTGGCTTATCTTGATAAGTACTTGTTCTCAGGATAGCAGCATTTAGCTTCTCAGTTGTCACTTCATTTGCGCTGGCTTGCTCAAGAGCCGTGATCTGATAGCTCTTGACTTTTTGCTCAGCTTCTGCTTCTGTCAAGCGACGGAACTTGGCATCTTTACCTGTCTTGGTCCCAGAGCTGTGTCCCTGAACACCAAAGAGGTTTTGGAGTTTTTGTCCCATCCAAGCATCGGTAATCTCATTATCTGAGCTAAAGAGCTCTTTACCGTTCACTACCGTTGCATAGCTGACTGTGTCATTGATGGTTCCATACGGCCAAATGGAAGCAGCGATACCAGCCGCATTTCTTGAGCCCGCATCCTCTAACTTACCTTTGGCAACTGATTGCATCAATCTGCCCCAGTTACCCCAGCCTGAACCTGAATAGTCAGTGAAGTTTTGAGCGACCAGCATACCTGCATTTTGACCACTTTTGACCCAAATATCGGCTTCGACATAAGCGCGTTTCACCAAGGACATAGCATTAGTTCCCGCGATACCGGCTGTAACAGAGTTTCCACCCTTGGACTTAATACGACCCTTAAAGGAAACATTTTCAACGCGAGATTGGCCTTCTATATTGTTAACCAGACCAGCAATATGGTCTCTTCCTTCCAAGTATCCTTGGACATTGACGTTTTCGATTACTCCTTTATTCTTCAAGCGAGCAGCAATTGTGGCAATTGTATCGCCCGCTTGCGAATCTGGATAAACCATATTGACTCGCTTAAAGTCAATATCCTTGACCGTTCCGCCAGTAATCGTATCAAATAGAGGATGCGCCAAGTCTAAAATGGCATGGCGCTCACCATTTTGCCCACCAATCAGCTGGCCTTTGAACTCACCTTGCAGGTAAGACTTGCTGTTGGCTGGTTTGTCAATCAGCTTAGCACTGATACTGCGGCCCAGAATAAAGGTTCCAGAAGGATCTTCCTTGATGCCGTCCAAAAGGTCTTGGAAGTCATAGTAGACATTTCCTTCACGCTTCTTGGCCTTTTCCAGATAGAAATCAAAGCTGTTTTGAAGACCAGTTGCGCTTCTTTGCAGCAAGTCTGGCAGCTGAGCCTGGATCTTAAAGACAGGCTGGTTATTAACGACCACTTCCTCGATAGAGGTAACCGGCAGGACAGTATCCTTGAACTGGTCTGATGTAAAGTGCAGGTAATATTGGTCCAGATTTGCTGGTTTTTCAGCCAAAGTAGGCATCAATTTTGTCTGACCATTCTCAACCTTCATCAAGGAGACATTAGTGATGGACTTGAGCTCCACCTTCTTCAGGTCAAGCTGGACTGTCTCTTGAGCTAATTCCTGACTTTCAGAACCATTTCCTAAGTCATAGGACAGAGTCGTCTCAATCTTATACGGTGTATAGTAGTCCAAACTACTGAAGCTAGCAGTCAACTGGCCGGCCGTCAAATTCTGCTCTGCTATCAGCTGCCCATCTTTCTTCAGACGAACTTGAGCACTACTAAAGGATTGATCTCTGTCCGTCAGCTGGTATTGAATCTGAACCGATTTCTGCAATTCATCCTTCTTAACCGCTGAAACAGTCAGATTTGGTGCTGCTTTAAGGGCCAATAAGTCAGCTAAAGCCTGCTTGAGTTGGTTGACACCCGCATCTACTTCATCTTGACTAGACGAAGTTTGATAAACTGTCGCAGCCATATTCTTAATTGCTTGCAGCTGCTGATAGGATTGATTAGTGTAAACTGTAGGATCTACAGCCGCTGCTAAAGCTAGCTGCTTGCTCAATTCTTCTTTATTGATGCGAGCCTTGCTACCCCGAGTGACCACTGTATCAACTGCTTCATGCAAGATTCTTTCAGTTGTTTGTGGCTCTGATATGCGATTACCATCCAAGACTTCATAGCTGGTAACAATTTCTTTTTGACCTGGAGTTCCATCAACAGTGGTCTCCTCATCAAGATACTTGCTATCATCTGTCTTGTTGACAACTTGAGGTTCAATCGTTTCTAGCTTGATGTCAGTATGCAGACTAGGCTGTTCTGGCTGAACTGTCGATTCGCCGTTAACGCCGCCTGTGTATTCTGGGAGGGCGGGCTCAACCGGAGCCGTGTCATCAACTGTAGCCACTGGAGCATCATAGACTGGATTGTCTGCTTGAACTGCCGATTCGCCGTTAACGCCGCCTGTATATTCTGGGAGGGCGGGCTCAACCAGAGCCACGTCACTAACTGTAGCTACTGGAGCATCATAGACTGGATTGTCTGCTTGAACTAGCGATTCGCCATTAACTCCGCCTGTGTATTCTGGGAGGGCGGGCTCAACCGGAGCCGTGTCTCCAACTGTACCAACTGGGGCAGTATAGACTGGAGTTTCCGCTTGAACTAGCGACTCACCGTTCACAGCGCCGCTGTACTCTGGCAAGGCAGGTTCTTGTAAACTTTCCCCTTTTGCCGTTTCTATAGGTGGATTTGACGGCTGAGGAGCTGGACTAGGATTTGGAGTTGAAGCTGGAGTTGGAAGATTCCCTATCTGGCCAGAATCACTTTCATCAGGATTCAGCTGATACAACACCCCTGCTTGAGCAGCTCGATCAATAGAATCAGAATCCTCTTTTGTAGCTTCTGACACTTCTGCTTGCGCTTGAGCCTCTTGACCAGCCGGCAGAGAGGTTGTCTTGGTCTCTGTCAAAGTACGCAAATCAGAAGCGGTAAAGTAACCGATATAGTTATAGCCTGCAATAGTCACATCCGCTTCAGAAACTGCTGACGAAACCGCAACTTGACGGTTATAGGAAAGTAATTCCCGATTTTCTAGCGCAAACGCTTGAGGAGACTGTAACACAGTTTGTCCCAAGCTACCTAGCAAAAGCACTCCTAGTAACTTACCAGATTTCTTTCGTGAGAAAACCAGGACAGCCAAAATAGCCGTTCCCGCAAATAAGCCGAGAAGCGGCTGACCGTTATTTCCTGTACTCGGCAAGACAGTTTGCCCATCTTGCTTCCGATAAATCAGGTAATAATTTTCCCCTGTTTGCAGATTTTCAGGCAGACCTTTCTTAATCAGACCTTTTTCCTGCTCTGTTAGCTCTTGCTCTTCAACATAAGTATAGTGAGCAGTCGCACCGCCTCCTACTTCATCCGCAGCAACAGTCGAGCTGGACAAAGAGCTCCCAAAAATCAGAGCTGCAATGGCAACTGAGCCCACACCTACAGACAATTTGCGAATCGAATATTTCTGAATTCGCTCCTGCACTTTTTCAAAACATTTCACTTTATAATTCCCCTTTTTCCTAAAATGTATAAAACTAATCTCCCATTATCTCTCTAGCCAACTCCCCAGCAGGCTAAAAAGATACGTTTTATACATATAGTATTATCATATATCTTTTAGGAAATTTTTACAATAGATTTTACTTAAAAAAACAATTAATTTTTGTAAAAGTAAATAGAGAAAATCTCTTTACGCTTTTTATTGTGAATTTCTTTTGATTAAAAGGCTGGTCAGAGCGGCTCTCTTCCTTGACTACATTTGCCAAATGTCCTTCTAGAAAACATAAAAAGAACAGCATTAGGCTGCTCCTTTTTATCTGTTTACAAATCTTCCAAGGCATCTTTCATTTTGTCAAAGAAGCCTTTTTTCTTAGGATTGACCGAGATATTGCCAGCTTCCGCAAATTCTTTGAGGGCTGCTTTTTGACGGTCGTTGAGGCCAGTCGGCGTCACAACATTGACAGTAACATACTGGTCACCCATGCTTCCACCACGCAGACTCGGTGCTCCCTTACCACGCAGACGGAAACGCTTGCCAGTCTGTGTTCCTTCTGGGATATTCAGCTCAACATCCCCGTGAACAGTTGGGATATCCACACTGTCACCAAGAGCCGCTTGGACAAAGTTGAGATTGAGCTTGTAGTAAATGGTAGAGCCATCTCGCTCAAACTTGTCACTCGGCTCAACTTGGACCACGACATAAAGATCGCCATAAGGGCCGCCATTAAAGCCCGCCTCGCCTTGACCAGACAGACGGACCTGCTGACCAGTTTCCACACCAGCTGGGATTTTCACCTTAACGCTGTGAGCCTGTTTTTCATGACCCGTTCCGTGACAGGTTTCACAAGGACTTTTGATTTCTTTTCCTCGGCCATGACAGACATCACAGGTCACTTGCCGACGCATCATGCCAAGCGGTGTCTGGGTATCAACATTGATAACACCTGAGCCATGGCAGCGACCACAGGTAACAGGGCTAGTTCCTGGCTTAGCACCAGACCCGTCACAGGTACGACAAGTCGCTTCGCGGTTATACTTGATTTCCTTCTCAGCTCCGAAAATCGCTTCTTCAAAGCGGAGATTTACACGATACTGAAGATCATCCCCTTGGCGCGGAGCATTAGGATTACGCGAAGCGCCACCACCAAAGAAGCTGGAGAAGATATCTTCAAAGCCGCCAAAGCCAGAGCCATCAAAGCCACCGAAGCCGCCTGCACCACCGCCAAAGCCACCATTAGCTCCCGCTGCACCGTATTGATCATAGGCTGCCCGCTTTTGCTCGTCGCTCAGCGTTTCATAAGCCTCTTGGACTTCTTTATATTTGTCCTCCGCCCCAGCTTCCTTATTAATGTCAGGGTGGTACTTTTTAGATAATTTCCGATAGGCTCTCTTGATCTCATCCTGAGAAGCATTCTTAGAGACACCTAGACGGTCATAATATTCTGTATTGTTCATATAAGATACCAAGACCGTAAAATTCGACTGAAAAATAGGAAATCAGGCGACGGAGCGATGCTCCAAGGCTAATTTCTCTTTTTTTCTGAGAATTTAGGTCGGGTTCAGTTCCTTTCTTTAAATTTTAGAAAATATTGATCAGAGGGTATTTTCAAATTCATGCTTCATCTCAGCAAACTCTTCATCGGATAAAGTGAATATCAAGTCCTCTTCCGAATACTGATTCTGTTCTTTAAAATAGTTGTCAGCATTATCTACCAAACCTAGACTAAGAAGCACTTTTCTCGTAAACGCTTGATGTGCAAAGCCAACAGCTGTAATGATGTTTTTATCTTGCAGAACAGCTTGAGCTTTGAAATTTTCCCGTGGAAGAAACTCAAAATAGTCAAAGAAGTTTTGCCAAATCCCACCCGTAAATTTCGTATCCTTCAATAAGCCTGCTTTCGCCAATAAAATGGGCGCTGAGGAAATAGCTGCAATCAAAATCTCTTGCTGCTTCAAACTTTTTAGGAAAGAAATCAATTTTTCATCATGCAAAGCAGGAGCAATATTTATCATCCCTGGCAAAATAACACAAGAATAGTCTTCGATAACTACTTCATCCAGTATTCTAGTAGGTTGACAAGGAAGCCCATCTTCCGTTCTTATAACATTTCTATCTGTACTAGCATAATCAACCTCAACACCAAAAGATAGAGCTAAAGTACTGGTCAGACCAACTACTTCATAAAGTGAGAAATTAGGATAAATTAAACAGAGCACTTTCTTCATGAGCGTCACCCTCTAGTTTAGCGAAAAACAGAGGCTGGGTTGCAACCTCTGGATTTCTTCCTATCATTACGACGTGAAATTTTCAAAACAATATTTTTCGAAAAATTTTTGATGCGGTAGCTGATTGGATTTTAGGTTCGTCTTTCAGACTCCCAAAAATCCTAATCATCCTCGCGGGGGTTCGACTACGAACTAAAAACTTTCAATTTTTAGTTCTGTCTCACCGCCTATTTCTCAGTAAACTCTCCGTCTACGACATCGTCGTCTGCTTTAGTTGAGCCTGCATTTTCAGCTCCTTCCGCTCCTGCTTGGGCTTGTTGAGCCGCAGCAGCTTGCTCATAGAGTTTCACTGCCAACGCTTGAGCTTTTTCATTGAGAGCTTCCAATTTCGCTTTCATGTCGTCCAAGTTATTGTCTTCTTGTGCTTTCTTAAGTTCATCAAGAGCAGCTTGGGCAGCGTCACGCTCTGTGTCGAAACCTTTACCTTCTGTTTCCTTGATAGTCTTTTCAGTCGCAAAGATAGCTTGGTCAACTTCGTTACGAAGATCAACTTCTTCCTTACGTTTCTTATCTGCTTCAGCGTTCGCTTCTGCATCCTTCATCATGCGGTCGATTTCTTCGTCAGTCAAGCCGCTGTTAGATTGGATAACAATGTGTTGTTCTTTTTGAGTTCCAAGATCTTTAGCCTTAACAGATACGATACCGTTCTTGTCGATGTCAAATGTTACTTCGATTTGAGGAATTCCGCGAGGAGCAGCTGGGATATCTGTCAATTGGAAACGTCCTAGAGTCTTGTTGTCAGCTGCCATTGGACGTTCACCTTGAAGAACATGGATATCAACGGCTGGTTGGTTGTCTGCTGCTGTAGAGAAGACTTGTGATTTAGAAGTTGGAATTGTTGTGTTACGGTCGATTAGCTTAGTGAAGACGCCACCCATTGTTTCGATACCAAGTGACAATGGTGTTACGTCAAGAAGGACAACATCCTTAACATCACCAGTGATAACACCACCTTGGATAGCAGCACCCATGGCAACTACTTCGTCAGGGTTTACTGATTTGTTTGGCTCTTTACCAGTTTCAGCTTTAACAGCTTCTACAACAGCTGGAATACGAGTTGAACCACCAACCAAGATTACTTCGTCGATTTCTGACAAGCTCAAGCCTGCGTCAGAAAGAGCACGGCGAACTGGTTCTTTAGTGCGCTCTACCAAGTCACGAGTCAAATCGTCGAATTTAGCACGAGTCAAAGTCATTTCCAAGTGGAGAGGTCCAGCGTCGCCAGCTGTGATAAACGGCAAGCTGATTTGAGTAGAAGTTACACCTGAAAGGTCTTTCTTAGCCTTTTCAGCTGCATCTTTCAAACGTTGAAGCGCCATCTTGTCATTTGACAAGTCGATGCCGTTCTCTTTCTTGAACTCAGCCACCATGTGGTCGATAATCTTTTGGTCAAAGTCGTCACCACCAAGTTTGTTGTCTCCTGCAGTTGCCAATACATCAAAGACACCATCACCCAACTCAAGGATTGAAACGTCAAAGGTACCGCCACCTAAGTCAAAGACCAAAATCTTTTCTTCTTTATCTTGTTTGTCAAGACCGTAAGCAAGGGCTGCTGCAGTTGGTTCGTTGACGATACGTTCTACTTCAAGACCAGCGATTTTACCAGCATCTTTAGTCGCTTGACGTTGTGCATCGTTAAAGTAAGCTGGCACTGTGATAACCGCTTTGGTTACTTTTTCACCAAGATATTCTTCTGCATAACCTTTCAAGTACTGCAGAATCATAGCTGAGATTTCTTGCGGAGTGTATTCTTTGCCGTTAGCAGCTACTTTTTCAGATGTTCCCATTTTTGATTTGATGGAAATGATTGTATCTGGATTTGTGACTGCTTGACGTTTTGCTGCATCACCAACGATGATTTCACCATTTTTGAATGACACTACAGATGGTGTTGTGCGATTTCCTTCTGGGTTTGCAATGATTTTGCTTTCAGTTCCTTCAAGAACTGCAACTGCTGAGTTTGTTGTACCTAAGTCAATACCAATAATTTTAGACATGTGTTTTTCTCCTTAAATTTTATATTCTATCTTCTTTTTGGTACTCTTCTTAGGTGGCGGCGCCGTCAGAGCTTGACTTTATCAATCTCTTTGACTAAACTTTGAGCCTAAGGTCTCAAAGTTTGCGCGAATAGCGCCACGGCGAAGAGTATCGTCTTTGGTTCGCTTCGCTCACTATTGCAAAGCTGAACGATTTCTTATCTTTCTTCATAGTTTATTGTCGTTTCGGACAAGATTTTTCAAGTTTTCTAGCCTAGTTATAGACCACTACCATTGCTGGGCGCAGGATACGATCATGAAGTTTGTAGCCTTTTTGGAAGACCCGCGCTATAGTGTCAGCTGGGTGCTCATCATCAGCTGGAACTGTTTGAATGGCCATGTGATAGTTATGGTCAAAAGTTCCGTCAGCTGGGATTTCTTCGATGCCCTCTTCTTTGAGAGCATGAATCAAACTTTCATGCACCATTTCCAGTCCTTTTTTGACATCATCTGTCAGACCTTCAACGGCAAGCGCGCGCTCCAGATTATCTATCGAAGGCAAAATAGCTTTTGCCAAGTCCTGACTGCGGTATCTTTGCAGCTGCTGGCGTTCTTCATTTGCTCGGCGCTGGATGTTCTGCATTTCTGCATGAGCACGGAGATATTTGTTTTCAAAATCTTCTGCTCGCTCATTAGCTAGTTCTAATTCTGATTTTTCAGGGCTTGCTGATTCAGCTTGCTCAGCTGCTTCTACAGCTTCCTCTTTTACTTCTACATCTTCTGGATGTTCTTCTTGTTTATGCTTTGCCACAAGGCACCTCCTTTTTAGGAATATTTATACTATAATTAATGGACTTCGTAGTGATTACTGCTAAGGTAACGATAGAAGTCGGTCAGTTTCATGGTCAGCACGCGGTTGACGACATTCATCTGACTGACCAGCCGTTGGTAGTCAAGATTGACAGGACCGACAACTGCCAGTACTCCAAATCCTCGATAAGGAATCAAGAATTTGCTAGAAATCAGTGTCAAATCAGCCAAACAGCTTTCTCTACTGTCTGCCACGCGCACGCTTTGCATCTGATCTTCAGCCAAACTATCGCGAATTTCAAATGCTACTTTCTGCGGGTCATCAAAAAACTGATAGGCCGTCAGATCTGAGAATTCCAAGAGCTGAACCTTGCCAGACAGAATCACATTTTCCTTGAAAATATCACCAAAGATATGCTCAAAGAGCTGGATGACATTGTCCGTCGTAGTGAAATAGCGCTGGATAATCTGCGGAATTTCCGTCCGAATCTTGTAATGGATGTCCAGCACTGTCTGTCCCAAGAACCGTTCCCTTACTAGGCCTTTAAGCCTATCCAGGTCTTCTTTTAAGAAGTTACGCGGAATCATAAACTGACTAGTGATGGTATTGGACTCATCCAGGGTGAAGACTGCCAGAGCCGTGTGCTGACTGAGCACAACAATATCAAAAGCTGTCAAACGCTGCCGACTGGGTTCTACATCCAGTGCAACAACCGTGCATCCACTGAGCTTGGTTAAAAGGTCCGCTGCCTGTTGAAGAATGTCCTCCAAGTTGAAAAACTCATGGTCAAAGGCTTTGATAACCTCATAAAGTTCATTCTCAGCGAGACGATCAAAGGACAGAGAATGCTTGACAAAGTACTGAAAACCAGCCACGCTCGGCTTACGGCCGCTGGACGTATGCGCCTTTTCCAGAAGTCCCTGCTTTTCCAAAGCCGCCATATCGTTTCGGATAGTGGCACTACTGGAATTGATGGAATCCTGCAGGGCTTTGGAGCCGACCGGCTCGTGAGTCTTGGTAAAGATATCAATAATCAAATTCAAAATCTCATTTTGACGCTCCGTGACCACGGCATCACCTCCAATCAAGATTCTGCTGTCGATTAGCACTCAGCCACTTCGAGTGCTAACTCATGATTCTATTATACACTCTTCTACTCCAAAGTCAAGACAAAAACTCAAAAAATTAGCACTCTTTTTACAAGAGTGCTAAAAATCAGTCTAGCGACCTAGATTAGTCGTCCAAAATTTGCAAACGGCGCATCAAATAGAAAGAAATTCCTGCAAAAAGGAGCAACCAAACTAGCAGAGCCAAAAATTCTCCGCTCCATAAATGGAAATGAGACCAATCTTTCATATAGCTAGTAAATAGGCCCATAAAGCTATAACGCAGCACCTTAAATAAATCCTCGCTCATATTTGAAAACATAGGAATAAATGCCGCCAAGAGCATGGCTGGGACACTAAGAGATTGTGCCATGACCTGATTTTTACAAAACAGACCAACCATTAAAAAGAAGAAAATTAAGACCAGCATGGTCAATAAGAGAACCAAACTATAGCTGAACAGATGATTAGAAAGCTTAGCTCCTACCAAAATTGGGGTAATGACGATATAAAAAATCCCAATAATTGCTGGCCAGATTAAAGCGGAGAGAATGTATTGACCCGCTGTCACACCAGCCAAGCGCAAACTTTGCAAATTATGTTTTTCTCTTTCCTCAGCTAGAATGATGATAATGGGTGTTCCAACTGACATGGCTAGAGAGAAAGGCAGAGAGATCGTAAGCAACATAATAGCTAGTTTATCCACTCCAATTTCCTTACCTGCTCCATTCAGAGAAAAAATAAATTTATAGAGAAAAATGAGTAAAATCGGCATAAAAACCTGTAATAGAATACTTTTATTAGCTAGCGTCACTTGACCTCTCAGCCAAATCATACCTTTTAATTTATTAGACATTTAAGGTACCTCCTGTCAACGTGATGAAAACATCTTCCAAAGTTGGTTCGCAGGAATGAATACTGATAACATTGGACAAATCCAAACCACCTTGCAGTTCATCAAAGGTAACTGTCTTCGTCGTCAAATCTACATATTCTAAACGAACCTTCTTATCCGTATTGTACTTTTGGATTATCTCATGCGGACTGCCTACCTCAACTAATTTCCCTTTACTGAGCAAGGCCAAGCGATCACACAAGAGGGTAGCTTCCTGCATATCATGAGTCGTCAGAAAAATAGTTGTCCCCTGCGCTTTTAGTTCCAGCAACAATTCGTGAATGGTGCGAGAAGTTGACGGATCCAAACCACTGGTTGGCTCATCCAAAAAAAGCAGTTTAGGTCGATTAATCAAGGCACGCACCAGTAACATGCGCTGCTTCATACCCGTAGATAGTTTTTCAGCCACCTTGTTGCGACTATCATAAAGCCCCACTTTTCGGAGAAGTTCATCGACTTCTGTCATATTAACACCAAAGAGCATAGCATAGGCCTTGAGATTTTTATAAAGTGACATCTTTTCATAAAAGCCACTGCCATCGCTGACAATACCAATCTGCTCCAGGACTTCTACCTTAAAATCCTCAACCGGAGCAGACAACACATGAGCTGTTCCAGCATCTGCAGACAACTGACCAGTCAAGATATTGATAGTCGTCGTTTTACCAGATCCAGACGGTCCTAGGAAGCCAAAAATTTCTCCCTCTTGGATGGAAAAATCGATTCCTGCCAAGGCTTCTTGTTCCTTGAATTTCTTTTTCAAGCCTTGCACTTCAATAATGGTCTTTTTCATTGTTTTCCTCGCTTTCACAACAGTATTTAACAAAACTGCAATCAATCTTTCAGTTCCTGCCTCATTTTCCAAAAACGCAAGGCAATATGGACCAGTTGACAGAACAGAATGAGCAATATAAGACAGTCTATTGCTAAGATTGATTTGAATAACAGACTTGCTTTCAAACTTTTCTGGGAAATATCTAGAATGAGATAAGTCGTGACACACAAAACCATGATGGCTGGCAAAAATCGCCATACAAGCAAACGCTTGACCATTTCTAGCTTAGACCATGCGTCATTATAGATTTCAAGATCGCTGTCTGCATCAAGCTGAGAAACTGGCTTGCGGAAATAAGAGAACTGATTAAAGTTTGTAATATGCTCCCAGCCACAATCCTCAAACAGTTGATAATAGGATTCTTGCTCCGCCTTCTTTATGGGGCGAAAATCCAATTGATAGGCCACTTCCTGAGGCGGACAGGCTTCAAATGTATAACGAACTGCAACAAGAAAGGGAGAATAACTTACTTTCTTCAATTTCCAGCCTTGACTGTGCATTTTTTTAAAATAAGCTGCTTCTCTGTCATAGTCTGCAATGGTAAAGATTTTATAGACAATTTTCTTTTCCATCAAACTTCCTCCTTACTATTGCGGTAAAGGCGCTCAATCCGCTGGATTTCCAAGCCCAAAATTTTCTGTCCAAGTTCTGTAATCTGGTAGAGCTTTCTCTTTTCTTCCTCACGAACAAAGGCAATCAGACCATCTTTTTCCATCTTTGCCAAGGTCCCGTACATGGTCCCCGGGCTGATAGATAGCTGTCCTTCTGTCAGCTCCTTGACTTTTTGAGTAATACTGTAGCCATGCCTTTCTTTCTGAAGACAGAAGAGGATATAAAAACCTGTCTCTGTCATTGGCACATAGACTCTCCTAAGCTTTTCTGTCAATCCACTCATCTTCTCATCTCACTTTCACCTCGATATATCGAACCTTGATATAAAAAATTATATCGCAGTCCGATATAGTTGTCAAGGATTTATAAATATTTTTTTACAAAAAGTAATTCATTTTTATCTATCAATACTTGCAGCTGATTTGATCAGAAGCTAAAAGGATTAGAGACCTGCATCCTGATAAATCAGCATAAAAAAAGCCAGGAAATCCTGACTTACTTGTTTATTTTCCTGCTGCCTTGAGCAGGGCGATATATTCTTCCAGAACCAGATTGTGCTTCTGCATATACTGGGCATTCTCCACACCGACATAGCGGTAATGCCAATTCTCAAAGTCAACTCCGGTAATATCACTCTTGCCATCCGGATAGCGAAGGACAAAACCATACTGGGGAGCTAGCTCCGCAATCTTGGCTGCCAATTCATCCTCCTGGCCTTCTGGAGCGCTCATATCAATAGCCAAGCCCGTTTGATGCTCACTGGCTCCTGGAAGCTGCACTTGCTTCAGCACGATGTTGACTGCTTCTTCATTCGACAAGCCTTTGGCAACTTCCCCAGCAACTTTTTCGTTATAGAGTTCTTCCTGCTCAGCTCGGCTGCGATAGCCAGAGATTAAAGTTTCTTCAGGAGCTATCGCTTGGGCTGCTGCTAGAAATTGCCGAGTATTTTCAGCAATGCGGCTATCGACCTGGACCTCTCCAATCTGAGTCAGTTCAGGTGTTTTTTCTTCTTGCTGGTTGTCTCGATTGACCAAAATCAAATTCCAATCAGTAGAAGAAACCTTGGGCAAATCAGACTGCGAGCTCTCTGAGCCAGAAGAGCCTTTCGTAGCAGAACTGCTAGATGAACCCGAAAACTGAATCTTTGCAAGCAGATCTTGTAACAAGGACGGACGGAAATAAATCACCGTCCCTCCAGCTACTAGACACAAGACGATTAACAATAAAAACGTTAACCCAATCTTCTTAGACTTCGATTTTCTCTTTTCTTTGCGATGTTTAGCGCGCTTCAACTTCTTCCTCCATTACTTTGGCACCGACCTCTCGATAAGACATGTCTCCGATGCAAGCTACTGTGAATTTACCATCTTCATAGTCTACAACCGTCACGCTGCCATTGTCCAAACCATGAGGCTGAGTTCGGTTGATTAGATAGACAAAGGTTCCGATGGTCATGCCGTGGCTGACTACAAGGGCATTGCCACCGCCAGCAGCTTCCAGTTCCTCAGCTATGGCTGAAAAGCCTTCCCAAATTCGGCCGCTAAGCTTTTCCCAATTTTCTGCCCAGCCTGCTGTATCGACTTCTACAAGACCTTCTGCCAACTCAGCATAGCTAAGCTGATGAACATGCTCAATATTGAAAACCCGGGGCATCACACCCATAAAGAGCTCTCCATCATAACCACCATCAAAACTGCCAAAGCACCATTCGCGAATTCGTTTGTCAAAGGTATAAGGAATCTGACCAGTCAAACCCAGCTCCTCTAGAATAATGCCCATGGTCTGAATAGTCCGGCCGCTGTCGCTGGAGCGGGCCAATTTGAAATCAAGCCCAGCTTCTCTCAAGCCAATGCCCAACTCATGAATGCCACGTTCCCCAACTTCAGTCAATGGGGTATCAGACCAGCCTTGAGCCCGGCCGATAGTATTAAACATGGTTTTGCCATGACGAACCAAGTATAATCTTGTTTTTGCCATTTCATTTCCTCCGTTGTTCTTTTCATATTATACCATTTTATGAAGAAATTGGCTCCATCTGGCTTTCAAAGCAAAAAGCAGGAATCTCAAAACTCCTGCTCATTCTTGATTTTCTCGGTCCAATGTGGCTGCGCCGATCTGACGGTAAGACACATCACCCAAGGCCTGGATGCTAAAGCGACCATCTTCATACTCCAGCACTGTGACACTGCCATTGTCGACATTAGGATTTTTCGTGATATTCTCATCAACCAGATAAGCCAAAGTACCAATGGTCATACTGTGGCTGACGACCAGAGCATTGCCGCCGCCTGAGGACTCCACCTCTCTAGCAATGGCTTCAAATCCTTCTAAAATCCGACCGCTTAGCTTGTCCCAAGGCTCAGCCCAACCTGCCGAATCCACTTCTACCAGGCCATTCGCCAAATCCGGCCAACTGAGTTCTTTGTAATTATCCGTCTTAAGAACTCGTGGGATAACGCCATGAAAGAGCTCACCACCATAAGCACCATCAAAACTGCCGAAACACCACTCCCGGATGCGCTTGTCATAGCGATAGGGAATCTGACCAGTCAGGCCCAGCTCCTCTAGGATAATCCCCATGGTCTGAATGGTCCGACCACTATCACTGGAAAAAGCCTTGACAAAAGGCAAACCAGACTCTCGCAATCCGATACCCAGCTCGCGAATACCGCGCTCCCCTTTAGCAGTCAGCGGGGTATCAGACCAACCTTGAGCCCGGCCGATAGTATTGAACATGGTCTTGCCATGACGGATAACATAGAGTCTTGTTTTTGACATACTTCACCTCTTTTATTTTTTCTTTGTTTATTATAGTATAGGCCTTCGTATTCTTTAGATAAAGAAGAGGGAGAACCCGGTTTCCCACTATGATAGACAGCAGCTCACCGTGAAATCAGCATCTAATCAACTATAGAGACTTAATATGAACTTTTACGGCACTGACACACCCAAGAATAATGTACAGATAATGGAGCCAATAATTAAGACCAAACTGTCCGGATAAAGCAGCTTTATTAATAGCGATAATGGCTTGCAAAATATTGCCTTCCCCTTGGTAAAAAGAATTGGCATAACCAATTTGAACAGCTACAAAGCTCATCGCTAAAGTAAAAAAGAAACTTGCCACAATTCCTAAAACAGAAATACCTTTGACAAACTTTTCATAGCAAGCAATGCTAAATAGCAGTGTAAAACCTGATATGAAGCCCATGGCCAAGGATGCACCTGTCAGAAAGAAGACAAGACATGCGCCAAGCAAGCTCGTCAAGAATGCTCCGAGAACACCCAGAAAATAATGTATTTTCTGCGGACTTTGATGAGGAAGGGAGCGCTTTGTCACCTTATCCTGTGAGATGGAAACCATCCGCTCATAGCTAGATGGCGTGAGAAAGAGCCAATCTCCTTTGATCTGATACAAGTCCACATCTCCGGTTTCACCGGTTTTTTCACAGGCGCTAACCAGCCCTTGCTCCTCAAAGTAGCGGGTGCAGTCCTCGATAGCCTCCTCCAAAATATCCGGCAGCAGATCTCGATCCTGATCAGCCAAAATCTGACAGGCCAAGTTATAGCCAGCTCTTTCAAAATCAATCAAAACCTCGGAATCGTTGATCAAAGCTTCCAAGGTATCTCGACCTATATAGCCCTGCTCACATCTGACTGAAAAGAAAATCGCAAATTCGTCGCCATCTGTTATGGTCTCTAGATAAAAAGCATAATCCCTTCTACGACCATATATAATGCCGCTCTCCTTATCAACATCCAAACCTAAATCAAGGGCCAGCTCAGCTAGCTCTCTTTTATTCATAACCTAAACAATCTCCTTATAATCCCCTACATTTCAAGCATCCAGCTAGATTCAATCCCGCAAACTCCTACTCGGAAACTGAATAACTGTCCTTTACGCTGCTTTCTTAAAAACTGTTTCAAATCTAGCTTTTTAGTTTTTAAAGCTGTGAATAGGCGCTGGAATCTGACCGCCCCGCGCGATAAAGGCAGCAGACGAAGCTTGATTGACCTTCATGACCGGAGCTGTTCCCAAGAGCCCGCCAAATTCAATCATATCGCCTTCCTTGCCTTTCGGAATAATCCGCACAGCTGTTGTCTTCTGATTGATAACTCCAATCGCCGCTTCATCCGCAATCATGGCTGCGATGGTTTCAGCTGGCGTCGCCTCTGGAATAGCAATCATATCCAAACCTACCGAGCAGATAGCTGTCATAGCTTCTAGCTTTTCTAGATTGAGCGAGCCGTTTTGCACAGCCGCAATCATGCCCTCGTCTTCTGACACAGGGATGAAAGCACCAGACAGTCCGCCAACCTGATTGCAGGCCATAACACCGCCTTTTTTAACTTGGTCATTGAGCAGGGCGAGTGCCGCTGTCGTGCCATGAGTACCGACTGTTTCCAAGCCCATTTCTTCCAAGACACGGGCCACTGAATCTCCGACTGCCGGTGTTGGAGCCAGACTCAAGTCAACAATCCCGAACTTGACACCCAGACGCTCGCTGGCCATCTGACCGACTAACTGACCAATACGGGTGATTTTGAAGGCCGTTTTCTTGACCGTTTCCGCGACCACGTCAAAACTCTCACCACGGACCTTTTCCAAGGCTCGCTTAACAACACCAGGCCCAGAAACTCCGACATTGATGACCACATCTGCTTCACCAACACCATGGAAGGCACCTGCCATAAAAGGATTGTCCTCTACTGCATTAGCAAAGACGACTAGCTTGGCCGCACCCATGTCAGAAAGCTGGGCTGTTTCCTTGATAATCCGCCCCATATCCGCAACTGCCGTCATATTGATGCCAGTCTTGGTTGAGCCGATATTGACAGAGGAGCAGACCTTATCCGTCTCAGCCAAAGCACGTGGAATAGAATTAATGAGGATTTCATCGCCTTTTTGATAGCCCTTTTGAACCAAGGCAGAGAAACCACCGATAAAATCAACACCGATTTCCTTGGCCGCCTTGTCTAAAGCCTTGGCCAGAGGCACATAGTCACTGCTGTCTGTCGCTGCCCCAATCAAAGAAATCGGAGTCACAGATACCCGCTTGTTGACGATAGGAATCCCAAGCTCTGCAGCAATTTCATCCCCAACTGCCACCAGGTCTTTCGCTTTGGTCGTGATTTTTTGGTAAATCTTCTCCGCCGCCCGATCAATATCTGTGTCGATACAGTCTAAGAGTGAAATGCCCATGGTGATGGTCCGAATATCAAAATTCTGCTCCTCAATCATGGCAATGGTTTCTGTTACTTGTCTAATATCCATCCTTCACTCCTTAGATATTGTACATGGCATCAAAAATAGCTGCGCTTTGAATGTTGATTTTGACATTGAGCTCTTGTCCGAAAGCTTCAAACTCATTGCGAAGGGCCGTAAAATCTTGCTTTTCATCACTTGATACCAAGGCCATCATGGTAAAATATTCCTCCAAAACGGTTTGGGAAATATCGTCAATATTCAGCCCCAGCTCCGCAATTTTAGTGGAAACTCCGGCTACAATCCCTGTTTTATCTTTTCCGACAACGGTAATAATTGCTTTCATGCTTGGCTCCAATCATTTTTAGTTTGTCTCATTGTAGCATAAATTCGAGGATTTTGTATACTATTTCAGAAAATAAAGGCAGAAGGTTCGGATATTGCAAATAGCACCTGGAACTAGGAAGACCCCTATGCTCAGCAATTCATCTGAGAGACCACTTTGGGTAACTTTGCATGTTTTTTCTATTTTTGTTTGAAAGCGCTTTCGATATTTGTTATACTAAATATAGAATATTTTACACAAAGGAGATTTCCTAATGAACGATTCATACAAGAAGCGTCTCTATACTCAGGCCTTGAGTTTATCAGCCGCTGTATTGATGGCTGTCTTAGCTCAGGGCAAGGCCGTAGCTGACCAGCAGAACAGCACTGAGTCACAGCCAGCCGCCAATCAGATAGAGGCTGTAACTCCTACGACAGAAGCTGCTCAAGCTGTTCCAAATCAGACAGGAGAAAAAGAACAGACTCCTGCTCCTGCAGCGGACAATCCAGCTGTCTCTGCAGCAGCTCAAACAAGAGCAGCTGCTTCTGAAGAAGCCAAGACACAGCTGGCTGACAGCACTGTCTATATGTCCGAGCCTGCAGAGCTCAAGGAAACCGTCCAAGGACAGGCTTCTCAGGCGGGTAAGCTGACTTGGACTCTGGACAATAAACCAATAGCCGATTGGAAAACTTGGAACATGGACAGCGGCACCTTTACCGGCCAACCCTTTGTCACAATTGAGGAAAAGGCTGACGGAAACGATCTTCATCTGAATCTGCAGTTTCAAAAGCTTTTCGGAGACGATCTCAGCCTGCGCTCTCCCCATAATATTCGCCGGACCTATCGAAACTTCATTGGCAGCCATGAACTGGTTGGTACGAGCCAGGACTTGAGCTTGACCATTCGCAAAAATATCGTCTTGCGTCCTTATGAAGACTTCCACAGCCATGAGGAGATGCTGGCATCCATCGAAAAGAGCAGACAGGATGCCAAGACCGATCGCTTGGTACAGATTGAGAATATTGGAAAGAGCGCTCAGGGGCGCGATATCAAGCTGGGTATCATCAGTTCTGACCAAAAGAGCATCGACGACTACCTCAGCACAACTAATCCGCAGGCCTTGACCAAACCAGCAGAAATGCTGGCAGCTCTCAAAAATGGCAACCTAGACTATAAACTGCCTGTGCTCATTAACAACACCCACGCTGATGAACAGCCTGCTATTGATATTATCACAGGTCTCTTTAAAACTTTTGCAACTAAAGACCAAGTCAGCTTCAAAACAACCGCTGCCGATGGTTCTGAAAAACTTGTCACTCTCAAAATCCAAGATTTACTAAAGAAGTTTATCTTCCTCTTTGACTTTACGGAAAACCCTGACGGCGATGTCCTCAACACTCGGGCTCTGGCCAATGGCCTTGACCCTAACCGAGATACTGGCTACCAAGCCAATCCTGAAACCCGCACCGTTGCTGGATTGATTAACAAATGGAACCCAATTGCCCTCTATGATATCCACGGATTTGTCAAGGAATTCCTGATTGAGCCGGCAACCCCGCCTCACGATCCTAACTTTGAATATGACCTTTTAGCTGACCTCATGCTGGACAATGCCCATCATATGGGACGGGCCGGCGTTGCCAACTCTGGCTACGACAAATACATCATTCCAAAACTGGACTGGGGAGACGGATGGGACGATTCCTTCTCCGGCTACACAGCGGTTTATTCTATGTACCATGGCATCCTGGGACATACCATCGAAATTCCGGAGGGCAATCAAGAGTCCTACAAGGCTGGATATTATGCAGTTTTAGGAGGCCTTGACTATCTAGCTCAGAACCCCGACAAGCTCATGGAGATGCGTCTCAACTTCTACCTGCGCGGTATTAATAAAGTCGAAGATCCTAAGGCAGAAAATGAACTCGTCGGACCAGATGGTCAGGTCGTTGGCCGGATTAAAAAAGGCCAGGAAAAATTCTTCCCAGACTACTATGTCATCCCAATGGGAGTGGACAAGGACAACGATACCCAAGAAGCCTTTAATATGATTGACTATTTCAAGCGCAACGGTGTCCTTGTCAAAGAACTCAAGGAAGACAGCGGCAACTATAAAAAAGGTGATTTGGTTGTCGATATGGCACAGGCCAAGCGCGGCTATGCCAACCATGTCCTCTACAAAGGCTCAAATGAATCCAAGTGGGCAGCTATGTATGCGGAATTAGTCGTTAATTTCCCTGATATGAAAGGCTTCAAAGCCCAGCCAGTCTTTGGCGACAAGCTCTTTGAAGGCAAGCTAGGAGAGGTGACAGCCCTCCGTGCTGCCCGGACCAGTCAGGTTGATCAGAAAGCGCCTTATTACGTCATTGCCAATACGTCTGAGAGCGCGGTCAAGGCCGTCAACAAAGCTCTTGCTGAAGGTAAGAAGGTCTACCTGACAGATGACGGCTACATCGTTGATACACCGACCTTTACCAGCCTCCTAGATCGTTATGCCATTTATGGTGATGCCCTTTATAAGATTCCACAAGGACCGACTCTGAAACCTCTCAAGGTCTACGCACCGCCGCATCAGTTTTACTGGGCAGGTGTGGACTCACCCGCTCACACTACTTTGGCTCTGAAAAATATGGGCTTTGAAATCGTTGACAGCCCAGAAGAAGCGGACGTCATCGTCCTTGAAAGCAACAACTATGACAAGTCTCTTGTCGGACTTAAGCCAACCATCGTCGTCGGAGGCTCTGCTATGCAGCGCTTGGAAAAACTAGGAATCTTAGATGGATTTGACGCTGAACGCTTCAAGAACGGCAGTGACTATGAAGGACTGATGAAAGCCATTATACAAGACCAAGACCCGCTGACCAGCGGCTACAAGAAGGATGGACTCTTTTACTCCAACTCTGGTAACTGGATTGCTAAGATTCCTGCCAACTTTAGGACTCTTGCCAGCATTGCTGGCAGTGACTTCTACATCGCTGGCTGGTGGCCTGGCAATGAACAACTGGCAAACAAAGTCGTAGCCATTGCCGGTACTTATAAAGAGCAGCCTCTCTTTGTCTATGCTGGTAATCCGACCAACCGGCTTCACCCTGTTCACTTCTACCGCTGGATCTCCAATGCTATCTTTGGCAGCCAGTTGGCCGAGCTGACAGATCTTCCAAGTCCTGCGGCACCTGACCCAACCTATCAAGCACCAAGTCAGACTGTCCTTGACTGGAAGCTTGCTACAGTGAATCCACCGGCTCAAACAGTAGTCCTGACCTACAAGAGTCAGACCCTTCCGCAGACCGGCAGTCAAGAAAAACCTACTAGCTTTGCTCTAGCTGGACTCCTAATCGCAGGGGCAGCTGGACTCTTACTTTTAAAGAAAAAGGAAGACTAATACTTAAAAACACACCTCCCAATTGATGCGGGAGGTGTATTTTTAGTTATAAGCTTTGTTATTTTTCCACATAGGTATGAAGCGGATAGGTCGGATAGGCCAACTCACGCGCCAACTCTGAGGTTACATAACCTGCCGGTGCATCTAACACAGAAGGGATTCGATTGACGATAGTGGCACAGGTCAAGGCTACAGTATCAGGCTTGCTGACTGAGAAGACTAGATTTGGTTCGCCAGTAATTTCCCAATCACACATATCGCCGTCATTTTCACGATAGACCTTGCCAATACACTCTACTTCCAACTCAATTCCCTGATGGGTATGAATGGTTGTCACAGCTGACATACCTGTTACTTGCCCCGCCGGAACTGTACGTCCCAGCGTTTCAGAATAAACATCTTCATCCAAAATGTAAGGAACGCTCTTTTGTGAAATATCCTGAATGGTCCAGTTCATCTTAGAGCAAATAGCTTCAGCAGCATTCCACATATAGGACGGCAGACTCTCAGCACTGGCAATTTCCTTTTCAAATCGCTCTGAATCGTAACCAGCACCATGCGCTTCTGCCAAAGCCAGACCATAATCTTCCACATTATAGCTGGCAATCCCTTTCACCTTTTGAATGCGATTAAGGCCAGACATAGCCAAGCAAGGCATATTAATCCAGTAAATATCCTGCATGCCTGAGCCCATTACTGTGACACCATATTCTTTGGCCAGCTTGTCCAAGCGGTTTGTTTCGGATGGCGACGTCGTCCAAGGGTAGATAGCTTCCTCACAGGTCGTGATGATATTAACTCCATGCTTGATGGCTGTTTCAAAAAAATTATACATTTCTGGCATATAGGAAGCAATGGTGACAATGGCAATGTCTGCGTCACACTCTCCAAAGACACGTTCAGCATTATCAGAAATCAGGACGCCAGTCTTATAGCCTAGCTCTGCAAAATCACCAACATCCTGTCCTACTACAGCAGGATTGTTATCAATAGCTCCGACAATTTCTACACCGTGATCCAGTAGGTACTTGAAAATCACTTTAGACATCTTGCCGCAGCCATACTGAACAGCACGAATTTTTGTATTTCTCATGGCAAACCCTCCACTAATTGTTATTATTTTCACAATTGTAGTATAATATCTCTAGTAACTAGAGAGTCAATAGAGGGTTTTAAAAAATGAAAAAAATTTTGCGTATCGGAGAGTTTTCCCAAATAAATCAGATTTCCATCCAAACTCTAAGATTCTATGACCAAATCGGTCTTTTAAAACCCTATAAAGTCGATCCAGAAACCAACTATCGCTACTACCACATCAATCAATCTTCTCTGGTTGACTCCATTCAGTACCTGCGTCAACTGAATTTTTCTCTAGAAGGCATCAAAGAAATCCTATCTGACAAAGACCATTTTCAACTGCACCAGCTTATCGAGGAACGCTATCAGCGCCTTCTAGAGGAAAAAGAGAATTTAGAAAAACAAATCCAAGAAATCGAAATCTTTCGGTCTGGTGCCCGTATCTATGGCGAAAAACAGAGCGAGCAAGAACTGGAAATCCTAACTTTTCCTGAACGGCAGCTGCTTACTTTTGAAATCGATCAAAATATTTATCAAATGAAAAGTGAGGAATACGAACTTGCTCTCCGCTACTTCAAGCAAGAAATCCTGCGTTACAGTCCTTTTTTCACTCATTTCAGCCGTGTTGGCTCCATTATGAAACAAGAAGATTTCCAAAAAGAAAGATGGATTTCCAAACAACTATGTCTCTTCCATCATACTCCCAATGAACTCCCTCACTTAAATCGAATGTTGCTGCCGGCAGGAAATTATGCTGTTGCTTACTGCTCTTCCTTTGCAAATGAACTTAAAGCTCTGCCGCATTTTCACCAAGCTCTGACCCAAGCTGGATATACTCCTGTGGGCGATTATATCTGCGAGGTCATTCATGAACAACCACAAATCCAGGAACAGCACCGCGATATGTTCATCCGGATGCAAGTTCAGATAGAGAATTAAAAAGCAAGCAGATGGATGTATCGGAATTCTTGACAGATACCGGAGCATGCTCAGCCAAAAACTAATCAATTCGCAAGCCATAATTATATCAAAAAAGGATGGGAAAACCCCATCCTTTTTATGTGCAAATAACCATTGCTTAGCACCTTAGTCTTCTTGCTTCTTTCTTCCAGCTAGAAGCCCCATTCCCAGAAAAGCTAAACCAGCCAGAGGCAGAAACTTATCTTCTTGAGTGCCAGTCTTAGGCAGAGCTGAATCTGAATTTGGCTGCAATCTTGGCGACGGAATAACTTTCCCTTCCTCACCTTGCTTCAGAGCTTGAGGCTGGGTCCTTGTCAAAGGCTGTTTAGCACTTTCAGCCACCACCTTGCTGCCAACTTCTACTAGTTCGTCAACTGCTAGAGAGAGCACTTCCTGACCGAGAACGCTTCTCTGACCGTTCAAGACTTCTACAAAGACTCGCTTTTGACCTTTTTGGCCGGCTACAAGTATCCGCCGCTCACCTCTTTCCAGTTCTGGATTTTCCTGTTCTCGAGTCTGATATGCAATTTCTTCCATTACGATTTCTAAGAAAGGCTTTTCTTCCACTAGGTCCTTTATCCCTTCTTCTGGAGTGACCTGATGACTTGGTTTCACAGCCAGAGCAGCAAGAGCTGTCTTCAGATCTTGCTCTGCTCTATCTAAATCTGCCTGCTCCGCTTTTTCATCTGCCAAGAGAGACTGGGCTAGAGTCAAGGCTGACTGGTAAGCCTGAACTGTCTCATCTGTGTAGAAGCTTGGATCTAGACTAGCCGTACTGTCTACCACTTTCTGCAGAGAAGCCTTATTAACTGCTGGGGCATGAAGATTGGTCACAAAGAAATTGCGCGCTTCCAAGTCCCCATCCCAAAGCCCCAGACCGACGTAGGCATCATTATAATAGGGCTCAACCGTATCAAATTGGTGGTTCAGGTATTCTACACCGTCCACAGATACACTGACACCATTTTTAGTTTTCACTAGCTTAACATGGTGGAACTGGCCGTCATTAAGATGCTTGCCATTCATGCTACTTTCTGCAATCGTCTCTCCCATAAAGCGGTAAAGTCGAATCTTATCATTATCGCCAAATTGAATAGAATAAGCATTGCGAGGATCAACATTTTCAGACGCATAGAAGATGTTAATCAAGCCTTTTTGATACTTGAGATCCACATCCAAGTTATACTCAGAGAAAGGAATCTTCTGACCTCCCATATAATAATCATTGGCGCTGGTATTCTGATTATAGAGACTTTCACCGTCGACATACCACTTACCGGAAACAGCTTTTAAGTCTGGAACATTGGTCTTAAAGTCATTACGACTGATATTGATGGTGAAGACCTTGGAAAGACTTGGATTTTCCTTAGAGGTTGCCGTTACCTTGACCACACCCCTTTGCAGAGCAGTCACTCGCAGCTTATTGCCATCTTCCGTGACAGAGACCAGGTCTGGCTGATCCACACTCCAGCTTACCGCTTGAGAGACACTTGCTGGCATGACATATGCTTTCAAATCCAAAGTATCGCCGACATAAATATTATTTGTCACAGGAGAAGCCTGCACTAGTTCCAGTGGTTTGGTCACTGCCTGCTTGTCTTCCCAGATGCCCTTCAGCGGATAAAGAGCAATGTCAGCCTTAGCAGCACCACCTTCTACAAAAACACTAGCCGCAAGGCTATTTGGCGCAGGGAAAATCTGATTGGCACCCGCTACAGTATATCCTTTGGCAAAGACTTCTAGGCTGGAGCGATCTACGTAGAGATGCAGATCTATGCTGCCATCCGCATTGCGCTTGACAGACTGACTATCCACCTGAGCAAATTTATTACTGAGAAGAATGCCGGACCGGCTGCGGTCAATAGAGAGAGTTTCCTTTTCTAAATCATAGGTAACTCTAGTCACTTCTCCATCTCCAACTCGCAGGTTAAAACCGATTTTCTTGGTCGTTTCACTCGGCCGGAAAGTAGAGACAATTTCATACTGATCACCGGAAAAATCTTTCAACAGCCCATTCTTCTCGCTAACTTCCACGTCTTTATACAACACAGCCTTGTCTTCCTGACGCAAAGACTGATAGGCTGCTATTGGCGTCTGAGTCAGCCGATAGCTGCCGTCTTGCTTGATAAGGCCTAGTTTGAGGTTAAGATTGAAGGTGCCGTTGAACTTCTGACCGACGGTATCGGCTACCAGATTGCAGTAGTCTTCCCATGTATTCATCCAGTTAGACTCGATAATGTCAGGTAGGGTTGGATTAGCCTTGCTGCCAAAGTCCTGAACGTAGTAAGTCATGGCCGCATAAGAGTCTTTACCAAAGTTCATAATCTGATCAGCCTGAGCAAACTCAGCATCTGGGACGAAGGTCCACTTGCCCTCCACCTGTCTAAAATCACCGACCTTATAGGAGCGCCCGCCACGAGACAGGACCCACTTAAGACTACCATCGTCTGCCAGTAGAGGATAGAGATCTGGGCACTCCGTGTGGAGATCCGCATAAGTTGACTCCACCTTCCAATTACGCAGATTATCAGAGGAATAAATTCTCAGCGGTCCGCCTGCAACGACCATAAACCATTTACCCTCCCAACGGAAGACCTTGGGGTCACGAAAATCCTGAGATTGCAGTGGATCATCCGTCCAGTCAGCTGCAATTTGATCAAGCTTCGTCCAAGTCCGGCCCTCATCTTTACTGTAGGCTAACTTAATGCGCTGACCGTTTCCATCGGCAGTAATCAGCGCGACTAAACCGCCCTGGTCATTGTCAAACAAACCAGAGGAATTGGTGGTATCTGCTACGATAGAGCCTGAGAACATAGCCCCATTAGCATCCGGATAAAAGGCAATCGGCTGTTCTTCCCAATGAATCAAATCCTTGCTGGTCGCATGGCCCCAGTGCATAGGTCCCCACTTTGTATCATCATAAAACTGATAGAAGAAATGATAGACTCCCTTGTAATAAACCAGCCCGTTGGGATCATTGGCCCAACCGTCCTTGACCGAATAGTGGTACTGACCGCGATAGAGCTCATTGTAGTATACCTCATCTGCCTGCCGACGATGGACATTAAGCCGGTAAGTCAGGCTGACCTCCTGCCCATCCGCATCGGTCACAGTGCTGGTCACAGTCAAATAGTTTGCCCCCATTGCCAGCGGGATATTCTTCAAATCACTATAGACCCTACCTGCAGCATCGGTCACGCTTACCTTGGCAGCAGGATTTTTCGCTACGACAGTCAAGTCTACACTCTCAGCATCATGCTTGACATACTGGATGGTAATAGGGGCAGTAAACTGACCTTTCTGTTCCACTTTCCCAACCGAAGAAGTCACCCTTATATCCTCCAACTTGGGATTAGACTGAGGAGTGATTTCTTTATAAAAGGTATTTTGAAAAAGCAGCTCACTGTTCCAGTTAAGTAAGCCAAAATAGCCTTCTGACAGATATGTATTCTGCCCCTTATCATCTCTCTGAAGCGTGTAATCTCCTGAGTTGGCCACTAGGATATCATTGACATAGTAGGATACCCAAGAGCCGATAGAAACAACCTTGAGCCGATATTTATTATCATCCGTTGGCTCAATATGTTTTTCATTGATAAACTGATAGTCACGCCCACCTTGCCAACGCCAAAACTTCACATTGTTGCTGCCACCATCAATATTAACTGCATAGCTGCTCTTGTCATCCGGATTATTATTACTGCGGAAAATGAGGGCTGCCGCCCCTTCCTTACTGAGGAAGGTTACATCCGTTGAGTAAACAAAATCCTTGCCCTGACTTTGAGAGTAAAGGAAACTATCACCTTTGCCTCTGGCATCACTATAAAGACCTTGTTCCCGGACTTCCCAAACTCCATTTTTGTCTCCCTTGGCTTCTGCCAAATTAGTATTGAAGCCTGACTGCTTATCTACAATCTCTGCGGCAGGGAGTTTTTCCGAAGCAACTTCCTTCGCTGCTGGCTGTTCGTCTTCTTCCTGTTTGGTCTCTTTAGCGTTTGCTGTGACTTGATTTTCCTTATCAGTCTTTTGGTTGGCTGACTCTACTGCTGCATCCAGATTACCTGCTTCCGTCGCTGCAGTTGCAGCAATCTCCCCAGCTACAAGGTTCTCTGTCTTATCAGCATTCCTTGTAGGAGCAGCTGTTTGCCCGCTCTCAGGCTCCGAGACAGCTGATGAAGCAGCCTGCAAGACCTGAGTAGGAGCTGGATTAGCCTTACCCTCATCTGCATAAACCACTCCACCGCCATCTAACAAGAAAGCTCCAAAAGCCAGCAGGGCACACCCAAAAACCCAACGCTTTCCGCTTTTTCTCATAAACCAATTTTTACACACTTTTTCCTGATGATTTTTCATGATACACCTCAATATTCTAAAAATAAAATCAGACTCCTCACAACCAAATCACTTCTACATAACGCACTCCTTTCAACTTTCTTTGTTCAAAATGAACACCTCATTTAGCACCTAACTCCTTTATAAAAAAGAAGCAATCTCAATAATCTAAATATAACAAATTTTTGTAAGCGCTTCACCTAACGTTTGTCACAAAAACAAAATGACAGATGTCATATTTTGGAAACGAAGTAAAAACAAAAAGCCTCCTAAACGGAAAGCTTTTGTTTGTTTTAAATTTGTTCTGGATAGGATGCTGCCAGCTCGTTCTTTAGATATTCTGCCAAGTGCTGATGAGCAAAAATTCCTGCTTTTTCTTCTGCTGTCGGATTATAGTTGGTATTGGTATTCACATCATAGACATAAATCTGACCCGACTCCGACTCTACCCACTCAATAGCTGCTACATCAATACCAGCCTTAGCTAGAAAGGTTTCATAAGCCTGTCTTTGACTAGCAGGCAGCGGCTCCGTGATTTGAAACTTATCCGATGTTTCCAACTGAGCAGGCTTTTGCCCAATCTGGCACCCATCTGCCGGACAAAGCTGAAAGCCACATAACTGCTTTTCTATCTTCAATATCTTTGCCCACTCTTCATTACACCTAATACATCTCTGCTAACATTACTTCAATTTCTATCAGAGAAGTTGTTCTAAAAGCTTTAAAACAAAGAGATAAACAAAATCATTAAATTGACTCTTTTAATTTCTTATATGATATAATTATTTAAAATATCATATTAGTGAGAAATATTATGTCAAAGACAAAAGGTAATAAAAAAAGAAATTCTTCTAAAGTAAAATATATCCTAGGAAGCGGAGCTTTAATTTTAGCTTCTACAGTGATTCTACCTAAAGTTTTGAAACAAACAACAAATTATTTATATAAAAAGCAAGTAAAAATAACTAATCATCGAAAAACTAGTTTTGATGGGAAGGACACGTTAGTTAAAAAATCTGACTATAACAAAGGTAGAAGATAATGCAAATCAATACAGATAATATTGCGCAGCAATGTCTCAACGCGATTAATGATAAAATTAATAATTTAAAAAGATTAAACATCATTGTAATTGGGAAATCAGGTGTCGGCAAAAGCACACTAATCAACAGTTTGTTTAGAGGTAATTTTGCTGATACTGGATTGGGTCGACCAGTAACTCAAGAAATTCGCAAAATTGAAAAAAACGGATATCCTTTGGCAATCTACGATACACCCGGCTTTGAATTGTCATATACCCAACAGGAGAGTGTCAAAGATGAAGTCATTAAACTAATTAACAACGGTTACTCTTCTAATGATATCAATGAGGTAATTCACTGCATTTGGTATTGTATTAATGTCGGTTCAAACCGTACTTTCGATAGTTCGGAAGTGGAATGGCTAAGAGAGTTTTCTGAGAAGAATAAAACGTCTAAGGTACCAATCATTGTTGTCCTTACTCAATCTGTACCTAAAAAGAAAGCACTAGAAATGAAAGCTCATGTTGAGCAGGAGAACTTAGATGTCTGTAAAGTTGTGCCTATTCTAGCTCAGGACATGGATTTTGATGAGGAATATGTCGCTAAAGCTTTTGGATTAGATACTCTGATTGATGTTATGTCTGAGGTCTTGCCAACTGAACTACAGGATACACTGCAAAATATCCAAAAAGTATCTCTGGAATCTAAAAAAAAACATGCTAGGGCAGTCATTGCAACTGCAGTAGCAGCAAGTTTTGGTGAAGGTTTCGCTCCGGTTCCATTCGCAGATGCCTTCATGCTTGTGCCGACTCAGATAAGCATGATTACTGGCATCACAGTAATATTTGGGCTTGATATAAATAAAACCTTTCTAACCGCCTTTGTATCCTCAACTTTAGGATCTGGGGGAGCAACATTCCTTGGAAAAACAATTGTTTCTAATATACTCAAATTTATTCCCGGAGTAGGAACGGCAGTTGGTGGAACAATTTCCGGAACTACTGCTGGATTAATTACAACAGCTTTGGGCGAGGCTTACCTATTTTTAATGGAACAAATATTTAAAGGAGAATTAAGCAAAGAAGCACTAGGTACTCCTGCCGGACAAAAACAAATGACAAAACTTTTTAGAGAACAATTATCTAAAAAAAGATAATACACCAAGATTTTGAATCTTGGTGTATTGTTTTAATCCAGTTTCAGATGAAATTACTACAGACTATCTAGCTCTGTGTGATATTAGAAAAACCTAAAACACTTTATTTAACCTTCCTTTTTGATTTAGTATATTGTGCAAAAAAGTGGACAATTGTCCACAACTAGTCAAAATATCTTTTTAGTTTATCTATCAATTCTTTACAACTTGTAGATAGTTCATCTTCGTTCAAATCTGATATGCTTCTAAACCCTTGTCCTCCAATTGCACTTCTAAAAGCTCTCACCAACTTTTTATTAAATCCATATTTTCTTACAGATTCAAAGTTGTCTCTCACATTGAACATATCGCAATCTAATAATTCGGTTTTTTTTCTTTTTTTAAGCAAAATATTAATATCATCTTTCTTATTTTTTAAAAACTCATTTACCGAATTCCAATATTCATCCTCATTAATTCCTTGTTTCAAATATCTATACTCAAATGTGTAGCATTCCAACATACAATACTCAGTTAGAAGTATTTTTGAGGATAGCTCCTCTTTGTTTATTGTCTTATCTTGCATAGTCAATTCTTTTACTACACTATTCTTTCTCTCTTCTGATTCCATACCATCTGAATCAATAATATATATGCTTTTTGCTCTAGAGCGTATTTGATCTAAGAAATCAAAACTAACAGCAGCTGAAAGTTTTGATACAGTCGTCATCGCTATAAATTTACTACTTTTTTCTTCTCCAAAAATTTTATTAATAAGACATTCATAGGCTCTCTTATCATCTGGACCTTCAACAAAAATAATATAATCTTTTCCTAACAAATAAGTAATATCATAGCCTAGTAGCTCAGTTACTTGTGACTTACTTTCAAGCTTTGAAACCTTGGTAACAGGAACTGCATTAGATGTTTCTTTCTTTCTTTCTACTTTATACAACGAATCTATTGAAAAACTTTTTATCGATACTGGTGAATGTGTTGTAACAATTACCTGATTTTTACTAGATAAATCATAAATAAAATTTTCCATTTGCTGTTCCAATTTCGGATACAAATATAATTCCGGTTCTTCTAATAAAAACAAGACTGGTTCATCATCTTCACTCTGTCTTTCTAACAAAGTTCGAAGTAAAGCCATCTTATACAAACTTCTTGTACCTGAACCAATAGATTGAAAATCAATAGAGTTTTGAACTCCTTCTATACAAAAATCTGTTTTGATGTTCAAATTTTTAAATAATTCGTTTGAAAATATCCACTTAACTTCAATTTCTTCATTATAGTATTTTTTAAAGTTAGTATTCAAACTTTCAGTTAAATCTTTAGCTTCTTCTTGAATTCTTTTTAGTAAATAATTATTAATTTGAGGGATTGATAATTTTGAAATAGGGGTATTATCCAATTTATCTTCACTTACTTTTTCACTCTTTTTATTTATCAACGGTAACAATAAGCTAAATAGTTCATTTGTGGTACTATCACTTTCTCCCTTACTCTCTTTTTCAAAGCCTCGCTCATCTCTTAAGTAAGCGTATGGAGGCAATATGATGTCAAAAATTCCTTTAATTACATCATTGGAAGATGTTATCTGTTTCTCTTGGTTCAAATTTGATTCATACAACCGAAGCAGTTTTTGTCCATCTGAATTAATTGTAAAACCAAAATACAAATTTTGAAGATTATAGGATGCATTAGAATCAAGTTTTGAAAGAAAAGATTTTTTAAAATCCCTTGTATATGATTTTGAAGTAGTATCTCTTTGCCGCTTACCCTTACAGTCCAATTTTATTTCTTCTAACCATGAATTTAGAATTAAATTTTCATCAGAATTATAGTTAATTAATCTTTGAAGAGAAAAATAATCAAGTTCTATACCCAAACCAATAAAAATTTTTTCTTCATTCTTCCCATATTTATTAAACCTGAAATCAGAAGACTGTATGTCTCTCTCTCCGAGACAAACAAGAAGTGCACACAATATTGAACTTTTTCCTGAACTATTTTCACCGATTAACCCTAATTGTTTTTTTATATTTGATAATCTGACATTTTTTATCGATCTAAAATTTTTTATTACTAACTTATTTATCATACTTTTCCATCACTCAAACAGTTTACAACTTTTATACTTTTTCTTTCCATCTAAATATTTTTATAATCTAGATATTATATCTCTACAACTAATCTACTTTTTTAATATTTTTTCCTCTCCTCCATAAACTCAATTAATTCTTTCTTGAAGATTTCTCTTTCTTCTTCAGTCATTCCTTTTGAGTTCATACGGAATAACAATTCAATATTATCTAGTTCATCTGATTTTTCTTCTGAGTTACCAACTAAATAATCAATTGATACATTTAATACCTGTGCAATCTTAACCAGATTTTCTTGTGTTGGTTTTTTAATTCCACGTTCCCATGAAGCATAAGCTGGTTGCGAAATTCCTAACTTGTCAGCAACATCTACCTGGGTTAAATATGCTTGTTTTCTTAGATTTTTTAAACGTTCCGAAAAATCCATCATGTTCCTCTTAAAAATTTTTAAAGAATTTTTCCAAAAATCCCTTGACAAATATAATTATTAGTTATATGTTTTAAATATAGCTGTTAGTTATACATTCGTTAAAAATAATAATGCCTAACATCCAGCATCATAATCTTTGAAAATTAAATAAAAAGTGCGTCTAATAACCAGAGCACTGATCATCAGAACGACACAAAAAACTTCGTACCTTTATTGTAAATGTTTTGATAAAAAAAGTCAAGTCCGTTTTATGGTTGAAGTGAAGATATAAAACATTCTTGTGGGCTTCCACGCATTTCGGACTTTCGCACTTTTCCGAATAGTAAAGTGAACTGGCTTCGCCAAAGGGCGTAAGAGAATCCCTTGGGTATGATCATGACTACCCAAAGAGATTGGCTGGGAAAGCGATGGTAATTGACACAAAGCACCTTGCTAAACGTTACCACCGTGAAGAAGGGATCCTTCAACCAAATAACTTTTCTTTACTGCTGTCTATCATTATTGATAGACCTACTCTCAAGCTACTAAGTTCTTTCCTTTTTTCACTTAGTAGCCTTTTTACTTTTACAACAAAGGAGAACTTTATGACAAACTTTTTTCGCACTACAATGTAAGCGACTCTATAAAAACTATATTTTCACCTATGATATCTTTTCCTCATCAGAACAACTTCAGGGGCAACTCTATCATCAAGCTCAAAAGGATTTGGATAAATTAGCCACTCAATCACAAATTACTGGAGTTTCTCATGGGGAAGTACAATTTAACACAAGGATGTTTAAACGAAAACTTTTTACTCATTACTACTCAAGAGTGAAACAAGTAGCTTAACTCTTTTTATTTTACACAAGGGAAACAAAAAAACTCTTTTTAAAGCACCAACTGAATTAATGGAGCTTCTAGCAAATTGGAAAGTTAAACAATAAGAAGAACTCAAACTTTTTGGACTGACGCAAACCCAAAAACAGTTTGTTTTTACATATAATGATCGGACTAATAACATTAATCTTCCTCTCCATATAGACTATCTGAACTATAGAATGAAATCAGTTAGACATAGATTAGCACCTGCATCTCCTCATAAATTGAGACACACAGGTGCCACACTAGCAAAACTAGCTGAAGTTTCGCTTGAGGAAATTTCTGAAGCACTAACCCATAGTGACAAGGAAATTACAAAGACCTATGTTAACACTAAAGATAAAGTTAATCAGACCGTAGGTGATATTGCATTTCGTTGCCTAAAAAATTGATGGGGTGAATATGGGGTGAACTCTTGATTTTTAGACAAAAAAAGACATCCAAGAGTAAATTCTTGAATGTCTGTAAACGTTGATAGTATCGTATTGATTAACGTTTTGAGAACTGGCTAGCTTTACGTGCTTTCTTAAGACCTGGTTGGAAACATTTTTATTTGAATAAGTTTCAATATCCGCTTAAAATCAATGTTTTCCTGAATTTTTAAAAACTAAAATTTGAACTAATTTCAATCAATTTCATCAAAATAAGGTAAACTTTTATTAAAAATAAAGAAAAATCGAACCAGAATATCAAAAGTTTACCTTATTTAGTTTTTACAGAAGTGAAGTAAGCATTCAATACGAATCAATACATAAGAAAAACGCTGATTTCAAGCGTTTTTTCTTTTTTCAATTTCAATACATTTCACTATATTTCAGTCCAAACTCTGCCTTTTTCGCTACCTTTTTTAGATAAATATATCATCTGGATATTGAAGTTAAGCCCTGCTATCATTTCGATGGCAGGGCTTTTTAATGTTTGGTACACTACCTTCTTATCTGTATTTTGATGGAGCTGAAGTTGACATCTACAAAGTTTAATGTTAGAATACATTCAAAAATATATTTGAATGAGGTATTTTATGATTCAAAATGTTGTTACTTCAATAATCCTGTATTCTGGGACAGCCGTAGACTTACTTATTATCCTAATGTTATTTTTTGCCAAAAGAAAAAGCAGAAAAGACATCATTAACATCTATTTAGGACAATTTCTAGGCTCTGTTAGTCTAATATTGCTAAGTTTACTTTTTGCATTTGTCTTAAATTATATTCCTAGTAAAGAGATTTTAGGTTTGCTCGGTTTGATTCCAATTTTCCTAGGACTCAAAGTTTTGCTTTTAGGAGATTCTGATGGAGAAGCTATTGCAAAAGATGGTTTGCGCAAAGATGATAAAAACCTGATTTTTCTAGTCGCTATGATTACTTTTGCAAGTTGTGGTGCTGACAATATTGGTGTTTTTGTCCCATATTTTATTACCTTAAATTTAGCGAATTTGATAGTGGCTTTACTTACTTTTCTAGTCATGATTTATCTCTTGGTTTTTTCTGCCCAAAAATTGGCACAAGTCCCTTCTGTTGGAGAAACTTTGGAAAAATATAGCAGATGGTTTATTGCCGTTGTTTATTTAGGATTAGGGATGTATATCCTGATTGAAAATAACAGCTTTGACATGCTAAGGACTGTGTTCGGCTAGGAGAAAAAATTATGAAAAAAGATAGTATATGCCAAGTGAATATTATAAATCAACAAAATGTTACAACCGCAACGAACTACCTTGAAAAGGAAAAAGTCCAAAAATCACTTCGTATTTTATCAAAGTTTACCGATAATAAACAGATAAATATCATCTTTTATCTCCTTGCTGTTGAAGAACTATGTGTCTGTGATATAGCCTGTTTACTAAATCTCAGTATGGCATCTGCCTCCCACCATCTTCGTAAACTAGCCAATCAAAACATCTTGGATACTAGAAGAGAGGGGAAAATTATATATTATTTTATAAAAGATGAGGAAATCAGAGATTTTTTTAATCAACTAGGATAACAACTATTTTTACTACTCTACCATTCACTCTACCTTTTATTATGTAGCATTCTAAAAACATTGATGTAGCAATGTTTCTAACAGCTAAAATAGAAATTATTTAATCTTTACAGAAGTGAAGTAAGCATTCAATACGAATCAATACATAAGAAAAGCGCTTATTTTAAGCGTTTTTTCTTTTTTCCAATTTCAATACATTTCCTATATTTCAGTTCAATCTCTACCTTTTTCTCTACCTTTTTTCGTCAGACATAATCAGATAAGTGGAATTAAAACTGGAAAATTTCCTACCTAATAAAAAATTTCCACACAGATATTATTGAATCAACTAAAGATGAGTTTTATTAACAAATAGACACCTCTCAATGAAAAGGTGTCTATTGTTTTATATCAATTCAATGACTTCTGAGCTACCGAAAAGTTGATTACGGTGTTTATTTTTTACTCGCCATGCATTTCCATGATTTTTCCCTTCATACTTCCCTTCTTTAGAAGTATAGCCGCGCCAATCATAAGTTACAACTCCCAATTTAATTAAGGATATAAATGTCATAAATTGAGGGGAACGAGTCAACTCTGCTTCTGTGTATTTAAACTCAGCAATGTCACCGTTCATCTTGCTTTCCGCTTTTACCCAAAGCGTGGCAGGATGTTTTAAGTGTAGTTCTTTTTCTAAATCTTCAAAATACCAATAAGCCACCCTTTGAGAGGTATCATTTTCATGTCTACGAATTTCTACAGTTCTATCGCTTTCATTTACATCCAAATAAAAATTTTGATTATTTTGAGGTGACATCTCAGACCCGATGGTGATATATAAACTATTCATGCCGGGATGCTTGTCAGATTCATATCCATACAACCTCGCAAACGCTGAAACCCGATTACGATCATTAGATTCAAATTCTGCTACAGGCGTACCTTCAAACTTTGGACGTAATGTAAATAAAGTATCAAGTGTTTTTGAAGTCTTAGACTTTAGTTCAATCAAATCTTCAAAGTCTGCTTTTTGGCTATTATTAGTCTTAATTCCTAGTAAATTCTCAAGTGTGTCACCAGCATCTTTAGGAGAAATTTTCCCTATTCCTTTAGAATTAGGGTGATAACCCTTAGAAGCAATCTCTTTTACCTTAGGAATTAATCTAGAAAGTGCTTCTTTAATTTTATCCTGTCCGAAAATTTTGGATAAATCTTCATCTGACAAGATCCCCCTAGAGACATTAATATTAATAACCCGTCTGCTACTTGGATCTACAGATATGTACATCAAGTCGCCAGAATGGAAACTTCTTTTAAATTGGCGCCCATAAATCCAAAATCTTTCATCTCCTCGAGCATTAGCACGATAGCATGACATCTTTGTTTCAAATTTTTCTTCACCAATATACAGCATTACATCCAACTTTTTCTTCTCACCATTTTGGAGTGATTGATAGTCCATTAAGCCATACTTTTTAAGAACATCCTGAACGAATACGTTGGCATCTATTATGCTTTTAGATAGCATTGTATCCGTTAGACGAATAACTGTATATTCTCTTTCATTATATTTGTGGATTTGTTCAATAAATTGTAGTTCGTCTTGATAAGGTTCAAAAAGCATATTAATACCTATCTAAACATTTCAGATATAGAAATATTTAGTCCTTCCGAAATTTTTAATAATGTTTCTACCCGAGGATTTCTTGTTTTAAAATTTAACAAGTCACTTATTGTTGATTCACTCAATCCAGTTGTTATTTTTAAAGAATAACGTGGATTGTTTTTAATTTCGAGTTGGACTCTATTCACAAAATTTCTTAAGTAATAATCTGTTCCCAGAGTATTAACTAAGTCATTATTAAACATATAATGTCCATAATAGTTTTCTGTTTTTCTATCAAATATTGAAGGAAAATCAATGCCTAATGCTTTGCAAACAGCTACAACGAGATCCAATCTCGTTTTACTATTATTATGATAGGAGAACAACTTCTGAATTGAGTTTCTTGAATAACCTGTTTTTTCAGCCAATTCTTTATGAGTAAATTGCTTAATCGTTTTAATGCGATTAAGATTTTCAATAGCTATTTTCATTTTTAAACCTCGGGTGATTTATATAGCTATTTTACCTTTAAAATAGATTTATGAATTCGGATAAGTTGTCTTTCCTAAGGGTTTTTAATTCGGATAAGTTGTCTTTCCTAAGGGTTTTTAATTCGGATATATTTTCTTTTTTAACTGGTTATATTCAACAAGTTAAAAAATATCTGCAATTAATAATCTAAATAATTGTATTTTTTGCGAATAAATAAGTATAGAAATTACTCAATAGTTTATCCTGGACTTGAATAATTATTTCTGATATAATATTAGAAAGAAAGCGAGAAATTTAAAAATGCCATATGCAATTGATTTATTCTGTGGTGCTGGAGGTTTTAGTGAAGGAATCTTACAGGCTGGATTCGATATACTTTTTTCTAGCGATAGAAGCCCTATGGTGCAAGAAACCTACGTTAATAGACACCAACAACTTGGTCTTGAAGAAGGAGTTGATACCCACTTTGAACTAGCAGATATCAAAGAATTAACTTCTGAACGTATTTTTGAAGTGATAAATAACTTAAGGTACGGAAATATTTTTAAACCCGGCGATATAGATGTCATTTTCGGAGGACCACCTTGTCAAGGATTTAGTCGCCTTGGGAAACGAGATGCTAGCGATCCCAGAAATATGCTTTTCCATGAATACTTACGAATTATTCGGGATGTGCGCCCGAGATATGTCGTCATGGAAAATGTGACCGGTATTCTAGACATGCTTATGCTTGATTTTCCAAGCGTGGTTAGAGATGAATCATATTTGGGACAAAGACTAGTAAAGGAAATTCTTAGAGAAGAATTACAAGAACTGGGTTATGTTTTGCTTGATGTTCAAGTACTAAATTCTGCTAATTTTGGAGTTCCTCAACAAAGAAATCGTGTAGTCTTTTTAGCATACAGAAATGATGTTAATCCTCTTGAATATCCTGAACCAGATGTACTACCCGAAGTAACAGTAAGAGAAGCTTTAACTGGTTTATATAATATAAACCAGAATGATTTATCTGAATATGCCCAAAATAGGATACAAGGGGAGACACCTACAGTAGCAGGAGAAAATATACCACGAGAACAAATTACAAACATGGAAGAATCCAGACATGATATACTTGTTTCTCAAAGATTTTCTTTGTATCAACCTGGAGAAAACACCCGTGCTGTAATTAACCGACTTAAAGCAGAAGGTATAAATCTCCGTGATACTCGCCAAGAATTATTTAATGAAAGTCTATTTCAAGTAAACTTATCTATTAATTCTAAAGTTATACACGAAACACTCATAGAACTTAACCTATTCGATAATAAGTTCCTGACCAGCCGTTGGTTGCATTTCACCAATCGTCAATTGGCTACATTATCTAGTCTAAAAAATAATGAACAAGAATTTACCATTGTTCTTAAATCACTTGCTAGTAGGCTAAATACTACTCTAAATCAGGCTAGCACTTTCTGGGAAACCGTACAGCCATTGCTAAATAGAGAATACGATGCAGATACTTTCCATCGCTTACTTATGAGTGGAGAAATTACTGACAAAATTGGAGAGGCGATTCTAACAAGAAAATCAATTCGTACCAGACTTAATCCCAATTCTGTATCTCCAACTATAGTCACTTTACCCGATGACTTTATTCATCCCTATTTTGATAGAGTGCTAACTGTACGAGAAATGGCTAGACTACAATCGTTTGATGATAGTTTTGAGTTCTTAGGCAAGAGGACAACAGGTGGGGATAAACGATCTCAAGAAACACCTCAATTCACCCAAGTAGGGAATGCTGTTCCTCCTTTACTAGCTAGAGCAGTTGCACTAAAAGTTAGAGAAGCAATCGAGGCTAATTAATTCACTTTGAAATATAAAAAGACTAGCAAATTTAGAATTTGAACTAGTCTTTTTATTATGAGGGAAAATTTCGGATTTATAAAATGTGAAAATGAACTCATTGTATGTTCTGATAATCTTGCATACTCGTCTGACCAGACTACAACAAAATGTTATAATTTAGATCAACTATTTTCAAGTAATAAAATACACTTGATTAAGAAGATAATTATGTTTATGTCTAAATTTTTAATCTCTACCTTTTTCTCTACCTTTTTTTCATAAACAGTTATAAAGTTTGTCAGAATAATCTTTGTAAGTGTGTAAGTTAATTTTTACAGAAGCGGGATAGTGGTTCATTACGTTTCCGTAGAAACGAAAAAACTTGATTTAAGATGATTCTTAAATTTTAAAATTTCAATGTATTTCAATAAAAATCAGCCGAATGACTACATTTTTTGTGAAATGAATTAGATGTTCGGATATATAGAAAAAGCTCTAGTCATGTTTTCTAGAGCATTTTTGTGTTGTAAAATTGGGTCAAATACTGGTTTTAAATAATCTTATATCTAAGACCAATTATATACACATAAAATAATTAATACTGCTATTATATTACGAACTACTATTTTAGTGAAAATATATGCTACTATATTTAATTAAATTAGGAAGGTATATATATCATTAAAGTAAATATTTTTACTAAAGATAAATTAATAAAGTTGTGGTTTCTCAATGTAACAAATACCTGGCTCTTTTAAAATTTTGCACTTACATAGATTGTATTGCAATTTTAATTCTTCATGAATTTCAATTGTAGCTTCTAGCTTGTCATCACAATGTCTACAAAATAAAACTGCAAAGGCATAATAATCTGAAACATTTTTATTTAACAATTCTTCATCAATTAAATTGGAAAATCGACAGTTAGAACACTGGATAAGAAAAGGTGAAGTGAATCTAGGTTCATACTCATCACTCTCATCTTCTCCCTTAGTAAATAGCTCAATATTATTTTCTTTAAGTCTTTCTAATACCTTCTTATCCTCTTTGTCAATCTCCATTTGAATATTTTCTAATGCATCAGAAAATATCAACACTTCATTTCCAAATCTATACCTCAAATCAAATAATTTTTGGTTTGGATTTTCTATATAATTAGATTTACTTTTATCGAATTCAATATTATACAAATCTTTTAACAAGCTTCGTACTATTTGCCCATAGGATACATCTGAGATAGTACTATATTTACAGTTAAGATAACCTCGTTCATAAATGAATTCAAAATACTGACTTATCAGTGTATCGGTATTAAGTAATAGCTTTTTATCCTTAAAGAATTTTGCCGTTATATTTTCAAAATTATTTATAACTCCAAATTGATTGTAGAGTTGTAAATTTATTTTATCCAATAATCTGATAGTTGAATTCCAGAAAATTTCTGCAAAGGCAGAGTCCATTAGTAATTTTTTCCTATTAGATTGCTTACTAATAGCTATCTCTTGATAGATTTTATAGGACTTAGTAGGGGATTCACAATTTAAATAATCCAACCAAGAGGATTCGCTAGGTTCATGGCTTGTTTCTATAAATTGGTAGCTCTCTTTTTTAGAGATATATTTTGAAAATGGAATATAATCTACAAATGTATCAATAATTTTTTCATAATGTGAATCCATTATAAAGGCATCTTCCAGCATTTTATTAAAAAAGAATAAAAATTTATTATCAGCGATATACAAAAATTCTTCTTTATTTATTCCTCTGACTTTTTTAAATCCAAAAAATAATTCAATTGAATCCTTCGACATATTCTCACTAATAAGCTTTAATTGCGTATCTGTTAATATTTTAGAATCGTTTTTATATCTGCTAAAAACCTGTGACGAACTATTTTTAGAATTACCATAGTAGGGTTCCCAGAGCCCCATCTTATCTTCCGCTCTATCTAATTCTGCATTATATAACAATTCGTAGCTATAAAGTTCATTTTCTTTGATATAAGAAAATATATCATTCCGCAGTTGTTCATTCAAAAATTCTGACGAAGTTGAAAAGAAATGACGGTCCATAATTTCTCCTTATATATTTTTATTTTTAAAAAAACAAAATTAATATAATGAAAAACAGAAAAGATCGATTTTTTTTAATAATATTATATACTTTTATTCTAAGATAATCAAAAAATAGTCTATTTCATATAACTTCTTTTTGCTGTAAACTATCATTGTAAACATATAGCTTCTCGTTGCTATCTCTTAAGTATCATAGCGAGAGTGATACTTATCAATAATTTCTAAATTAGAATATGAGGTAACTCTTATGAAAACACGTAATCGCAAAGGTGGATATTCAACTAACACTGCTAATGAATACATTGACAACAAACAAGGCATTTATTGCCTAAGTACAGAACTAGAAGCACAAATTAAGTTTGATGATGGTCTACCAACTGGTGAAATCATTGCTTATAAAGCTTGGTTCTCACAAAAAGGGCTTCCGCCTTTTCGAGTCAAATTTGAATCTGAAGTAGTTCTACCATCTTACATGTCATTAGTACAATTTGATAATCTTCAGGCCTGCGAAGTTGGCTTTAACGTCTACTTCAAAGCTGACAATGTCAAGGAGGTCAAATAATGGTATCTAAAACAACAGATACCGTCTTGCAATCATACTTGCTCCAGAGCCTTAATATGGCTCTTGGAGCCTTGATGCAAGGCGAAACAAGTTATACAAACAGTTTTAACATCGCCATTCAAGAAAACGGTTTCATCTTTATCCCACGCCTTCCCTGTGCCTATATTTTAGATAATGAGCTCTATAATAAAATTTTCTTGATTGCTAACGCATCCCTATACCCACATTATACATTATTGAAGCAAAATGCCACATATTTCGTCCCTCTGAAAACGGATGATATTCATGTTCAGCGAGGACTCTTCTTTCCGTGGAGGGTGGGAATTTCAAAACGATTAGTCATTCCTGACCTTGATAGCTACACAACAAGTTTACCAAAAAATCAAATTCCAATTATGGAAAATTTCACTCTCAATCTTGATAAGGTCAATCATATAGCAATCTGTGGAAATAGTGGTTCGGGTAAATCTTACACTCTCACCTATTTACTGAGTGTACTCAAACATCAATCTGATTTAATTATAGTAGACCCAAAATTTGACACACCTAGTCGTTGGGCTCGTGAACATCAAATTGCAGTGCTTCACCCCGTTGAAAATCGCTCTAAGTCCGACTTTGTATCAGAAATCAATGAGAAATTAAGTCAATGTCTAGAACTGATTCACAAACGTCAAGCAATCCTATACGAGAATCCACGTCATGAGTTCAGCCATATGACAATTGTGATTGATGAAGTTCTTGCATTATCTGAAGGAGTCAATAAGACGATTAAAGAATCGTTTTTCTCACTCTTGACTTCTATCTCACTTCTCGGGCGTGCTACTAAGCTTCATTTGTTGCTCATTGCACAAAGATTCGAGCACACTACGATTCCCATTTCTGTTCGTGAACAACTTAATGTCCTCATCCAGATCGGCAACATTAACAAGAAGACAACACAATTTCTATTCCCTGACCTCGACCCAGAAGGTATTGTTATCCCTATTGGGCATGGAACAGGTCTGATTCAAGTGATTGATAACGAACATCCTTATCAAGTGCTTCCACTACTATGCCCAACATATTACACAAAGAAAGGAATTCTATAATGATGAAAAAATCTTACTTCATGAGGACACTCAACCTCAATATCAATCTAATTCTAGTTTCATTTCTAGCAGGATTTATAGGATGGTCTCTGGATTTTCTATCAAATCAGTTTAAACTAAATCCTCTCAGTTTTTTTGACCTCTCCCAGTTCAATGGCTATTTAGATTTAGGAAGCAAATATTCTTATACAGCAATGTCCTTCCTTCTACTTACACTAGTTGTTTCTGTAATATTTGAAATTCTGAATCGATTTCGATTTGATAATTTATTAAACTATTTTAAGTCCGTATACTTTACATTCAAACTTCGTCAGTTTCTAACGCAACGTGAAAAATCAGAAAAAATAACAACGATTGACAATCAGAATATAACTACCTTCAATCCCATAAATAGTAGTTTTAATCAGTGTGCAAATAAGAGTGTCGTAGACATACGAAAAGATGATGTGACGGTTTTTGTCAAAGTCCCTAGAGATCAGCAGGGGCAAAAAATTTTAGCTGACATGACCTCTCAACTGAAAGAAGAAGTTTCAAGTCAGCATCCTGACTATTACTTTTCAGCACCTAATCGGATTCGTAATAAACTATGGTTAGTTGGTAAAAAACGACAAAAAGGGGCTATGGCTTGCGTTAAGCAGTAGCCAGATAGCCCCTTCTAGCATTTTCCAAGATAATTGGGGCTACTACGACCCCCAATTATCCTGTAATCAGTAATCAGAAAGATATATCAATATGACAAAAGAACAACGATCTAGCAAGTGGACATTCCTTTTTTACAAAGAAAGTGCCCCTGCTGACTACCTTGAAGTTCTTGAAGAACTACACATCCCCTTCGTCCTGAGTCCTTGGCACGATAAGGATATTAATCGACAAACTGGGGAACTGAAAAAATCTCACAAACACGGAGCTTTCTTCTTTGATTCTCTCAAAAGTTATAAACAAGTTTCTGAGCTAATCAAGGACAAGTTGAATGGCCCTGCTCATGTAGAAATCGTACAATCACCCAAAGGACTTTTTGACTACTTCATTCATGCCGAAAATAAGGAGAAATCTCAATATGATATAGATGATATTGAAGTTGGATGTGGTTTTAATCTCGATAAATTTCTTGTAGAAAATAACTCAGATAATTTCATCCATGAAGTTGTGGATATTATTGAGCAGAATGACTTCACAGAGTTTGAAGAACTCGTCTGGTATGCACGAGCTAATCACACACCACTTCTTGGACTTATCATTGAGCGTACCTACTTTTTTGCTAAGTATTTGGATTCACGTCGATGCAATCCAATGAGAAACCAAGATAAGAAGGAGGATAATAAATGCAAGTGATTCTTCCTGATGAACAGATTCATCAGATTCAACTATTGCTATCAAACCTTATCCAAAAAGAAATTGAACAACAAATAGAAAAAAATACTTTAAGTTGTCCCTATTTGAACAAACAACAGACTTGTGACTATTTGGGAATTTCCAACAATACTCTTGATTCATGGATTCAAAGGGGTCTTCCATCAATCAAAATTGGAAAAACAATTCGATTCCACAAGGATGCTATTGACCGCTGGCTAAACGGTAACAACTAGAAAAATCAAGATTTTTATTTTATAATGGTCATGATATTTTCTGGTTCGATACAAAGGAGAATATCATGACTATCAGTAAGACAAAAAACGGAACTTACCGCTTAAAAGTCTACATACCAATAGAAGCACGAATGCCTCTTGGCATCGTTAATAATAACTATTATGATAAAAGGTTTAAAACAAGAAAGGAGGCACGACAAGCAGAGATAGACTTACTTACGAAGCTAAACCAAATTGAAGATAATGTCTTTTCGGGGCTAGAAAAAGAAGATATTCTTTTCTCAGACTTCTATAATAATATTTGGTGGGAATCCTACAAAGCAGGACAAACTACATCTACTTCAAAGCCACCAAGCAGGTCAACAATTGTTAATACCAAAACATGTTTTAAAAAGCATATATTACCACTTCTTGGCAACTATACGATTCAATTTTTAAACCAAAATAAACAGGTTATTCTAAATTTGATGACGGCAAAAGCCAACGAATATGCCAACTTCAAAACTTTACGAAGTTACGTTATTTCTATTTTTGATTGGGCAGAAGAACTTGAGTATATTGAAGCAAATAGAGTTGCAAAAACTTTAAGACGAATTAAGGCTGTCAAAAAAATTCAACTTGCAGAATCAAAACGTGATGAAGATTTATATTTAACTCATGAGCAACTCCAAGAATGGTTCTCAGCCTTTAAAGATGATTTAGAGAACGATAAAATATCACTCAAAGATTACGTCCTTTTCTATCTCACTTTTTTCCTTGGAGATAGAAAATCAGAAACATATGCTCTCCAGTGGAAACATATCGACTTTTCAAAATCTCAGATTCAGTTAATTCAGGCTTTAGATAGATATGGACAAGTAAAATCTACCAAAGGAAATAAAAAAACTATCTTTTCTATTTCTAGCGACTTGCTTCAACTTCTAACCTTATGGAAAAAACAACAAAAATATGAACTAGCAAAGTTTGGTATCATCACTAATCCAGAACAATTCATCTTCACTTATATAGATACCAGAGGGAATATCAATAAACCTTTACACTCTGACTATCTCAATAATAAAATGAAAACTATCAGAAAGCGACACCCAGAGCTTACACACGCTACACCACATAAACTACGTCATACGGGAGCAACACTCGCTAAACAGGCAGGAATGAGCTTAGAAGCCATTTCCGAAGCTCTAACACATAGCGACACAGGTACAACACAGATTTATGTCAATACTTCTAATGTAGTCCCTATGGCAGTCGGTGAATTTGCCTTAAAGTCTCTAAAACAATAAGGTTAAAATAAGGTAAACTTTGAGGTGAACTTTTTCAAAAAACATAAGAAAAGCACCCATGAGGTAAACTCTTGAGTGCTTTGAAACGTTGATATAATCGTATTGATTAACGTTTTGAGAATTGTGATGCTTTACGAGCCTTCTTAAGACCTGGTTTCTTACGTTCTACCATACGGGCATCACGAGTAAGAAGGCCTGCGCGTTTCAATGAATCGCGGAAGTCTGGGTCTACTTGAAGAAGGGCACGAGCGATACCGTGACGGATAGCGCCTGATTGACCAGCGTAGCCACCACCATCAACGTTTACGAAAACGTCGTATTGACCAACAGTTGAAGTAACTGCGAATGGTTGGTTGATAACCAAGCGAAGGTCAGCGTGTGGGATGTACTCTTCAACATCTTTTTTGTTTACAGTGATTTTACCAGTTCCTGGAACAAGGCGAACGCGTGCAACAGCGTTTTTACGACGTCCAGTACCTGCATATTGTGCTTGTGACATAGCTTATTTGTTCCTTTCCTTAGATAAGTCCTGAAATATCAAGAACTTCTGGTTGTTGTGCAGCGTGAGTGTGCTCAGCGCCTACAAATACTTTCAGCTTCATACCTTGAGCGCGACCAAGAGTATTGTGCGGAAGCATACCTTTAACAGATTTTTCGATCAAACGAACAGCGTTCTTAGAGCGAAGCTCACCTGCTGAGATTTGTTTCAATCCACCTGGGTACATAGAGTGAGTGTAGTAAATCTTATCAGTCGCTTTTTTACCAGTCAATTTTACTTTTTCAGCGTTGATAACGATTACGAAGTCACCTGTATCAGTGTGTGGTGTAAAGGTTGGTTTGTTTTTTCCGCGAAGTACGCTTGCTACAACAGCAGAAAGGCGTCCAAGAGGGACATCAGTAGCGTCCACTACATACCATTTGCGTTCAACTTCACCTGGCTTAGCCATGTATGTTGTTTTGTTCATGATTTCTCCTATGAATATCGTTTTTGTTTACAGGGCGGATGTTCCGGTCCGCGAGTTATTTGAAAGGTTCCGGGGCCTTACAAATGGGGTAAACAATACCGCCTACTATCATATCAAAAATAGTAGGCAAAAGCAATAGATTTGAAGCAATTATTTATGAAATAGCGATTTCATGTTTTCTTAGTCTTGAATGACTTGGGCGATACTAAAGAGTCCCAAAGTTCCAGGACCGGTATGGGTAGAAATGACAGGTCCCAGAGGCATAAGGAGAACTTCCTCCACTTGGTCGCTTTCCAGCAGCTGGGCTTTTAGACTCTCAGCAACCTCTTTGGCACCTGCATAGGCGATGACCACTCGCGGGTCAGCAACTCCTTCCAGAGTCATGCGGACCACTTCGGCCTGCGCTTTCTTCTTACCACGAACCTTAGCGACCGAGTCCAGAGTCCCATCTCCCTTGACAGCGATAATCGGCTTGATATTGACCAAGCTCCCCATAAGCGCAGCAGTTTTGGAAATCCGACCGCCCCGCATGAGGTGATTGAGGTCATCAACCAGAAAATATGTCTTGACCTTAGGCACCAAGCTCTCAATCAAGTCCGCTGTCTGCTCCAAGGTCTGGCCTGCCGCTCTAGCCTCTGCCGCCTTCATGACTAAAAGTCCTTCCCCCATAGAAGCTGCTTTGGTATCAATGATGCGAATCAGTGCATCTGGAAAATCTTCCAAGACTATCTCCCGTGCCATGACTGCGCTCTGATAAGTACCAGATAGGGCTGAAGCAAAGGCTACATAGAGAACTGGTGTCCCTTCCTTAGCATAGCTACGAAAGACATCTTCAAACTGGCCGACATTGATCTGGCTGGTAGTCGGCTTGCTGCCAGACTCCATCTTGTCCAGAAGTTCTTGGCTGGTCAGCTTGTCCGCACCAACTGTCTCATAAGTTTGACCATCCAGCTGAATGGTCAGGCCTAGGACCTGCACGTCATTTTCCTGGGTCCAGTTTTCTGGCAGGTCTGCTGTTGAATCGGTTAAAATTTTAAAGGTCATCTTTTTTCTCCATCATTTTTTGTAAATCGCGCAAAGATTGGCTGTCCATCGGTCGCAAGGGTGGTCTTTGCAGGTTGATTTGCCCGCTCAGCTTATTGAGGTCTGATTTGGTAACAGCCACTCGCTTCTCTAGCTCTCTAGCAGACACTCTCAAAGCTCCTTGGGCGAAGACAGTCCACTGCTCATTGAGATCGCTGGTCGCAACCGACACCTGATTTTTGGGTGTATTGAGCTCAGCTGCCAAGCGCTCGATATAGTCATCCGCCGTTTCCTCCTCTTCAGTGAAAACGACCGTTACATTAAACTCCTCGTAGGTCTGCCGAACTCCCGGCATATACTGGGCATCAAAGACGCAGATAACTTCCAGTCCTTCAAAGCTGGCATAATTGCTGAGCTTCTGGAGCAGAATCGTTCGCGCTGCATCTAGCTCTCCGCGGTTAAAGTAAGGACGAGTCTCCCGCCAAAAGGCCGTCATATTGTAGCCGTCCACCAGTAAGATTTTTCTTTTCATAGGCGATTGCGAAAGACTTCATACATGAGAATAGCAGCTGCGACACTGGCATTGAGGCTCTGAACATGCCCATTCATGGGAATGGAAATCATCTCGTCCACCTGTTTTTTAATATTGCTGGAGATTCCCTTACCTTCGTTGCCGATGATGAGGGCCAGCTTGCCTGCTGTATTCCACTTATGAGAAGGCGTCCCCTGCATATCCGTACCGAAAATCCAGAAACCAACTTCCTTGAGCTTGTCCAGAGTCTGGCTGAGATTGGTCACACGGGCAATGGGAATATGCTCAATAGCACCCGTTGAGGTCTTGGCTACGACTGGTGTCACACCGACTGCCCTGTGCTTGGGAATGATGACTCCAGCTACATTGGTCGCGTCAGCCGTCCGCAAGATAGAGCCCAGATTATGCGGGTCAGTCAGCCCGTCCAAAATCAGCAAGAGAGGATTGTCTTCTTGCTCTGCTTTTTTCAACAGCACCTCGAAGTCAGTATAGGCGAACTCCGCCACCCGCAGAACAACTCCCTGGTGAACTGCTCCGTCAGTCATCTCCTGCAAGGTCTTCTTAGGCGTCCATGAGATGGAGACCTTTTTTTCCGCTGCTAAATCTTTGATTTTATCGACCTTTTTACCACGCAGATCGTCTTGAATGTAGAGTTTATTTCCAGTGTTAGCCGCGAGAGCCTCTGTCACCGCATGCACACCGTAGACAATATCGTTTTTTTCCATAGGACTAGTATAACACAAAGGCGAAAAAATGGCGGCAGGATTTACTCGGGCGAGACAGAATTCTGCTCTGATAAAAAGCAATCAGCAGCCCCCAAGATTCCCCGCTAGTCGTGCTATAATAGAAAGAAGTCTAAAAAAGGAAACTCTTACTCATGTCTCTCCTCCAACGCACCATTAAGCTAGTACTAGCTACCTGTCTCGCTGCTTGGCTGGCTGACTTTTTAGGTCTGACCTACTCAACTTCAGCTGGAATTATTGCTATCCTCAGCGTCTCTGATACCCGCCGCAGCACTGCTAAGCTAGCTGGTAATCGCTTTTTATCTACCCTGCTGGCTCTGGCTATCGGAAGCCTGTCTTTTCACTTTCTAGGTTTTCATCTCGGAGCATTGGCCATCTATATCGCGATCTATGTGCCTCTGGCCTTTCGCCTTGGCTGGGAAATTGGTATTACCCCTAGTACTGTCCTCGTCACCCATCTGCTCTTAGAAAAATCCACCTCCTGGTCTCTGCTTGGAAATGAGCTAGCTCTATTTCTTATTGGAACCGGCTTTGCTCTGCTAGCCAATCTCTATATGCCCTCGCGCCAGCAAGAGATTGACAGCTACCATGAGCAAGTGGAGGAACAGCTGAAAAAGATTTTGCTGCGCTTTGAATATTTCTTAAAATCTGGAGACGGCCGAAATGATGCAGCTCTGATCAAAGAGCTGGATAAGATTCTGCAGCAGGCCTTGCAGCTGGTCTATCTGGACCACTCCAACCACCTCTTTCATCAGACCAATTACCATATCCACTATTTTGAAATGCGGCAGGCCCAAAACCGAATCCTGCAAGACATGGCTAGCAATATCAACAACTGCCATCTAGCAGCCAGTGAAAGCTTGATTTTAGCCCGCCTCTTCTCCCAGACCGCTAAGCAACTGAGCCAAGAAAATCCCGCCCGAGACCTCTTGGACGAGATTGACAACTATTTGACCGTATTTCGCCAGCGACCACTCCCTAAAACCCGCCAGGAATTTGAAACACGCGCCATGCTCCTGCAGCTCCTGCGAGACTTAGAAACCTTTATTAGGATTAAGGTGGAATTTTACGAGAATTATAAAGAAGACTAGCTGCCATGGAGGACAGCTAGTCTTTTTAGTCTATTTTGTAATAAAAGGAATTTGGATCTGTATTGGTTCCCAGTCCTTGACCAGCCCAAATCCGATCTCGATCATGATCTGATGCATCTTTATATGTTTCTCCTGCATTAGTGATAGTGTAGTCTTTTCCTTTAGGTATAAAAGCTATTACATAACCACCTGCACCTTGCGTAGGGAGGACTCCAATACTAACAAAACCATACATATCTTTGGCACCATATTCACTCAAATGCTGAGTTTCACTCACCAAACCATTGGCATCAAACACCAATGTATTTCCAGTACCACTTTTCCAAGTTCCTGCAATGCTAGAGTAGTCTCCATTTTTGATAGCTTCCTCATTCATAGAAGATGTTGAACTTTCCGTATTCGTTTCCGTTTTACCCAAGGCTTTCCAATCCAGAATGGATAAATCTAGAAAAGCAGGCAATTGTCCAAGTGAGTCTTGACTTGCTCCCTCTGCCACTTTTTCCAGTGCATTGCCTTTTTGATTGAAATTGTAATGAATATATTGAGCCTCAGTAGCTGAAGAAGCTCCTCTATAAAGGAATGATCCATCTTCCAAAGGAGCCAAAATCATCCGCTCTCCAATCATATCTAACTGGTTCTCTTTGTTTGTCAATCGAAGTGGTTTTTGGTCATCAATAGTATAAATATCCAGAAGATCATACTTCACATCAGCATTCACGCGCCCCATAGCAACAATCAACTCTTCTATTCCGTTTTTATCTAGGTCATAATAACTATAGAAGACTCCGCTATAAACTTGTGGATGAATATTTGCTTGAGAAACAATCCAATTAATCTCTTGGTGTTGTTGATTAGCTTTCGGATTCTGAATCGCCTGAGCATACATATTCAAAATAGAATCATAAAGTTTTATATCAGTTTTTTCAACCTTTTTGCTAGAAGAAGATTTGCTAGAGGAACTGCTAGTCTTGCTACTAGAAACCCTACTAGAAGAAGATTCTGTTTGCTTCTTATTACTGCAAGCACAGAGCAAAAGCAAAGATAAAGTCGCTACCGACAGAGTAAAGTATTTTTTCACAGTTTTTCTCCTATAAATGCTTTCTACTTTGTATATTATAGCAAATACATACACTAAAGAAAAGAGCTGCCGCAGCAACTCTGTTTTAGATATGTTCAATTTATCTAGCTTGTAAACGGAGCTAGAAAATCTTTTTTTATTTGCTTTCCTCCACCCGTTTGATACACCAGTCAATCAGCTCTTCCAGTCGCTCAATTGCTTCGGTCATATGCAGGTAGCCCATGACTGCCTCAAAGCCGGTAGACATACGGTAGGTGACGATGTCCGTATTCTTAGCCTTGGTATGGCTGTTGGCATTGCGGCCACGCTTGTAGATATCCTCTTCCTTTTCCGTCAGAATCCCTTCTTCCAGCATGAGAGAGATGAGATTAGCCTGAGCCTTGGCAGAAACATACTTAGTCGCTTCCCTGTGCAGCTGATTAGGCTTGGTCAGCCCCTGAAAAATCAGGTGACGCCGGATATACATGGAGTAGACAGCATCTCCCTCAAAGGCGAGAGCAATACCGTTAATCAGGTTGACATCAGTCACGTGTCCACCTCACTCCATCCTTAGTATCCAAAAGCTTGATACCCTGAGCGGCCAATTCATCTCGAATACGGTCTGCTGTCGCAAAATCTCGATTAGCCCGCGCTTCTTGGCGTTCCTCAATCAAGCGCTCAATGTCCGCGTCCAAAACTTCTTCTACGAAGACGATACCAAAAACTTCTAAGAGCTTTGCAAAGGCTGCCTTAACTTCAGCGGTGTAGTTACCAGAGTTGATCCACTTAGCCAGCTCGAAGACAACCGTGATACCATTAGCCGCATTAAAATCTTCGTCCATTGCAGCTGTGAACTTGTCCAGAAAGGCCTGAAGCTGAGCAGAGTCTGCCTGACCAGTGAAAGGCTGCTCATAGGTATTCTTCAAATACTTGAGATTAGTCGCTGCATCATGAACAGCTTTTTCTGTGAAATTAATCGGCTTGCGGTAATGCTGGGTAGCAAAGAAGAAACGCAGTACCTGACCGTCAATGGTCTTGAGGGCATCGTGAACAGTGATAAAATTGCCTAGAGATTTGGACATCTTGACGTCATCAATGTTGACAAAGCCATTGTGCATCCAGTAGTTGGAAAAAGTCTGACCAGTCTTGGCCTCTGACTGGGCGATTTCATTGGTATGGTGAGGAAACTCTAGGTCTGCCCCACCACCGTGGATATCAATAGTATCACCCAAGATCTCCGTCGACATGACCGAACACTCGATGTGCCAGCCCGGACGACCTGCTCCCCAAGGACTTTCCCAGGAAATCTCGCCCGGCTTGGCCGCCTTCCAGAGAGCAAAGTCCACTGGATTTTCCTTACGAGCAGTCTCCTCATCTGTCCGACCAGAAGCACCTAACTCCAAGTCTGCCAAGGTTTTATTGGCTAATTTGGCATAATCACGAGACTTTTCGACGCGGAAGTAGACATCACCCTCTGACTCATAGGCGTAGCCCTTGTCCACCAAAGTCTGCACGAAGTCAATGATTGCCTCCATAAAGTCAATCACACGCGGATGCTGAGTAGCCGGCTTGACACCTAAGGCCGTCACATCCTCACGAAAAGCCGCGATATACTTGTCCGCCACTTCTTTTGGTGTGATGCCTTCTTCCTTGGCGCGATGGATAATCTTATCATCTACATCTGTAAAATTGGAAATATAATTGACCTCAAATCCCCGATACTCAAAATAGCGACGAACTGTGTCAAAAGCTACTGTTGAGCGGGCATTGCCGACATGGATATAGTTATAAACCGTCGGACCGCAGACATACATGCGAACCTTGCCCTCTTCAATGGGCACAAATTCACGTAGGCTGCGGGTCATGGTGTCGTAAATTTTAATCATGCGGTCCACTCCCTTCTCTATTTCTGACTTTTTCGGCTGAAAACCAGCTCTGCAAAAGGGCCAAATTGTCTGAGGCTATCCAGTTGGTAAAAGCGCTGCCCTTCCTCTTGGGTAAAGAGGGGAACCCCCTTTCCTAGGATAAGGGGTGCTATCTGAATAATGAGGTGGTCGAAAAGATCCGCATCCAAGAGCGGTCCTACCAAGGAATTACCACCAATCACAAAGACATTTTTGCCTTTGTCAATCTGGTGAACAAAGTCCACCACATCCCCAGCTACTGGCTGGTAATTGCTGACAGGCAGGTGCCTATCATGCGTAAAGACATAGTTTTCCGTAGCTTGATAAAAACTTTCTACATCTTGCAAATCTTGGATTTCCTCAAAAGTCCGCTTGCCCATGATGGTGATATCCATTTGCCTGTAAAAGTCATCATAGCCTGTATCCTCTACAGAACCAAGCTGATGCAGCCAGTCTATCCTGTGCTGGCTGTCTGCCAAGTAGCCATCCATGGTGATACAGCCGTAAAAATATACTGCCATTCTTGTAGTTACCTTTCTAGTTCCTTTGCTATTGTCAAAGCGATAGTGAAAAAAGTCATGGCATCAGCTGTCCGCTCTTCATGGCGGGCATCCCAGATTCGGTTATGATGATCCACATAGTCAGCTGTGTAGAAGAACTGATAGACCTTGGTCTTGCGAAATTGACTCCAAGCCATGATAGCCGAAGCTTCCATGTCCACCACTTGGGCACCGGCAGCCAAGCGACGCTTGACCTTATCAGGTGTTTCTCGATAAAAGGCATCAGTCGTCCAAGACTTGGTGCGGATATGCTCAATATCGTGCTTGTCAAAGATGGCTTCCAGCTCGATCAGCAGAGACTCGTCATAGGCGACTTCGTCACCCGGTGGGGCATAGTGATAGCTAGTCCCTTCATCTCGCAAAGCAGCAGCCGGCAAGATAATCTTATCCGCCTCAATTGAGCGATCCAAAACGCCACAGGAACCTAGAATGATGAAATTCTTGAAGCCTCTGGCCGCCAACTCCTCCAGCTGGCCGACTATCATGGGAGCCCCAATCGGAGCCAACATAACTGCTAGCTTGCTAGTTCCTTGGTCATAAATATACCATGGATGCTGTCCGTTGATGCTTTTCAAATAGCCTCCCGGATAGACTTCCTCTGACTCGACCAAACGTTTCAGAATTTCGCCATTAAAAGACAGGATGATGGTTTCGCATACCTCCCCCTTGTCAATAATCTGCCTATCTGTTGGCTCAATGACTGCTGCTACATCTTCAAATTCCTCTAATAGCATAAGTTCTCTTTCTTTAAGGCTTCAGCAAATACACCTTCATCTTTTCTATGCGGCGCAGTTTGGTCTCATCTTTTTTGGCTTCACCGATATAGCGAGCCCATTCACGCTGGTGGCTAGGCGGTAGTTTGGTAAAGGACTCCTTGGCAGGACCGTCCAAACCTTCTTTCAGTTCAAGGACTACCTGGTTCAAAATAGCATCTGATAAATCTGACATGTCGGTTCCTCCTGTCATATTTTGCTTCGATAGCTTTGCTAACCTTTTCTAAAGACTTGACGAATGGTGGCTAGCTTCACGGGCATGCTCTAGCTTGTCTAGATAGTATTCCCGTTTCTCCTCTACCTCATGAATGGTTGGCTCGTCTTTCTCACCATGAACACGGACAATCTTGGCTGGTACGCCAACCACTGTCACATCACTTGGAACATCAGCCACGACAACTGCACCGGCTCCGACCTTGGCTTTTTCACCAATCTCAATTGGTCCGATGACTTGAGCATGGGCAGAGACCAAGGCACCCCGACGCACGGTCGGATGCCGTTTGCCTGTATCCTTGCCCGTACCGCCCAGGGTCACACCGTGGTAAAGCATGGCACCCTTCTCCACAATGGCCGTTTCTCCAATCACCAGGCCACTGCCATGGTCAATGAAGACACCTGACTCAATCTGAGCGCCAGGATGAATCTCAATCTGGGTCCAGAAACGCCAGAATTGACTGTGCATGCGCGCTAACAGCTTGAAGCCGTGCCGCCACAAAAAATGCGAGAGGCGGTGGGCCGCCAAAGCTTTGATGCCTGGATAGGTTAGCAAGACTTCCAGCGACGTTCGTGCCGCCGGGTCATTTTCTTTTACAATATCAATGGATTCCTTCCACCAACCCATGCTAGCCTCCTTCCTTCTCTAAACAAGGAGAGACGAGAACTAGGCTCGCCTCTGCCGATTTTTGATGAGGTCTACAGGGATAAGCGACCTCTTATTCTTCTGTTTTAGGACTTTCTTGATGGTCTTTGTGACCTTTGTGCTCCTTGTGTGGATGATGTCCCTTGTCATGATGATGTTTTGGCTTATCAGACTTTGGTGGACGCGGCAGCAATACTTTCATGGAAGCATCTACCCGACCTTTGGCATCAATCTTGATAACCTTGACATCCACTTCATCACCGATTTGTACAACATCCTCAACATTGTTAGTCCGAGTCCAAGCTAACTCTGAGATGTGAACCAGTGCATCTGTCTTGTCAAAGAGATTGACAAAGGCACCGAATTTCTCAATCCGAACAACCTTGGCATGGTAAACTTCGTCCACTTTTGCTTCGCGGACCAAGCCAGCAATGATTTCCTTAGCACGATTGATGGCATCTTGGTCGCTAGAGTAGATGGATACATTGCCCTCTTCATCAATGTCAATCTTAACACCGGTCTCAGCGATGATCTTATCGATGGTTTCTCCACCTTTACCGATGACAATCTTAATCTTGTCCACATCAATCTTGATGGTGTCGATTTTCGGAGCGGTCGGAGCCAATTCAAGACGTGGAGCCGGAATCGTCGCTTCAATCAAATCTAGGATTTCAAAACGGGCTTTCTTAGCCTGAGCAAGAGCTTCTGTTAAGATTTCTGCTGTAATTCCTTCAATCTTGATATCCATCTGCAGGGCGGTAATCCCTTCACGAGTACCAGCTACCTTAAAGTCCATGTCGCCAAAGTGGTCTTCCAAACCTTGAATATCGGTCAGAACTGTATAGTTGTTGCCATCTGAAATCAAGCCCATAGCAATTCCGGCAACCGGTGCCTTAATCGGCACACCACCGGCCATCAGAGCCAAAGTGCCCGCACAGATAGAGGCCTGTGAAGAAGAACCGTTTGACTCCAAGACTTCCGCTACTAGACGGATAGCGTAAGGAAACTCTTCCAAGCTAGGCAAGACTTGCTCCAAGGCACGTTCCCCAAGAGCACCATGTCCGATTTCACGACGGCCAGGAGCCCCATAACGACCTGTCTCACCAACAGAGTATTGCGGGAAATTATAGTGATGCATGAAACGTTTCTTGTATTCTGGATCCAAGCCGTCCACGATTTGCGTTTCGCCCATTGGTGCCAGAGTCAGAACAGACAAGGCTTGGGTTTGCCCACGAGTAAAGAGACCAGAACCATGCACGCGCGGCAGGTAATCCACTTCCGCATCCAGCGGACGGATTTCATCAACCTTACGACCATCAGGACGGACCTTATCTTCGGTAATCAAACGCCGCACTTCTGCATGCTCCATTTGCTCCAAGATTTCAGCCACATCACGCATGATACGGTCGAATTCTTCGTGGTCCGCGTATTTATCTTCATAAACTACTGTGACTTGGTCTTTGACAGCCTGAGTTGCGGCTTCACGCGCCAGCTTTTCTTCTACCTGAACAGCCTTTTGCAAGTCGCTGTTGTAGACTGCGACAATCTCTGCCTGCAACTCTTCATCAACATGCAGCAGTTCCACTTCCGCTTTTTCCTTGCCGACTGCCACAACGATTTCTTCTTGGAAGGCAATCAATTCTTTGACCGCTTCGTGCCCTTTGAGAAGAGCTTCCAGCATGATATCTTCAGAAAGTTCCTTGGCTCCAGACTCTACCATGTTGATAGCCTCTTTGGTACCAGCCACTGTCAGTTCCAAAAGTGAAACTTCTTTTTGTTCCTTGCTAGGATTGATGATAAATTCACCATCTACATAGCCGACCTGAACTCCTGCGATAGGGCCATTAAAAGGAATATCTGAGATAGAAAGAGCCAAAGAGCTACCGAACATAGCAGCCATTTGAGGCGAAGCATCTTCGTCATAAGAAAGAACTGTATTGATAACCTGAACTTCATTGCGGAAACCTTCCGCAAACATAGGGCGAATCGGACGGTCAATCAAGCGTGCTGTCAAAGTCGCATCTGTTGACGGACGGCCTTCGCGCTTGTTAAAGCCGCCAGGATATTTCCCAGCCGCATACATTTTTTCCTCATAGTTGACCTGCAATGGGAAAAAGTCACCAGTAGCCATCTTTTTGGACATGGTTGCCGCAGTTAAAACGGTACTTTCTCCATATCGAACAACGGCGCTGCCATTTGCCTGCTTTGCAACCTGTCCGGTTTCAACTACCAGCTCACGGCCTGCAAAAATAGTTTTAAAAACTTGTTTTGTCATAAAGACTCCTTGCCGAGCACATGCTCAAATTTTTTCATACGCCTTGGCTACAAAGATCAAGATATTAAGACTTTAATCAACTCATAGGACATGTTCAGTTAGCACTGTGATTTTAAAATTATGGCCTTAATAGCTTATTATATCCTCATCTTTGTATCAAGCACGTACAGACCTTATTTTACCACAATTTCAGGCAAAAGAAAAAGGCTGGAAATGGCTTTTTTCTTAAAAAGTACTGAAAATCTATTTTTCTTTTCTATAGCTGATTATAGTTGACTATCGGAGTTCGTTTTTTCCCTTTCGATTCGTCAAATAAGATGGCGGTATAGCCACTATTCACTTTTCAAAGAGGATTTCTTGCTTTATAATAAAGACAGTGACTCATTTCAAACATGTAAAGGAGACAATCGTGCCAGATCATCAAACAGTTGAAAAGAAAGATTTTTTCTCGCTCCTTGCGACAGCCTTAGTTTGCTTTGCAGGCATCTTATCTGAAACCAGTATGAATGTAACCTTCCCGCATCTAAGTAAGGTCTTTGGGTTAGGATTGGGAACGCTACAATGGATTACGACAGGGTATTTACTAGCAGTGGCCATTACGATTACTTTAGGAGCTACCTTAGCCCACAATTGGAAAGAGAGAACCATCCTCTTTACCTCTTTGGCCAACTTTTGCTTAGGCACACTGATTGCCATGTTGGCTCCAAGCTTTCCTATCTTGATGGTAGGGAGAATCCTACAAGGAGGAGCTACCGGATTAGCCATTCCTCTGCTCTTTAACTTAATTGTTGAGCGTGTTCCTAAGCAAAAAATCGGAACCTACATGGGCTTGTCTGGGATGGTGGTCAGCCTAGCACCAGCAATTGGGCCGACTTACGGTGGTTTTATGATTAGTCGTTTTGACTGGCATATGATTTATACCTTTATTCTTCCTGTCCCAATCATTTCCTTTATTCTTGGCTTTTTCTTTTTAAGAAATTCCGAAAAGTCTAGGAAACGCGCCTTTGATCTCCTCTCATTTCTCCTCTTAGCAAGCTCACTCGTCTTTGCCATTGTAGCTATCTCTAGCTTAGAAGAAGGACATATCGATTGGCTCTATCTTGTTCTCTGCATAGTGCCACTAGCCTGCTTTATCTATCGGAGCTTGAAGATTGATCATCCATTCTTAGATATTCGGATTTTAAAGCAACCAACAGTCTTATTGGCTATTTTACCCTTCTTCATTTTTCAGTTTATCAACCTATCGGCTAATTTTCTGATTCCCAACTTCTTGGTCATAGAAAAAGACATTTCAACCGCTCAGGCAGGCTTTGCATTACTTCCAGGAACCATGCTTGGAGCCTTCCTCTCTCCTGTCTTTGGCAAACTCTATGATAGAAATGGTCCTAAACCAACCCTTTTTACAGGAAATTCACTTCTTTTCCTGGCTGTACTCTTACTCCTTATCTTTACAAAAGAACTCACCTTAACAGCTGTTATTGCGATTTATATTTGCTTTACCTTGGGGCGAAACATGGCCTTTAATAACACACTTGCCCTAGCAACGACTCAAGTTGATAAAGGAAAGACTGCAGATACGACTGCACTCTTTCAACTGGCCCAGACCTTTGCGGGTGCTATAGGTACTGCAGTAACGGCCGTCATCGCTAATCAAGCTCCCAATATGACAAAAGGAACTCAAAACGTCTTCACCCTTTTATTGGGCCTGGTTATCTTCGTATTCTTGTCTTATCTACTGCTTTTTAAAAGGATTGCAGCAAAGAAACTTTGACTTTTATCCTCAAGTGAAAAACATCTAAAAAATACTGACTTATCCTTCTCCCCCAAAGACATTTTGGGGGATTTTTTGCTATACTATTTCTATATACGACAAAAGGAGTAGACTATGGAACAAAAACATCGTTCTGAATTCCCGGAAAATGAACTCTGGGACCTAACAGCCCTTTACCAAGACCAAGAGGACTTCCTGCGAGCCATCGAAAAGGCCAGAGAGGACATCCAGAAATTCGTCCGTGATTATCAAGGCAAACTTAGCACTTTCGAAGATTTTGAACGGGCATTTGCTGAGTTAGAGCAGATTTATATCCAAATCAGCCACATCGGCAACTACGGTTTTATGCCACAGACCACTGACTATGGCGACGAGAGCTTTGCGCAGATTGCCCAAGCAGCCATGGAGTTTGAGACCGAGGCCAATGTCGCACTCAGCTTCTTTGACGACGCTCTGGTCGGTGCAGACGAGGCTGTCTTGGAGAAACTAGGCCAAGAGCCCCATTTGACCTCAGCCATTCGCCAGGCTAAAATCAAAAAAGCCCACTATCTAGGAGCAGATGTCGAAAAAGCCTTGACTAATCTAGGTGAGGTATTTTACAGTCCACAGGATATTTACACCAAGATGCGGGCTGGCGACTTTGCCATGGCTGACTTCGAAGTAGACGGTAAAGTTTACAAAAACAGCTTTGTCACCTATGAGAATTTCTATCAAAACCATGAAAATGCAGAAATCCGCGAAAAAGCTTTCCGCTCTTTCTCAGAAGGTCTTCGTCAGCATCAAAATACTGCCGCTGCTGCCTATCTAGCTCAGGTCAAGTCTGAAAAATTGCTGGCTGACATGAAAGGCTACGACTCTGTCTTTGACTACTTACTGGCAGAGCAAGAAGTTGATCGCTCTATGTTTGACCGGCAAATTGACTTGATTATGAGCGAATTTGCCCCAGTAGCTCAGAAATACCTCAAGCATGTCGCTAAGGTAAACGGACTTGAAAAAATGACCTTTGCCGACTGGAAACTGGACTTGGACAGCGAGCTCAATCCCGAAGTCAGCATTGATGACGCCTATGACCTCGTCATGAAGTCAGTCGAGCCACTCGGACAAGAGTATTGTCAAGAAGTTGCCCGCTACAAGGAAGAACGCTGGGTCGACTTTGCGGCCAATGCTGGAAAGGATTCTGGAGGCTATGCTGCGGATCCTTATCGGGTTCACCCTTATGTCCTCATGAGCTGGACTGGCCGCATGAGCGATGTCTATACTTTGATTCACGAAATCGGCCACTCCGGTCAGTTTATCTTCTCTGACAATCACCAAAGCTATTTCAACGCCCACATGTCCACCTACTATGTGGAAGCACCGTCTACCTTTAATGAGCTCCTGCTCAGTGATTATCTGGAGCACCAATTTGATAATCCTCGCCAAAAACGCTTTGCCCTGGCTCACCGTCTGACGGATACTTACTTCCACAACTTCATCACCCACTTGCTGGAAGCTGCCTTCCAACGCAAGGTCTATACTTTTATTGAAGAAGGCGGAACTTTCGGCGCAAGCAAACTCAACGCTATCATGAAAGAAGTCTTGACGGACTTCTGGGGCGATGCCGTTGAAATCGACGACGATGCTGCCTTAACTTGGATGCGCCAAGCCCACTACTACATGGGGCTGTACAGCTACACTTACTCCGCAGGATTGGTTATCTCTACCGCCGGCTACCTACATCTGAAAAATGACGAAAATGGTGCCCGTGACTGGCTTGAGCTACTCAAATCTGGCGGCAGCAAGACTCCGCTTGAGTCAGCTATGATTATTGGAGCAGATATTTCGACGGATAAACCACTCCGCGACACCATCCAGTTCTTGTCCGACACCGTTGATCAGATTATTGCTTACAGTAACGAGTTGGGGGAGTAGATACTTATTCCGTGAGGAATTCGTTGGTGAATATGTTAGACTAGTTAGTAAAAATCTATCAATGAGGAGATAACATGAAAAATAAGCCCCTACTAGTGGCTGTTGCAGTCTTGTCTTTAGTTAGTCTTGTTGCTTGTAGCAGTTCAAGGAAAGAGTCCAGTAAGTCATCATCTTCGGAATCTAGTTCCACTAGTGTTGTGAAAGAGACTACAGAATCGAGTAGTAAGGTAAAGGAAAAAATATCAGATAGTGATCAGAGTTCTGAAAAAACTAAACGAATCGGTTCAGCAGATTATGGATATGTCAGTATCCCGAGTGGCTGGAAAAAATATGAATATGTAGAAGGTGGAGATAACATCCAATACATAGATCAGAGTGGTACTAATGCTATTATTTTAAATGCCGCCAATAGAGAAAAAGCAAATGTAGATGAAGGAGAGGAATTTAGTGCTGAGATGATGGCTCAAAGATTTGAAAGTGCCATGAACGGAAAAAATAAAGTTGTTAAGGTTTCAAGATCTTCTGTTACTGTTGGAGGAAACGAAGCAATTCAAGTAAATATGAGCCTTAAATCAGGCAATTATACTATTCTCTGGACATTCCAAAAGGATGATAAGGTGTATATGATTTCGTGTGTTTGCGATGAAAAAACAATAGCTCAATTGACAACTTATGTCAAAGATACTTGGAGCTTTGATGGAACAGGTGCCGTGACGGATTAATGAAGAGTGTTAGGTAGTGAACCGCACCCCAAAAGTTAGATTTTTCCTGTCTAACTTTTGGGGTGCGGTACAAAACAGGTGCTTTTTTCATGCAATTTAGGAAGTTTTATCTACTCAATGTCCAACTAGTAGGAGATAAGAGTGCGCAGATAGCGAGGAGCTCTTACTAAAGGTTATTCAAATTTCTTTTTATTCGCTTCATTCGCTGGTGTCATATTGATTTGTAAAAGATTGGCAATATTTTCTTTGTCTATTGTAGCTTTTCCCTTACTATCTACCTTAATGGCAAGGTAATGGGTACTATTATCAAGATAATCCATCCCCTGTAAATCCACATAGTTATCTGCTTTAAAATCAAGAGCAGCTAATTGATAGACAAATCGAATATTCAATCCTTTGGCATAGTTGGTTTCGACAACCTTATTGTGTTCATCTACCATTCCTTGGAAGAATTATTTATAGTTATCATGATAAGAAGCCTTCACTTCATATTGATAAGTATCTACTGATGGAGCCTTGAATTGCAAATAAACCATGTCGCCATCTACCTTATAATCCTCAAGAGTATAGGCCCCAGCTTTTCCCAATGCATTGGTATTCACCTTGAAAAACATTGGTGCATACACCTTGATAGGGTAACTTTCTCCTTTGTATTTAAAGACCGTATCATTTGAAAAAGTTGAATAGCGTTCAGATAAGATAGGGATTAAAACCTCATTCCAAATTTTATTAAAAAATTCTTCTTGATTGCTTGTCCCTGTAGCTTTCAAAACCAAATCGAAGTTTTCTTGATTGACAAAGACAGCATCCACCAATTTAAGGGCCGCTTGAACCTTAGGGTCAGAAATTTCTTTTTTCTTCTTTTCAAGATTATCAGCTGCCTGTTTAACGCCATCTAAAGTTGTAGTGATTTCCTTGCCACTATTTGTTTCAACGTATGTTTTCTCATAGGAAACAGGGCCGACTTTTGCATTCCAGTCAAATGACGCAGCAGGGCCAGTTACATCCGTATTATGATAGGTTGAAGTCTCAGTGTTTTTTGGAGCTTCTGAATTATTTCTTCTAGTATTTGAGCGATTAAACGAACATCCAACTAATAAAGCTACTATAGCTACAAGGAAATAAAATCTAAATATCTTTCTCATGATATGCTCCTTTTCCAATTTATTTTAATGCCTACTATCTATTATATCATGATAACTTTTTTTGACGTGCCCGGAACAACAAGATTTTGATTTTCTGGTTTCTTTATCATATTTCTTACAGCAAATTGTTGAGACAATAAAGAATAAACAAAATCAGCTTGAAGATTTGCTTCAAGCTGATTTTTAAACAGTTTAATAAAAATAAAGAGACCCAAAAAAGCGGAGATAAAGTAAAATATAGGCACTAAAACAAGCGATAAATATAAACCATCTTGTCCAGTACTGTGATTTAGTATAACTCTTCATTCGCAACAGCCCGATGAAAAACCAGATCAGACTCCAAAACACTAGGCCTAATATCTGAGGGGCAAAATACGAAATTAAAAGCAAAACAGGGATCAACAAAGCCAATACTAATAAGATTCTTTTTTGTGTGATCTGCTCTCTAGGAATCATCCACCCTACAAAAAAACACAAAACTGCTGGGGCAACAAATGGTGTAAAAATCATAAAAACAAATAAAAGATGTTTTAGCAACTCAATAATAATCATCACCTCATTCCCATTATGTTTTAAATAATGCAGCTCTATAGCGCGATCCCGTTGGAAAAAATTTACCTCAACTTATTATACCTTAAAATATGCATTTTCAAACAAAAATTTTAAATTGACTCATTATTGTTATAATCGAAATAAAAAAGACCGCTCCAAACAAGAGCAGTCTCATTTTAAAACAGGCCTATATAACCGTCATCTTACTTTATGCCAACTCAGCCATAATGGCTTTAATCTGCTGGGCAGTATGAACACCCGCCACCTGCTTGACGACTTGACCGTCTTTTTTAAAGAGCAAGGTCGGGATAGACATGATGCCAAAAGTGCGTGCTGTAGCTGGATTTTCATCCACATCCATCTTGACAATCTTGAGCTCATCTTCAGAAAGTTCCTCTGAGAGCTTGTCAAGGATTGGCCCCTGCATCCGACAAGGTCCGCACCAAGTGGCCCAAAAGTCAATGAGCACTAATCCATCTTTTGTTTCTTGCTCAAATGTTGCATCTGTGATTACTTTTACCATTATTTTTCTCCTTTATTCTTAGTCAAACTTTGTCAAATCCTGCTTCATCAGGAAAAAGAAGACGTCCCCATAAGTGCCCTGGTAGTTCAAATCATGACCTTTATAAGTCAGTTTTTTAACTGGGTAATAATCTGCCACTCCAATCAAGCAGGCCTGCTGGGACTGCTCAAACTCCTGATAAGACTCAAAGGTCATCTTCCGCTCCTGCTTGACAGCATCCAAATATGTGATTTCAATCATAACTTCTCCTTTTCAAAACTACTCTTGTAATTTTTATTTTATGATTATATTGTAATCTCTTTTGTTACATCTGTCAAATAAAACGACTTGGAGAAATCAATTCACTTTTTAAGCCACTCACTGATTGCCTGACAAACAAAAAGCCTCCCTACGGAAGACTTTCCCATATAAATAAGAAAAACCAGGCTCAATGCCCCTTGTGCTTTTCCAATCGTTTTTGCTGTTTGAGTTCGAATTTCCTTTGCTTAGCCAGTTCTTTCTGCTGCTTACGCTTGACTCGATCGATTTTCTTTTGCTCTTCTAATTGCAGACTCAGCGCTTCCTGAGACTTTGAAGAACGTGAAGCCATCTGCTCTTTTTTAGCCTGTCTCTGCAGGCGTTTAGGACTGACCGACTTAGTCCTCTCCTTCACTCTGATGCTAGGACTAAACTGCAACCGATGATAATAACGGTTTAGAAAATCCAACAATTCCTGCGTGCTAGGCTCTGCACCAAAGGTGACTCGGCAAACTCTATAAGATTGAGCATGTTCCTGCTCGAAAAGACCATGCCAAAATCCCTCTTCAAAATAAACTGTCAGCGTCATTGAAATCTTATCCATGACAGCACCTCCTTTAAAAAATCCCTAAGAATGGACAACCAAGGAGGAAGGTTACTGACAAAAAATGGTTTTTGCGTCTGGACTACCAACCAGAACTGTGTTTTTATCTTAGTAGCTATAGTCTAGCAAGATTTTCTAAAAAATTCAAGATTATCAGAATCTCGCTTAGATAAGTGAATTGGATTTTCTTGTATGAAAGGCAGAAAAATCAAAAAACAAGAAAGCTCTCTTCTTGTAAAATACATTCATTTCCGCTATAATACTACAAATACTGAAAGGAGAGAACTATGAAGTATATTTGGACTTTCTTAGCAGTCTTGATCTTGACAGGACTGGCTCTGTTCTTCTGGCACTCCCAGACCAAACTGAACTCTACTCCTCCTAAGCTAGAAACCACACAAACAGCTTCTAGTGAGAAAAGCGAAAATCAACCGACTCCGACAGAGGACATTGTGTCCGAGGAATACAGCGTTTCATACGCTGACAAGCAGCTCTACGGAAAGATTACTGCTCCTTCTGACTACAAGAGTAAAAAATTGCCGACTATTGTTATCGCACATGGATTGAACAATACCCTTGAGCAATATGAAATGTACAGTCAGCTGCTGGCAAAGCAAGGTTATCTGGTTTACAGCTTTGATTTCTACGGCGGCAGCCGCCAATCGAAAAGCGGTGGACAGGATATGCTGAATATGTCGGTCAAGACCGAACTCACAGACTTGACTCAAGTCATGGAAAAGCTGAGTTCCGAGACCTTTGTAGATAAAAGCAAAATGAGCTTATTCGGTGCTAGCCAAGGCGGTGTCGTTGCCAGTCTCTATACTGCTGCTTATCCAGACCGCGTACACAAACTCCTGCTTATCTTTCCAGCTTTCGTTCTTTTCGATGATGCCAAAGAGACCTATCGTGAGCTAGGGAGTCCTGACTTCGACCAACTTCCTGATAGCCTGACACACCACAATACTACTCTGGGCAAGATTTATCTAATCGATGCCTTAGACATTGACATCCAAGCCGAACAGACCAAAATCACAGCTCCGACCCTTATTATCCATGGTACCGATGACGCAGTCGTGCCCTATCAGTATGCTGTCGAAGCAAGTCAGACCATTCCAAATGCAGAGCTGGTCACAGTAGAAGGTGGAGAGCATCGTATTGACGAAAGATTTGCTATCACTGCCGCTCCTGCAATCCAAAAATTCTTGAAAGAGTAAAGCCGCTGATAGAAAAAGTTCTTCTAAAATCATAGAAGAGCTTTTTGTTTGGAAACATTAGAAGAATTAGACCAGGAAATGATATTTGAATATCTTGAAATATACTAAGAGGAGCGATGAATAAAAATGCCTCCAAAACCAGAGAGCTAACTTGAGCTCAGGCTAAAATCCTAGTGAAAAAGAAAAACTACTCTTTAGTGGAGTAGTTTCAACTTTGTGTATTCAATTGAACATGGCTTAAGCGAGTTAACAAAACAAAAAAGCCCTCTGAAATCAGAGAACTAATTTGAGCTCGGACTAAAATTCTCGTGAAAAAGATGAAACTCCTTGTGTTCATCGAACACGATGTCGTTTCCCTATTTTCATACGGATTTTTGACGCCCTTAGCATCATGATTCTTGCTGGATAAAACGTTTATAAACTAGGCGACGAGGCGAAGATTGTACTAATGGTACATCGAGGCGAAGTCAACGAAGTATAGAAACGTTTTAGACGCAAGATTAGCGACGAAGTCCAAGAGAGTTGATCAACTCACGGTAACGGTTAACGTCGTTCTTACGAAGGTAAGCCAAGAGGTTACGACGGCGACCGATTTTCTTCATCAAACCACGGTAAGTAGCGTGGTCTTTTTTGTGTTGTTTGATGTGGTCGTTGAGGTGGTTGATTTCCCAAGTTAGGACAGCAACTTGTACCTCTACTGAACCAGTGTCACCTTCGTGACGTGCGTATTGTGCAATGATTTCATTTTTTTTCTCTTTTGAGATTGCCATGATATACTCCTTTTCTTTACGCTTCATCCGAGTGACAGGTTTGGCATGGCCTGCAACCAAGAAGAAGTTATTTGTCATTACGACATTCTTATTCTACCAAGAAGGACTACCTTTGTCAAATGATTCTACTCTATCTTCTTCCCATCTAAATTGTAATTTTTGCTAGATGGCCAAGCATAGGTGGCTATTCCCCAGCAAGCAAATAAAGAGATAATCCGCTCAGGATAGTCATAAAAAACCAGCCTCCTAGGACTGGTTAAAAAACTTTAGTTCATCTATCTTTCTAAACTTGCTCTGATTGTACCACCAGTATCAAGAATAAGTATTTTCTTACCATTTTGAACTACTACGAAATAATTGTTAGAATTGATATCAATGTAGATATCCTTATTACTTTGGACTTGATAGCCTTCTTCACTGACTGATTCTTTAATCATGGCAATCTTTTCCCCAACTTCTTTTTCACTCAGTTTCTCTTCTGGATTATCAGAAATCAATTTCGTATATTCTACAAAGGGATAGAGCCCCAATCTACTCGAATCACTAGAATTATATTCTTCATCACGATCGGATTCTATATTTACAATTCCAACATCAGAAATACTTACGTTCTTTGAATTTTCACTATTTTTATAACGAATTTTCCACTCACCAACAAATGCCTTAGGATACTGAACTTTATAAAATCGAAGACGCTTGATATACTGTGAGTCATTTGAACTATTGATACCTGAACGACTATCATAAATAATCATACTGCCATCATTTTGCAGAAGGTGGTAAATCTTGTTTTCGTCAATATAAGCAGAAAAGATAGCCTTGGTATTGAGTTTGAAATGCTTATCAAAATCAGCTAAGGTCTTAATTTTTGGATTGTTTTCTGCCTTAATAAATTTTTCAAAATCAGCCTTAGCTTTGTCTCCTTCAGCTAATTTTTCAATATCTTTTTTACCATTAAATAGCTTTTTCTTATCATTCAGTTCATAAACAAAAGAAATAGAGTCAGCTGGATTAATCCATACGCCATCAAGATCCGAAATCTTCGGTCCCATTCCAAATAGTACAAACACCAAAATTCCTAAGACTGTAACAGCGATTGAAATCCCCACTATAAGGTTACGGCGCTTGTTCTTAGCTTGAAGCATCGTTGTTGCTTTAGGAATTTCTTGAGTTACAAACTGCCCACTTGTCTTTGCCGCTTGAAACTCTTGAGCTGTTGGTTTTCGATGATAAGTAGCTTCAAACTGCGCAACCCACTCATTCTGATTCATAACATCCTCCTCTATAATGATTTTAACAGTGAATTCTCATTGCTAGCAAACTAACTATTTACTATCTTGAAATTTATTATACCATATATAATAACTAGTAAAACATTCACTAGTGAAAAAATTTATAACTTGGGCTAGCATTTGGTAGATTATAACCATATGAGATGCAAAAAAATAACTGTGAAGTACTATGTTATTTACAATTCAACCCCAAAGATTTCTAAAGAAAGTATCTCTGCCTCGGTCAAGGAAACAAATTAAAACCCCAGCACTACTTCATTAAGAACTGGGGTTTAAGGTTAGGATTTTAAAATATTTAATCAGTCATCTAAGATTTTAAAACCAAGACTAGTACTATCTTTCAAAAACATCTGAACTGTTTCTAGGGAATATTCTGTCAAATCTTTACCATTTAACGATAATTTTTGAATCAAATCTGAGGTACAGGTAATAATATCAACCCCTAACTCATCCGCTTGATAAATATTATAGGTTTCGCGCGGACTAGCCCACAACAACTCTACTCCGTCTTTTTGACGACAAATAGACAGTGCTTCTTTCATAATCGGCACAGGATCCACACCCGTATCTGCGATACGTCCAGCAAAAACTGACACTATCCCTGGAGTACCTGCCTTCAAAGCTCCAACTACCTCGCGAACTTGTTCAAGAGTGAAAATAGCTGTAGCATTGATTTTAACACCTTTTGCTGCTAGACGTTTCATTAAATCAACAGTTGATTCCCCTTTAGAATTTGTCACAGGTATTTTTACATAAACATTCTCTCCCAGTGAGGCTATTTTTTCTGCTTCTTTTTCCATTGTTTCAATGTCATCAGCAAACACTTCAAAAGAAACGTGAAATTCCTTAATATCCTTTAATACTTCTTTAGCGAATCCTATATAGCTGGTGATACCTGCTTTCTTCATTAAGCTAGGATTAGTGGTAAATCCCGATACCAAACCAGAATTTAGATCCTTTAGCATAGTTTCCAAAACTGCGCCATCTGAATAAACTTTAATAGATAATTTTCGTGCCATCATTCGCCCTCTTATTCTTCTTCGTCGCAAACATTATTCAGTGCTGTATCTGATCTGCTGAGGAAATTTGGTAAAAGCAATATAACAGCTAGAACTGCTACTATCACATAAATACCAACTTGACCAACAGAATCTCCTACACGACCTAACAAAATACCAAATACACCAAAGTCAAAATCACCAAAGGTCGTATTTGCAAAACCTAGTTCACCTAATACTGGCAAAACTGCTGCAGGTAAAAAGGCTAAGAATAGACCGTTTACAAAAGAACCTAAAACAGCTCCCTTGCGTCCTCCAGTTGCATTACCATAGATTCCCGCTGTTGCACCACAGAAAAAGTGAGGAACCATACCGGGAATAATCAGCACACCACCTATTGCTCCCAGAATGAACATGCCAATCAGTCCACCTAAAAAGCTAAAGGCAAAACCAATAATAACTGCTGTAGGCGCATAAGGGAAGAATACAGCACAGTCCACAGCTGGTACAGCATTCGGAATAAGCTTAGTAGCGATACCTTGAAAAGCAGGAATCAAATCAGCAAGTATCATCCGTACCCCTGCATATACAATAGCGACACCAACCGCAAAAGTTAGACCGCTGACGATAGCAAATATAAAAGGATTCTTACCAGCTGCTAACTCTTCAACTGTTTTAGGACTACGAATCAGACAAGCAATTGTTGCTATCAGATAAAAGATAACCATGACAATACCTGTTGATATAGTAGTATTGCGAAGAAAACTCCATTTTTCTGAAATTTTTAACTCCTCTGTACTGGTGCTGCCTTTTCCTACCTTAGATCCAATCCAGGCTGAGAGATAGTAACCCAGACTGCCAAAATGTCCCATTGCAATCTCGTCTCCGTCCGTTACCTGAAGAGTATATTTCTGTCCAATAGCTGGAGAAATAGCTGACCAAGCACCTAATATAAATCCTCCTACTGCAATCATGGCAGCTCCTTTAAAGCCAATTGCTCCTAAAACGGCTGACAATAAACAAGCCATAAAGAAACTATGATGCCCTGTTAAAAAGATGTATTTAAAGCGAGTAAAACGAGCAAATAATAAATTTAGCAATAAGCCAACAATGAGAATTGTCATCGTCTCAACACCCAGTATTTTCTGAGCAACTGATGTTACAGCTTCATTATTGGGAACAACACCTGTAATACCAAACCCTTTTTCAATCAAACTAGCTAAAGGAGATAAATTATTTTGAATAACTCCTGCTCCAGCGGCTAACATTAAATACCCTAGAATCGGCCCTAGTGTTCCAGTCAAAACTTTATGACTTGGAGTTCGAAGAGCTACTAAACCAACAAAAGCTATCAGTCCCATTAAAAAGGCTGGTTCACTTAAGATATTTTGAAACAGCGTGAGTATACCATTCATGGCTGAACCTCCATTCTTTCTTCTTATTGATTTCTCATTTCTTCTAATACAGGAACAAGGTCTGCTTCGATTTTTTTGCGATTTGTATAGCTCTTAACTATACAAACCTTTGTTCCCTCAGGAAAGATATCTTGAAATTCTTTCACTGTCACATATAGGTCCGCTCCCTTCCCGACCGCTGCATTAGAATCACAAGATTCCGCTTCTACTTCTATTCCTAAATCTTTGGCAATGGCTTCTACTTTCATCCGAAGAAGTAAGCTGCTGCCAATACCATTTCCACAAACTGTGACAATTTTAATCATCTTTTTCTCCATTCTTTATTGTTTCGGTAATGATTTCCATTATTTCATCTGGATTTTCTGCTGCAATTAACTGTTCTATGGACTCATCGTCATCTAAAATCATAGCAAGCTCTTGTAAAGCTTTCAAATGCGCAGTTGAATCAATGGCGGCAAGTACAAAAATCAACTGAACTTGTTTTTCCTCATCTCCTTTTACATCAAAATCAACTGGCTCTGCCACCTGCAGCAAGCTCATTCCTACCTTGTTTACCCCCAAATCAGGAGCAGCGTGAGGAACAGCGACTTTCGGTGCTAGTACAATATAGGCTCCTAACTTCTCCACAGAAGCAATCATTCCTTCAATATAAGACTGCTCAATATAATTTTCCCTCAGCAAAGGTGCAGCTGCCAAAGAAATAGCTTCTTTCCAATCCTTGACCTGATTAGTCTGTTGAATAAATTCTTTTTTTAATAATTCTGTCAAACCATATCCTCCTCTCGTCTGACCTTGTTGCCAGCCTATCAAGTAATTCGATAGTTCTCTCATTAGCTCAGGATAGTGATGAATCGTTGTATGTCGCTCTATAATTTCTATCAACCCGTCTAAGGAAATTCCTTGAGTTTCAATCCAAGAAAATTGACTGATGACTCTGCGTTTTAACATGGTCTTTTCAACAGCCTTCATAACAGGCTGCAGTATATAGACTGGTCTTTCTGATTCAAACGGAACTGTTGAAAAAGCAAGGTCATATTCTTCAATGTCTATCTTTTTAGCTTCATCAAGCTGGTGAACAGGCTTAAACATCATATTTGGAAAAAGATGCTTTAATTCCGCCTGAAGAATCAGGGAAGAACTCACTCCATTTGGACAGATACTCAAAGCCCTTAAAGTTTGTATACTATCTTTCTTATACTCTCCCTCTAAATATCCACCAAAATGAATCGTGAAGTAAGCTACCTCATCATCACTTAATAGTTTGCCTACGTATTCTTCTAAAGGAATAAGACTTCGTTTTACCAAATAGTAGAGTGAGCCAAAATCTGCTTTAATCTGTTCTTTCAATGGATTTATTAAAGGAATATCAAATAACAGGCGATAATACGCTGGATAAAGATGCGAGTATAAATTTTGACGAAATTGAGGAGATTGAGAAAAATCTGCTCCTGTATGAGCTTTGACCTGTTCTATTATATCTTCCATCAACTCAAATACCCTTTGGTCAGAAAAAACTTGAAGATTTCCTTCTGTACAACCTAGCAAGCGAGAAAAGATAAAATTCTTTTTGCCTGCCAACTCTGGGTAAGTTTGTAATAGTTCTTCACATAAATCAAACAAAGAATTTGTATATATCTCTCCTAAGACAATATCATCGTCAGGACATATTTTTAAACTCCCCGCTTTTAAAATAGCGATAAGACAGCTTACTTCTTTCGTTTTTTCAGACAAAAAATGAATGTTATACTTTTTTCCGAGTAAAACGAGTCTGTCTGCAACTTCCCCATCATTAAGCTCTAGACCACAATCTTCAAGCAAATATCGAAGTACCCAGCGCCCACTCGCTATTGACAAAAGCTCACTCAATGTCTTCTCTAATAGATAAATGAGCTTTTTTGTTTTTCCTGCTAAAAAATATCCCTGTTTACGAGTATAAGACAGTTCTATCTGATAAGAAAGTAAATGTTGCTTAAGCCTTTTTATATCCGACAGGACTGAATTTCTGCTCATCTGCAATAGATTCTGTAAATGCTGATTGGATACAAAGTGCTGAGCCAACAGAATGTAAAGCACAATCATTTCTAAGCGCTCTTCATGAAAAAGATAGTCACCTGTATGATGAGATATCTTTTCAAAAAGGCTATTCAAGGATACTGCCGGAGTTCTAATTCGTCCTCCTTTCACCTCAATAACTGGAAAATGAAAAGATTCTAAAACATCGTTAATTTTTTCAATTTGCAGAATAAGATATTTACGATTAATTTTTAGAAGTTTTTCCATTTCCTCAAGAGAAGAATCTGAATATTTGGATAAAAGCTGAAATTTTTCAATGAGCTCATTTGATAACACTTCTAGCCCTCCTATATTATTAGTATAAACAAAATAGTTAGCGTTTTCAATCAAAATTCAGTCCAATTGTCATCAGGAAATTATCAAAAGAATTGTGCCTAAGATATATAGTAATTTTTGAATACATCCCAAAAACGGCGTAAATTAAAACCCAGCACCTATTCATTAGGTGCTGGATTTTAAAGCTCGACTTTAAAAATTGTTAAACGTTCTAATTCATCAATAGTCAATCTCCGCCATTCTCCAAGAGCCAATGCAGGATCCAACTGTAGGGGCCCCATCGTGAGGCGCTGAAGATCCGTGACTTCTTTTCCGCAGGCAGCCACCATGCGCTTGACCTGGTGGAATTTACCTTCCGCTAGGGTAATTTCTACGAGAGAAGTCTCTTTTGCCTCATCCAGCTCTAAAATCTTGAGCTGAGCTGGCTGACAGGTGAAGTCTTTCAGTTCTATTCCTGCAGCAAATCGCTCTACATCTGCTTGCTCCATCAGGCCAGCCACTTGAGCTCGGTAGATTTTTTCTACGTGCTTTTTGGGTGACAACATGGCATGGGCTAGCTTGCCATTATTGGTCAGAAGGAGCAGGCCGTGGGTATCAATATCCAAGCGGCCGACAGGAAAGACTTCTTTCTGACGGGCAGTCTCATCCAGCAAGTCCAGAACCGTCTGATGACGGTCATCCTCTGTCGCCGAAATGACTCCCTGCGGCTTGTTGAGAAGGTAGTAGACGAATTTCTCATAAGTCAGCCTTTGGCCAGAAACGACAATGTCATCTGCTGCCTCATCAATCTGGGTCTTAGGTGATTTCTCTGCTCTGCCATTGACCAAAACCAGCCCTTTCTTTAGAAGCTGCTTGACCTGAGCACGTGAGCCCAGACCATTTTCTGCTAAAAATTTATCCAGACGCATCGTATAACCTCCTAACTTCCTGAAGCCATGCCGCTCTTTTCTTTGCTAAATCTTAGAACAAAGAGCGAGGTCAGAATCATAGCCATACCCAAAACGCTGAAGATAAAGGCTGGAGCATTGGAGAAGCTCCCGATGAAACTGAGGACAAATGTAGTGGCCGTTGCTCCGATACTGCAGCCTAAAATCACGATAGAAGTGGCTTGATTGAGTAGGTGGGCGGAAATGCGCTCGGATAGGGTGTAAAAAATGGTCGTCAGACCGACACTATAGACAAAGCCGGCGCTAATAGTAGCAAAGCTGAGTGACAAGAGATTTGGTGAGAAGCCAATAATAATCTGAGTCAGGCCAAAAACCAGACCAGAAAGCATCAGCAGTTTATCTCTAAAAAGACGGGTCAAACTGGCAAAGCTGATGCCCGCTGCAATCCCAATCAACTGCATCAAGGAAAGAATCATGCCTGCAGTTTGGGGTGTCCCCATGCCAGACTTCTCTACAATCCCCGGCACCCGCACATTGATGGCGATATAGGTCAGCACAATAACCCCCGCCACAAAGGCAAAAGCTAGACTTAACTGCCAATCCTGCTGGCTTAGCTTAGGAGTCGATTCAGACTGTTC